>CAZONA010000053.1:0-7501 GCA_964581025.1 uncultured Lachnospiraceae bacterium
TTACAGCAGGTTCATCTAAAAAGCCAGCTGATTTTTCATAGATATATGTAACCAATGCATGATTTAAAGTTATTGTATATCTAATAACATAAGGAAATAAAAATAAAATTGCTATACCTTTTACCCAGTCGACTAAAACCTCTTTATATTTTGATTGTCTTTCTGCCGTTGAGAATAGCATTACTCTTATTCCAAGATAAACTAAAATTACCATATATACAACTAGTGCAATATTCCTGAATAAAGTAAATATTCTGTTAAGCGGTTCGGTTGCACCAGAAAGCCAAGGATTAGGATTTGAACCTGCATTATTGTAATATTTAAAATCTTTTTTAAAGAATGTTAATTGCACTCTTGAATATTGATCAAATAATATCTTGTCTATTGTAAGAGGTTCTCCTGCAACTAAGCCAATAAGCTTGTTTAAAAGCTCTCCCATAAGTCTAATTAAAAACGAAAATACTTTTTCATAAAGCTCAGGTTCAACTTCTTCTTCATATTCTTCCCCTTGCACATCGTCAATACTATATATCATTTCAGAAAGCGAAGCATCTGCTGGATCAACTAAAAGTTTTGTATCAGCTCCATCTATCCAAACAAAATATTCTGTTCCAGGTGAAAGTATAATGTATCTTGATGCATTTCCATCACGTATAGAACTTAATTGGGCCGTTTGAAGTTTACCATATTTATCAAAATAATGAACTTCCGGTAATTCAGATTTATCATTTCCATTAACTTTATATACGTTATAATAATTAAATCCTGTAGAACCAACTGGCACAGTAAAAGTTATTTTATAACCAGCCGGAGTTATTTCTGGCGTATCCGCAAATGAAACGTTGGCAAATAATATTACTAAAAATATTATTGCAACAACTATTTTCTTCTTAAAATTTTTCATATTATTTGCCTCCTTTCGTTTTATTTTTATGGTGTAGTCGTTCCACTAGAACTCGTTGTTGACGTTTTTTTAGCAGCCTTATTTCTTTTATAAGCTGAAGATAATTCAGATTTAATATCCACTTTATCATCTGACAACTTCTTTCCTTTTCCTGTTATTGCATTTGCAATTTGAGCACCTTGCCCTATTGATTGAACATCTCCACCAGCAATTGCCACAGCAGTGCCAGCTGTTACAGCAGCAACATTTTTGACATTTCTAGCAACGTTATCTACATGAGGTGCAGCTTTTGCAACAGCACTTCTAACGTTACTTCCCGCAGCATACGCAACATCTCGTGCCTTATTGTATTTTTCTCTAATATCGCCTTTACCATTCATTTTAGCATAAGCTAGTTTGTCATCACGTATTGCTTTCTTTTTATCTGCCCTATCTTGACTTTTTTGCAACTTTTTAAACCTTGCATTATTCTTCTTTGTAACAGATTCGTCTTTCTTGCCTTTCCAAGAACGTGCTATTGCTGCCGCCGAACCTATTGCAGTTAAGCTTCCCATTAAAGCACCACAAAGTTTTCCAACTGTTGAACCATTCAAGCCAAATATATCTTTCATTAACGCCTCGGCAGGTATTAGCATAAATACACTTGCCATTAGTAGCATCCAATTATTATTGTCTGCTGCATAAATCTCTAATGCCATCTCAATTAAAACAACATAGATTACGGCATGTATTGATTGTAAAAAAACATTTGCCAATAATTCTTTAAGCCATAGCGAAAGGGTTTGTGACTTGCCATCGCCCATTTTGTCGATTGCGTAAGACATCATTATTAGTGGGAAAATCGCTATTAAAATTGCTACCATGAATAATCTTTTGAAATATATAATTACCAAGCTTATTAGTTGGAAGAAAAGAACATACCATAAAAATACAAATACAATTCTTCCATATTTTCCAGCATAAGCTCTCATCATTCCCATTAAATCATTTTTTAGCGTTTCCATAGCTTCGTCAACAACGCCAATGTTACGCTTAATTTCTGCTATTTCTTTAATTAAATCCATGTATTCTTTCTTTACCGCAACGCATTTTTCATTGCCGTTTGCATCAATTTCTTTTTCTAAGAATATGTTTTCAAAAGCTTGACTATATATATCTGTAATTGTAGCACTTTGCGAAAATCCATAATATTGGTACAACCCTACCAATCTTTCTTCTATTTGTTCATCAGTTTCACCTTTTGCCACCCATCTATTTAATTGATACTTTCCTTCAAGCATGCTTGTTAGTTTACTGTCTATAGCTGAATCTATTTCTGCATTAATTTCAGCTTCAGTATAATCCGCATAAACATAAGGATTTTTATCTTCAATTTCTTTTCTCAATGCTTTCTTACTTTTATCTACTATTTTTTGAATTTTATCTTTAACTTCTGTAATAGTTACATCTTCTTCCTCTGTTAACTGTTTTCTTAATATTACTAGCTCTTCAATAGTAATTGTTGTACTATCAGAGCCCATAATATCTGGATATTTACCGCTATAAGATGCTTTCAAATCATAATAGTTGTAATAAGTTTTCATTGGTTGATGACCTTTTCCAATGTAAGAAACAAATGCTGTATTTATTTTAAATAACCATGGTATTCCATATCTCGGAACTAACACAAGTAATGCTATTCCCATAACCCAGTTGCCTAAATATGCTTTCCATTTATCTTGTTTTCCTGTTCCAGCATTTAAAATAATCATTATACCTGTATAAACTAATATAATCATATATACTACATAAGCAAGTATTTTAAATGCTTCAAACCAATAATTTACAGTTTTCTTAATTGCCTCTGTAACACTACTGCCACCACTTTCGCCATACAAGTCAAGTTTTGTTTTATCATATTCATCAAATATTAAAGCATCTATACTAAGGTCTGGTCCAAGTATACTTTCTTTTCTAAGCATCTTTAACAAGAAATTATCTCCAAAACTCATAAATAATTTAACTATCTGTTGTTCGATCCAGTTACCCTTCTCTCCATCATCCTCTGGAAAATCATAATCTCCTGCGAATTGATAAACCAATGTGCCAGGCTCTTCAACAGAAATAATTGAAGGTGAAATTCCGTATTGCATAAAAGATTTATTATACAATAATGATGTGTCTTCCAAATATTCAAAAAGAGAACTATTGGCTTCATATCCTAAAGAAGTATATAAAGACTTTCCTGCACTTTCGTTAGTGAAATAATAATAATCACCAGAAGATACGTCATAACCAGATTGACTGTATGTGGCATTTGAAAGAAGAACTTCTCTTTTTACAATTGGAGTACCTCCTAAATACCATTTATCACCTGGTATTTCATCTTCTTGACCTAATGTTCCAAAAGTTGGTGTAGAATAATCTTGACTATATCGTTCCTCCTCAGTTAAAGAAAGCCAATTTACAATTTTTCCATTTTTTATAACATATTCTTCCCTAGGGTATATCCTTTCAATATCAGGATATGCAGTTACATAATATGAGCTTTCATTAATTGCATAAGCTGGAGTTGCAGAAGTAGCCCATACATTTGCTTCAGTTGTTATTCCTAATTGCCAATTTGCCGAATCCTTACGTTTTCCTGAATTAATTGAAATATAAGCATTATTGTTTCCAGATTGCAAAAGTGTAAAAGTCATGTTATTGTTTTGACCATAATTAACTTGATAAACACCTGGTGTTTGAACTGTAAAATAAAAAGGTACTGTTTGAGCTGTAAAAGTTGTGTTAGATGTAATAACATAAGGATCTTCTTCAGTTCCTGTGCCTTGCACTCCAGAAGAAGTACCAGTCACTGTTCCAGTCGCCAAAACAGTTGTTGAAAGTAGAACAATGAAAATCATTGTAATACTTATTAAAATTTTATTCTTTTTCATTGCTCTCACCTCCAAATTAAATAATTTATTTCTTACTTTGTTCAACTCTTGCTTTCATAATTTTAATTTCCGCTGAGTTGTCGAAACCTGCACCTTTTCTTCTTGCAGCTTGTGCATAAGCCTTTCTAAGTGCTTCTTTTTGAACATCATCTAAAGCCTTGTCAGCATCTGTAAATATTTCATCATCGTGTTCTCCTGATTTATATTCACTAGCTAATTTTAAACCACCAACAACACCTACTGTTTTGCTTATAGGAGCTTTTAACATGTTGTATGCACCAACGCCAATCATTTTGCCTGTAGCACTTCCTTGAACAGCATTTTGAATTCCTTTTTCCAATCCAGAAGGACCTTTTCCATCATTTTGTGCCATTCCAAAAGTAAATCCTGATAAACCGCCGACAACCTGCGAAGCTCCACTTACCCCACTACCAATTACACCCGACACTTTGTCAAATTTAGACCTTTTATTTGCATAATTATCCTCAAAAGATTTGTTAGCAGAAGTAGGCGTTTCAGCTGAAGCTCTTCCAAGTTGAACTTCTGAATCAGCTCCGCTTGTGCCATTTGTACTATTAGTGATGTTATCCACTTCACTTGCATTTGCTTGTGCACCTGGTGTATTTGCTCCAGGATTTGTACGTGCTGCCTTTCTATCTGCTGCTGCCTTTTTAGTTGCATTATCATTTCCACTATCATCCTTACCACCAATTGATGGAATAAATTTTGTTGCGTTTCTAGCAAGATTTACTGCCATCATACCAGCTGCTGCCATATCACCAATTGAGTTAATACTTGATTTAGCACCAAATATTCCTCTGATAATTTTTTCACCTTGAAATAAGAATAAAATACACATTATCATAAGTAACCAGTTTTGATCTGTGAAATATGCATTTACGCCAATCGAAACAACAACAACATAAGTCACCGCATGAAATGATTGTACAAATATGTTAATTATAAATTCTTTAAACCACACTCCAAATGTATTCATTTTTAAATCACCAATCTTATTAAGTGGATATGTAGCCATAACAATAGGGAAAATTGTTATTAAAAACGCTAACATAAAAACACGTTTATAATACATTATTAGAAGCGCTAATGTTTCACCTATTAAAATGAAATAAATTATAACTAGCATAAAGTTTGATGTATGAGCTGCAATGAAACGAATTTCCATCATAGCATTTCCTTTAAACACTCCATTTGCAACCGCTGTGCTAGCAAAGTTTTCTTGTTCACTTTCTTTTAGTGCAGTATTAGCATCATCTCCAAGCATAAGCATAACAAACCCATCAGTTCCATATAAATTTTTGGCTTTCCAAAAACTTATATTAACATTTGCAGTATTACCAACTTTATTTTCACTTTCATTGTTACGTATAGCCTGACAAAGAGCCTCATTTAATTTAATAGCATATTTCATTACATAAGGGAAAAACATTAACATTGCAATTCCCATAACCCAAGCAGATAATGTCTTTTTGTATATAGCTTTTTTGTTGGCAGTCGACGTAAGTAAAATTTTTATTCCCATATAAACCAACATTGCCATATAAAAGATTAACACTATATTTTTAAAATATCCATACCAAGTATTTATAGTATCTTTTAAAATGTTTTTTAACGGCATAATCTTTGTACCATTTGATAAAGTTACCTCTCCAGATGTGCCATCAAAAAAATCAATACTTAATTTTTGAATATCGTTAAATACGACTGCATCAATTGTAACCGGCTCACCAATTGCAGAAGATATCATGTGTACATAAGAATCACCAGCTGGAATTGTTATTCCACAAAGTATTTCAACTAATAAATGTGCAACTTTTCCCCAAAAACCTTTACCAGATTCTATATCAATCCTTTTAGTTTTACCATTTTTAATCTTATTAGTAACAGATGCAACATTGGAACTTTCGCCACCGCCATCTACTGGTGTTAATGAATATGTATAATTAATAGAATCACTTGGTTTTCCATATAACGAGTCAAGCCTTATAGTGTATGAACCATCATCCTCTGTAAATATGTTAGAACTTGTTATAACATTAGAACCATTTTCGCCTTGGAATGTTATCGCAAAAGTATATTTCTGCCCATTTACTGTAACGTATCCAGTACTTGGATCAAAGTTGTTTTCTAAACCTTTTGTTGAAAATACATAATACTCTTCCATTAATTGATTGCCATCGTTGTCAGTTTGTATATATGTCATTACAGAGCCTTTATTTACGATTTTATTTAAAACATCTTCTGTAGTTTCTTCGTTTTGAGTTTCACTTGCAAAGACGTTCGAATTAAAAGTAAATAGTGTTGTGATTACAAAAAGATACACTACAACCCTAAAAACTTTTTTCATCACAACACCACCTTTCTTTTTTATATTAATTTTATTTACCCTTTAAAGCACCAATCATTTGCTTTGGTGCACCAAACCATCTCTTAAATCCGCCTCTTTCAGAAGTATCAACTGATGCATTGAATAAACGCATAATGATTTTTTCTCCTGAGAACAAGAACGATGTCGCAATTATCATAAGTAGCCAATTTAAACGATTTAAATTAGTAACACCTGACGTTTGTAATGATGAAACAACTATTCTGCTAATTAATCCATAAGTTATTGCATGTATACTTTGCAAAAACACTGTACTGAAAAATTTCTTGCACCATGAATTAAATGCTGTTTGTGATTTGCCAAACATATTTCCAGATATATAACCTATTACCGTTAATGGATATATAATTAGCATAAAAGCAATTGTAACATAACGCTTTAAATAAATAATTACAAGTATATATAACTGTGCAAGCATTATTCCCCAGATAATAACATATAAAAATTTAAGTGTTATTCCCGCATAAGCACGCATAATTCTCATCATATCCACTTTGGCTGCATAAGTTTTTACCTGATTTAAATATATCTGAGTTGCTTCTTCGCTTCCAGCTCTAATTATGGCAGAATCAGATGAAATATATATTGGACTTCTAAATTCTAACTCTTCAGCCTTTAAATCTGACTCTGTTGAAATAGTAGAACCTAAAGTAGTACCTACACTAACATTTTGATAAGCATATTCTTTTACCTTACTTACAAGTGCTTCGTTTAAATCAAAAGCAATTCGTATAACATAAGGGAAAAAATAAATTAGCATAACGGCTATAACAACCTTTTTTACTGTTTCCAAAGCTTTTACTTTACCTTTTGTTGAGCCTAAAATTGTTCTAATTCCAGCAACAACTAAAAAGCATAAAATAACAACTAATGATAATTTTCTAAAATAATCAAACCATCTATTAATAAACTCTTTAACTGCAATCGAAGCTTTTGACGTAGCTGGATTAGCAGAATTATCAAAGAAATTTGCATTGAAATTTGTAGAATCATTAAAAACAATTTTATCAACAGTTAAATCTTCTTTGAAAATTTTTCTAATATAATCTTGAGCATAATCACCAACCGTCAATCCAAACTCTGTTAAAACTTGTTCGAAAATACTAACGCCTTCTTGCAATTCTTTGATTTTTTCTTCGTCTAATAATGATTGAGATACATTAAGTTGAGTAGATTCATCAGTACCACCCGTTATTTCTGGTGTAGAACTAAATGACCCCTGTTCCCAATCATCTTCAGATGCATTTGAACCAGTTCCTTCCCATTCGGTTC
>CAZONA010000054.1:0-7228 GCA_964581025.1 uncultured Lachnospiraceae bacterium
GGCGAAAACTTTTATTAGGGGGTAAAAGCATTTTTATGCGGATCAAAAAAAGCGTCGCAGGCGACGCTTTTTTGCTTTTCAATTCAAATATCCAAGAGCTCCGTTTTTGCGGTTTCATCGGGGATAGTTGCGATCTTCGTTTTATAGATATGTATGAAGAACACGACGCTGAGTATCACGCAGACGAGCTCGGCGACGGGGTACGCCCACCAGACGTAATTAATATTCCGGGTAAGTGAGAGCAGGTATGCGACGGGGAGCAGGGTAACGAGCTGACGTCCGATGGAGATGAGCATTGAGAGCGTACTGTATCCGAACGCCTGAAAGACCGCTCCGCAGATTATCGAGAAGCCGGCAAAGATAAAGCTTATTGAAATTGTACGCAACGCCGGGACGCCGACGGTTGCGATTGCCTCCTCGCCGAGGCTAAACATTTGAAGGAAGGTATTGGGGAAGATCTGGAAGAGCACAAATCCGAAGAGCATAAAGGACACTGCATAGACGAGTCCGAGCTTAACGGTTTTGATGATCCTCTTACGCTTTCTTGCGCCGTAGTTATAGGAAACGATGGAGATAATTCCGTTATTGAATCCGAAAACAGGCATAAACACGAAGCTTTGAAGCTTGAAGTAGACGCCGAAAACGTTGACGGCGTACTGTGAGAGGGGCATAATTATCTTATTGAACGCCGCAGTCATAAACGAGCCTATCGAATTCATAACTATCGAGGGGAGACCTATTTTGAATATCTCGCCGATTACCTTTAGATCGGGGACAACGTTATGCGCCTTAAGTCTGACCTCTTTATTTTTATAAATATGGAGGAGCGAGCCGACAAGTCCCGAAAGGATCTGACCGCCGACGGTTGCCGCCGCCGCACCTGCGATTCCCATTTTGGGAAATCCGAGCAAGCCGTAGATGAGGATCGGGTCGAAAACGATATTGAACACCGCACCGACGACCTGAGTTATCATCGAGAGCGTGGTCTTACCCGTCGCCTGCACAAATTTTTCATGGACGACCTGACAAAAGATACCGAACGAGAATATAAAGCATATTCTGAGGTACGTAACGCCCATCTCGATGACCTCAAGCTTGCCGTTTTCGATCGAAATATCCGCAGTCATCATCTCCATATAGGGACGTGCGAGGGCTGTACCGAGCGTTGCGAACAAAATATATGATACGATTGCAAGGAAAAATCCCTGACCGGCGATCTTATCCGCCTTATTGCGATCTCCGAGACCTAAATTTCGGGAAATTAAGGCGTTGATGCCGACGCCCGTTCCGACGGAAACGGCGATCATAAGGTTTTGGGCGGGGTAGGCGAGGTTCACGGCGGTGAGCTCGAACTGCTCGGGGCTGATTCCTGCCACGAAAAGCCCGTCGATGATATTATACAGTGCCTGAATGAGCATTGAAAGCATCATCGGCACGGACATCGACAAGAGCAATTTGTTTTCGGGCATGACGCCCATCTTGTTTTCTTTGGTCAACGTGTTCAAATTTATTCTCCTCTTTTTTGATCATTACAATAACAAATCATTATACCATAAGACGCAGAAAAAATCAACCCGTATTTTATGTTAATAATTCATTAACAATGTTAAAATTTTCTCAATTTTTGTTGAAAATCTTGAAAATACACTTGACAAACTTGAAAAGTTGAATATAATTAACTTAGTGAAGTCTATGCTTTTCAGGAGGAGGTACGGTATGAAGGAAGTATTTGCAAAAATATTCAAGAAGGTCAGGGACGAGTTTTTTACGATCCCGAATCTGCTCTCCTTCGTGCGCCTCGCTCTGATACCCGTTATCGTTTATGTGTACGTCTGGGTGCGTAACAATATTCTTGCGGTGTTTCTCGTCGCACTCTCCGCACTCACGGACGTCGTCGACGGCTTTATCGCAAGGCATTTCAATATGATAACGGATTTCGGCAAATTTTTAGATCCCCTCGCCGACAAGCTCACGCAGCTGAGCGTGATGGCGTGCCTGATCACGAGATTTCACATTATGGCTATCCCCTTTATCGTGCTCGCACTCAAGGAGATCAGCGCATTCGTTATGAGATTTTTCCTTTTCAAAAAAACGGAGCGAGTTGACAGCGCACGCTGGCACGGCAAGCTTTGCACGGTGCTCATCGTCTGCACGATGGCTCTCCACATGCTCTGGGACGACATATATCCTGCCGTTTCCGTCGCTTGCGTCGTCGTTTGCACGGCGTTCATGCTCTTCTCCGCAACACTCTACACCTCGGACTGCATAAGGGAATACAGGCAGTCGGAACAGGACGCTTAAGCTGTTATGAAAACAAGAAATATAGACATCCGTAAGAGCGTTATGTACGCAATACAGGGAGCGATAGTCGGAATCGGCGCAATTCTTCCCGGTATCAGCGGCGGCGTTCTCTGCGTAGCCTTCGGACTTTTTGAGCCGATAATGGAGCTGCTCACGAACCCGAAGGAATCTCTCAAAAAGAACAGTAATATGCTCGTGCCCTTCATCATCGGCTGGGTGCTCGGCTTCATATTGCTTGCAAAGGTGGTTGAGGTGTTCTTCTCCTTTGCGCCCGACGTGGCGATCTTCCTCTTTTTCGGACTCGTGTGCGGAACTATCCCCGATATGTTCAAGCGTGCGGAGGAATCCGACAGAAAAATGAGCTGGACGCCGTTCATCATCTCACTCTCCGCCTCGTATATATTCTTCCATATAATCGAAGCAGGCGAGCTCATCGACCTGCCCGAGAACTTTTTCACGTTCACGTTCTGCGGAGTGCTCTGGGGACTCAGCCTTATCGTCCCGGGACTCAGCTCGTCTACGCTGCTCATCTATCTCGGACTTTTCGAGCCCCTTACGGAGGGCATTTCGGGACTTGACTTTACCGTGCTTCTTCCTTTCATTATCGGAATAAGCGCAACGGTCGTCCTGCTTGCGAAATTCGTCAATATGCTTTTCAAAAAGCATTACGCTCTCATATCCCGTATAATTCTCGGCTTCGTTATTTCAACCTCGCTGAAGACTCTGCCCCACGATTTTTCAAGCGTATGGAGTATGATAATCTCCATCGCATGCTGTGCGCTCGGATTTCTTATCGCCATCGCAATGGATAAGGCGGACAGAAAGAACTCGGGCGAACCCGACATGAGTGCGGATCTGCCGACGGCTGATCCCGACGACCAATGAGGAGGTACATCTTGCATTTCATAGGATTTTACGATTATACGGTCTGGCTTACCTACATAAGCTTTCTTTCCGCCGTCGGCGGAGTCGTCTCCGCATCAAAGGGAAATACGGCTCTTGCCGTGCTTTGCCTGCTGATCTCGGGCTTTTGCGATATGTTTGACGGCATTGTCGCAAGGACCAAGAAGAACAGGAGCGACGATCAGAAAAATTTCGGTATACAGATAGACTCGCTCTCCGACCTCGTGGCGTTCGGAATATTGCCGGCGATGATCTACCGCTCGCTCGGCGTCGTCGGTGCGCTCGGCACGGCGATCCTTGCAGTCTATGCGCTTTGCGGACTTATAAGACTTGCGTACTTCAATATACTTGAGATACGTCGCCAGTCCGATCCCGCGGAGCAGGCGTGTGCACACGAATTCCGAGGAATGCCGATAACCGCATCCGCCGTTCTCACGCCCCTCATTTTCCTTGTCGGAAAGCTTTTACCCGCATCTGTCAGCATCTGGGTGTACTTCATAGCACCTGCCGTTATGGCGTTCCTTTTCGTGCTCGACATCGGTATTCCGAAGCCCGATATCGGAGCAATGCTCTCGGGAAATAAAAAACGTTGAAAAAAAGCACCCTCGGGGTGCTTTTTTTGTGCGTCGAATATTGCATCGGAGAGGGAATTGTGGTAAAATATCAGTAGCAGGCTCACGCCTGTATAGGAGGACTTAAAAATGACTTCAAAGCATCTCATACCGATGATAATATTTTCAATACTTACGGCGGTCTCCGTGCTTTTGCTCACGGTGTGCTTTCTGCTGTTTTTCGATGCGGAGAGCGGATATTTCGAAAACGGGCTCGGAGTGCCCGTGCGTGTCGCCTTTGCGTTTCTTTACCTTTCGGGGCTTTTACTCTGCGCCGTGTCGGGCTTTTTGACGCCCAAGGACGCCGAGATCCGAACTCCCAACGAGGTCGGAAAATATAAGCTCCGCTTCGCCGCCGTGGGAACGGTGCTCGTTTTGCTCGGCGCACTTGAAATTCTGCTCGAGCTTGAGCCGATATCCGAAATATCCCTGCTCGTCGGGCTGGGCGCATGCCTTTTCGGTGCGTTTCTTCTGCTTCTCGGCGCAGGGAAGGGGTTTGAGCCTCGCATTCCGACGCTACTCTGTATCTATTTTTCCGCCTGCCTGCCCGTCGGTGCGGCTCTCGGAAACGATTCGAATTATTACAGACACATAAATTCCGTAGAAAACGGACTCGAGGCGGTCTTTTATATCTGCCTTGCCGTTTATATATTATATGAAGGCAACCGCATCGCCACGGGCACGCATTCACGCCATCACCGCTCGGCAATGCTCGCAGTCCTGCATAGCGGATACACTGTTGCGATCTCTTATCTGTTCTCCTACCTGCTCGGCAAGACGAGCGAGCCTGCACGGGCGTACCGAATGCTCATAATTCTCGCCGTCTGTGCGGCGGTCGGCTTTGAGCTCTCACGCTACCGCAAGCTCACCGAGCCGCAGATTGAGATCGAGAATGAGATTGAGGACGAGATCGAGAACGAGACTGAAGCCGAAAATGAAGATTCGGAAGAATAATTTTTACCCCCGGGAGATATAGTTATGTTTGATATTTTTGATGTTTTGGCTCTGATAGGCGGACTTTGCCTATTCCTTTTCGGAATGAACGTGATGAGCGAGGGACTCGAACGCCGTGCAGGCAGCAGTCTTAAGGCTCTGCTCGGCAAGCTGACCGACAGCCGACTTAAAAGCTTTCTGACGGGCGTCGGCGTTACCGCCGTGATACAGAGCTCGTCCGCAACGACGGTAATGGCGGTCGGCTTCGTCAACTCGAAGATAATGACGCTCCGCCAGTCGATAGGAATTATTATGGGTGCGAACATCGGCACGACCGTTACGGCGTGGATACTCAGCCTTAGCGGAATCTCGAGCGACAACGTCATCATCAGGATGCTCAAGCCCTCGTCGTTCACGCCGATTCTCGCACTGATCGGAATAATATTTTCGTTTTCCAAGTCCTCAAAGAAGAAGGACGTCGGAACGATACTTCTCGGCTTTTCAACATTGATGTTCGGAATGGAGGCAATGACGAATGCGGTTTCGGGACTCTCGGAAATGCCGGAATTTCAAAACGTGTTCACGGCATTTTCCAATCCGATCCTCGGCGTGATCGTCGGTATGCTTTTTACGGCGCTCATACAGTCAAGCTCCGCCTCCGTCGGAATACTTCAGGCACTCACCGCAACCGGAGCGGTATCCTATGCGGCGGCGATCCCGATAATTATGGGACAGAATATCGGCGCTTGCATCGCAACCGTCATATCCTCCTTCGGAGCTAACAGAAACGCAAAGCGCACCGCACTGATCCACGTTTCCTTTAACGTGATAGGCACGGCGATCTGGCTCAGCGTGTTCTCTCTCGTTTCCGCAATATTCAGCCCGACAATTCTCGGAGAATCCGCCACAAGCCTCGGTATTGCGGTTTGCCATTCGGCGTTCAATGTCCTGTGCACCGCAATAATGCTGCCGGCATCATCGCTGCTCGAGCGGCTCGTTTATCGACTTGTGCCCGAAAGCGAGAGCGAGAGTGAGGAGAAAAAGGTCGAGCTTGACGAAAGACTCCTTGCAACTCCTGCGATCGCACTTGCGCAGAGTGAGGAGCTTGCTCGCAGAATGGCAAGCGATACGGTCGAATGCTTCAGACTCTCCTTGCATTCGGTGAGCGGCTGCTCCGTCGCCGATGCGGAGAAGATACGAGAGCTTGAGCAGGTGGCGGATCGCTACGAGGACGTGCTCGGAACGTTTCTTGCAAAACTCAGCCAGAGTAAAATGTCCGACTCCGACGGCGCACGGATCACGATGCTCTTAAAGGCGATAGGAGATTTCGAAAGAATCTCCGACCATGCGGTCAACGTGCTTGAATCGGTCGAAGAGCTTGAGGCGAAGAAAATAGAATTCACCGACGGCGCACGTGCGGAGCTCGGAACGCTCTGCTCCGCAGTTGAGGAAATGCTCTCGCTCACGGAGCGTGCGTTTTTGGAGAACGATCTCGACTCCGCTTTCCGTGTCGAGCCGCTTGAGGAGGTCGTCGACGGACTTAAGACCGCCCTGCGAAACAGCCACATCGTCAGACTTAAGGGCGGAGAATGCACGGTCGAGGCAGGGTTTATTTGGTCGGATATGCTCACCGACCTCGAGCGTGTCGGAGACCATTGCTCGAATATCGCACTCGGCGTCATCGACGCAAGCGATAAAAATATGAATGCGCACGAGGCGGAGGAGCATATCATCCGAGAGAGTGCGGATTTTGCTCAAAAATATGCGGAATATTCGCAAAAGTACAGAATTTGAACGGCGAGGAGCTTTGAAATTATGGAACAGATAAGGATCGCCGAAAATGATATCGTAATAGAAAATAAAACCTACAGCGGCTCGCATTTCGCACGTGAGATAATGCCCGACGGCACGAGGAGGGGAACGTTCCGCTCGTATACCGTGCTCGTCGAGGGGAATAATATCACGTTCCGAAATTGCGTTTTCGAAAACACCGCAGGTCGAGGCGAGGACGTCGGACAGGCGATTGCGCTCTATCTTGACGGGGACGGGATCACGCTTGAAAATTGCGTTTTGCGAGGGCATCAGGATACGCTCTTCCTTGCACCCCTGCCCGAGAGGGAGATCATTCCCGGCGGCTTTGCCGGACCGGGCGAGCATCGGGAACGCACGAGGAGAACGGTTCGCTTCAAAAAATGTCGCATCGAGGGTGGCGTGGATTTTATCTTCGGCGGCGCAACGGCGTATTTTGACGAGTGCGAATTCGTCAGCGTCGAGCCGGGATACGTTTTCGCCCCCTCAACACCCGAGGACGTGCCGACCGGCTTCGTTGCGAGAAATTGTAAATTCACCGCCGCCCCGAACGTCCCCGAGGGATCGTGCTTCATCGCACGCCCGTGGCGTGATTTCGGCGCAGTCAGACTTGAAAATTGTGAGCTCGGCGCACATATCTCCCCCCTCGGCTTCGACGATTGGGGTAAGAT
>CAZONA010000055.1:0-7029 GCA_964581025.1 uncultured Lachnospiraceae bacterium
CTTTTACTTCAGGTGCTTTTCAATGTAGCTCGTATCCGTGGAGTTGCTCACACGCTCGAACTCGACATAAATCCTATAATCGACCTCGGCTGTGCCGTTAAGTATGCTTCCCTTCCAGACGGGCGTATTCGCATTGAGCTTTTTCTCAAAGAGCTTTGAGTAGATGCCGAGAGTCTCGTATTTTCCGTCCCCCGTAAAGTCTATCTCGACGTAGGAATATTTTCCCGGCTCTTCCGTATCCTCCGTATAGCGACAGCGGAGCGGCTCGATACGGGCTGCGGTATTATTATCCTTATAGCCGTAATAGCCCGTGCCGTCGGAGCGTATAACTATATAGAGCTCTATTCCGTCCTGCGCTATCCTATCCACTCTGTCGGAATAGGATATGAGCTTATACGTTCCCACGACGTATTTCATTTTACCACTCGATATCTTATAGCATCCGGCAAGAGTAGCGGCGGACAAGATCACAATGATGACAAGTGTAAGAGATACGATACTTTTTAATTTTTTCATATAATTTTCTCCCTTCGTATTCATGTGCGGTCTTTTGGATACAATGATATATCCCATATTTATTTTATCATATTTCTCTTTCCGTGTCAATAGTGTAAATTTTCGCACATTGCGGCGGATTTTTCCTGACAAATTTCGTCTTTCTTATTGAAAAATCCTTTTTTATGTGATAATATTAATATGGATATTAATATACCGATTTTCTTGAAGGGAGATCATATTTACGATGAAAAAGCTAATTGCCCTTATAATCATACTTTCGCTGTCGCTCTCGCTCTTTTCCTGCATGCCGAACCTCAAAAAGTTTGCGGTGAGCTTTGCAAACACCAAGGCTCAGCTCTCCGAATCGGAGCTGAGGGGTGAGGAATACGGCGAATTTCTTTCGGCACTCGAAAAATTCGGTGCGAAGCTCGGCGTTTCGCTTTACGGCGAGCGTGGAAACGGTGCTAATTTCTGCATCTCCCCCGTTGCCGTTTATATGCAGCTTGCGCTTGCGTGCGAATGCTCCGAGGGCGAGACGAGGGAGGAGATACTCTCCGCACTCGGACTCACCTACGAGCAGGTGGAGCGTTTCACAAAATATCTTTACTCCGTTTGCAACAGAGAATTTACCTACGTCGACGAGGACGACAAGAGGAAGGTCATAGCGTCCGAGGTGCTTTCAAGCTCCCTTTGGCTCGACGACTCCCTGCCCTACGCCTCCTCCAAGATCGGCACGCTCACGTCCGCCTACGGCTCGGACGTTTACGCCGCCTCGTTCTCCGGCGGCGACGCCGCAAAAATGATAAATCAGTACCTCGAATACAAGACGGACGGTATTTTCGGCGGAAGCACGAAGTACGCAAAGACCGAAAGGCTTGCGTTCGTGAGTGCGTTCTCGCTTAGCGAGCTTTGGAACGGGCTCGGCAAAAATCTCACCTCGACGCTCGAGACCTACGATTTCGTTGAGAGCGACGGCACGGTCCTCAAGCTTCAAATGCTTCGGAGCGGCTATGCCGACGGACGTGCGCTGGAGACGGAGAGCTTTTCGTCCTTCTTCGTGGAGACCGAGCACGGCTTCAAGCTGCATTTTATCGTCCCCCGGGACGGATACCAGCTGAAGAACGTTTTCACGGCGAGCAACATTTCCCGTGTTCTCTCGGTCGACGACTACGGATATCTCGACTCGGAGGGCGGTATGCTCCATCACACGAGGGTGATTTTCCCTGCGTTTGAGGCGAAATTCAACGGCGATCTCTCGAGCGTTCTCGGCAAGAGCTTCGGCATTGAAAGCCTTTTCGACTCGCAAGGGTGCGATCTTTCGGGCATAAGCTCGAGCGGTGCGTACTGCGGCTCTCTTATGCATTCCGTGTCCCTTAAGATAGACAAATCGGGCATCGGCGGCGCAGAGCCGGTAGCGCTCACGCCCTCGCCCTCACAGTCCGGTCCGGATTACTACGAGGACGTTTATCACGAGCTGATGGTCGACCGTGCGTTCGGCTTTGTTCTGACCGATTCCTACGGCACGGTGCTCTATTCGGGCGTGATAAGTAATTTCGAATAAGGATATCAAAATATCAAAATGAAAAAGAAAACGAAAATCATAATAATTTCAACGCTCTCGGTGCTACTTATCTGCATTTTGGGCGTTATGGGAGGACTGTATTATATGGGTATGTCGGGAATTCATCATCACTCCGAGCCGCAGGAGGGGCAGATCAAGGTTGCCTGCGTCGGCGACAGCATAACCTACGGACACGGAATATCGAATTGGAAAAACAACAGCTATCCTGCCTGCCTTGACGAGCTTCTCGGCGACGGATATCACGTTGAGAATTTCGGCGTGAGCGGCACGACTCTCTCCTACACCGGCGACAGCCCCTACGTTGAGACCTCGGAATACGAAAAGAGCCTCGAATACGGGGCGGATATTCTCGTGCTCATGCTCGGCACGAACGACTCGAAGCCCCAAAATTTCAAGGGAACGGATTCGTTCGTCTCGGATCTCGACAGGCTTCTTGCCGCCTACCGCAAGAGCAATCCCGACATAAAAATATACCTCTGCACGCCGCCTGCGGCTTTCTTCCCCGACGGCGTGAGCAGCGGAACGACGAATTACGACATTCAGCCCACGGCGGTGGAGCAGCTGCGCTACTGCGTTACGGGCTATGCGGTCTCACACCTGCTTGAAATAGAAAATATCATTGACGTTTACGACCTCACGTCCGAGCACCCCGAGTGGTTCGAGGTCGATCTCGTGCACCCCTCGAACGAGGGCGCTGCCGGAATTGCGGAGCTCGTGGCGAAAAAGCTTTTAAGATAAGGTTTGCGAAAGGTTTTATATTAATGGTTGAGCTTTTATCCCCTGCGGGGAATTTTGAAAAAATGAAATCCTCCATCCTCTACGGTGCGGACGCCGTCTATCTTGCCGGAAATGCGTTCGGAATGCGCTCGGCGGCGGATAATTTCACGAACGACGAGCTGTATGCGGCGGTCGAATATGCGCACGAGAGGGGCAAAAAGGTCTATCTGACCGTCAACACGATGCCCCACGAGCACGAATATTCCGTTCTGCGAGAATATCTCACCGCTCTGAAGGACTGCAGGATCGACGCAATGATCGTTGCGGATCTCGGCGTTATGGCTACGATCCGTGAGATACTGCCCGAGATGGAGATACACGTTTCGACTCAGGCGAGCATCGTGAGCGTTGCGTCGGCACGGGCGTACATTGCACTCGGTGCGAAGCGGCTCGTGCTCGCACGCGAGCTGACGCTCGGCGAGATCAAAAAAATACGGGAGGGGATCCCCCCCGAAATCGAGCTTGAAGCGTTCATACACGGCTCGATGTGCGTTTCGTACAGCGGCAGGTGTATGCTTTCCCATCACATCACGGGCAGGGATGCAAACCGAGGTGCGTGCGCACAGCCGTGCCGCTGGAGCTACACCCTGATCGAGGAAAAGCGTCCCGAGCTTCCCATTCCGATTGAAGAAAACGAGCTTGGCACATTCATTATGTCCTCAAAGGATATGTGCACGATCGAGCACGTGCCCGAGCTTATCGAGGCGGGCATTTCGTCCTTCAAGATCGAGGGGAGAATGAAGAGTGCCTACTACACGGCGGTGGTTACGAACGCTTACAGAATGGCGATCGACGCATATTACCGTGAGGGAGAGGCTTACACCGTCGATCCCCTTTGGCTTCGTGAGCTTGAATCGGTGAGCCACAGGGAATATTGCACGGGATACTATTTCGATTACCCTGCAGATAACGTTCAGCTCACCTCGAACGTCGGATACATTCGAGAAAAGGCGTATTTCGGTATCGCCTGCGAGATGAGCGACGAGGAAAGGGCGGTCAAGGCACGTCTTGATGCGGATTGCGAGGACGGCTCGTACTGTCTTTTTATGCAAAAAAACAAGCTCAGCGTCGGCGATGCGGCGGAGCTCATCTCCCCCGGGACTGTCGGCGAGGCACTTAACGTTACCGATATGCGAGACGCGCTCGGCGAGCCGATCGAAAGTGCGCCCCATCCCTTTATGCACTTTTTCGTAAAGCTCCCCCACTCCGCACACGTCGGAGACATTTTACGCACGGGGGACAGGTAAAATAATGCTTATAATCGAGCTTATCAAGGCGGTATTTCTCGGAATTATCGAGGGTATCACCGAATGGCTTCCCGTGAGCTCCACGGGGCATATAATACTTTTCAATGAATTTTTTCCCCTGCAGGTCGGGGCGGACGTTCACCCGGATTTTGCCGACGAATTCGGCGAAATGTTCGAGGTGGTCATCCAGCTCGGCGCAATAATGGCGGTGGTGGTCGTCTTTTGGAGCAAGCTATTCCCTTTTTCAAGGGGCAAAACGGCGGCAGAGCGGCGTGGGGTGATCTCCACGTGGCTCAAGGTCTGCGTGGCGTCCGTGCCTGCGGCGTTCGTCGGGATAGTGCTTGACAAGGTGATCGAATCCATCACGGGCAGGGATATTGACGGCTGGCTCTACAACGGCACGGTCGTCGCATTGATGCTAATTCTCTACGGCGTGCTTTTTATTCTGATCGAGCGTAAAAACGCCTCTCGCACGCCGACGGTGGTCAGCCTTGATGACATCACCTACCCCCGTGCGCTTGCGATGGGAGCGTTTCAGGCACTTGCGATAGTCCCCGGAACGTCTCGCTCGGGCTCGACGATACTCGGCTCGATGCTCATCGGCTTCTCACGTGAGGTGGGGGCGGAATTTTCGTTCTTTATGGCGATCCCGGCAATGCTCGGGGGCAGTCTTATCAAGGCACTCGGATTTTTCAGGTTCGTCGGTGGGGACAATTCCTACGGCACACCCCTCTCCGTGCCGGCGGACGCTCTGATAATTCTTGCACTCTCGACCGCCGTAGCATTTGCCGTTTCGATGGTGGCAATAAAATTCCTTATGCGCTTCGTCAAGGAGCATTCCTTCGCTCCCTTCGGCGTATATCGGATCGTTCTCGGTGCGGCGGTGCTCCTGTACTTCTCTTTTACTTAAAAATTAAGGATAATTTCATTTATGATAAAGCTTGGCAATGCGGAATTAAAGCACGGCGTGATGCTCGCCCCCATGGCAGGTGCGACGGACTATCCGTTCCGCACGCTCTGTCGGGAATACGGTGCGGAATACACCGTGTCGGAAATGGTATGTGCGAAGGCTCTTTGCTATGAGCAGAACAACAAGCGCTCCCTCGCCGCCTCTCCGGCACGCACGGCTCCCCTTGCGGCAGTGCGTGAGGGTGAGCTTCCGATGGCGGTTCAGCTCTTCGGGAGCGAGCCGCAATTTATGGCGGAGGCGGCAAGGCTCATAGAGGAAAATTCTTACCGTGGGACTCGATCCGTTTCCGCACCTACGGCAATAGATATCAATATGGGCTGTCCCGTGCCGAAGATAGTTTCAAACGGCGAGGGCTCGGCACTTCTCAAAAATCCCACGCTCGCCGCAAAAATAGTCGAGGCGGTGGTAGAGGCGGTGAGCATTCCCGTTACGGTCAAAATACGAACGGGCTGGGACGCCTCGTCGATCAATGCGGTCGAGGTTGCAAAGCGGCTTGAGGCGGCAGGTGCGTCCCTCATTTGCGTTCACGCACGCACGAGGGAGCAGCAGTACGCCCCGAGCGCAGATTGGTCGCAGATCGCCCGTGTCAAGGAGGCGGTGAGCATTCCCGTTATAGGAAACGGAGATATTTTCTGTGCGGCGGACGCTCAAAGAATGCTTCGCGAGACCGACTGCGACGGCGTGATGGTCGGCAGGGGGGCACTCGGTGCGCCGTGGATATTCGAAAATATTATCTCTCTTTTTGAGGATGGTGCGGAGCGTGAGATACCTCGCTCGGAGGTACTTGAGGTTGCGCTTCGCCACATTGAGCTTATGATTGCCGAAAAGGGCGAGAGAGTCGGCATCGTCGAGAGCAGAAAGCACCTCGGCTGGTACCTTCGCGGATTTCGCTCGGCGGCGGAGGCGAGGTGCGCCATAAACAATGCACAAACGCTCCCGGAGCTTCGAAAAATACTTGATTCACTTTCGGAGGTTGAATAAAATGAAGTTGAAAAAAATTTCTTCTGTCCTGCTCGTACTTATTATTTTGACGCTCACGCTCGGCGGATGCTTCGGCTTTATCGACATGGGCGACCGTTGCAAGGTCAATTTCTACGTTGACGGCGAGCTTTACACCTCAACGGAGGTCAGCGTCGGAAATACCGTTTCCATGCCCCGTGATCCCGAAAAGACAAATCAGATTTTCATCGGCTGGTACAGGGAGGGCTTGATATCCACAAGGTTCGATTTCTCCGACAGACTGCTCGGCGACGTAGATCTCCATGCGCACTTCACGCTCGATGCGGAGGCGGTTACCGATATGGTTTCCTTAAGCAGTATGCACAGCCTCGTTACCGTTTACAATAAGAATTATAACACGACGATGGGCGGCTTTGTCGAAACGGAATCCAATACCGCACAGGGCTCGGGCGTCATCGTCGACATCTCAAACGGCTGGTGCTACGTTCTCACCAACTGCCACGTGGTTGAGAAGATGAGCGGATTTTCAAATCAGCGGATCACCGTCGAGGACGTCTGGGGAGAGGTGTACGATGCGCAGATCTATAAGGGAGTTAATAAAACCGAAAGCGCAATAAGTGCGGATTACGACCTTGCGCTCGTTTGCTTCAAATATATCCCCGATCTCGATAAGGAGCTTCTCGAAATACAGTATGCGGCGAATGATCCGCAGATCGGCGAGCCGGTCATTTCCCTCGGCGCACCGGCAGGTCAGAAAAATTCCCTCACCTGCGGAGAGGTCTTGAATTACCGCAGGATCGAAACAAGCGACGGCGAGGAAACGAGTGAGCTGGACTTTGAGGTCATTCTTCACGGTGCGGCGATAAATCACGGTTCAAGCGGAGGTCCGCTCCTCAATTCCGAAGGACAGCTCGTCGGTCTGAACTACGCCGGCTTCGAAAGCGGCAGCTACGGCTGCGCCATACCCATCTCGAAAATAATTGAATTTATGAATA
>CAZONA010000056.1:0-6684 GCA_964581025.1 uncultured Lachnospiraceae bacterium
TTGATAAAGTGGATGGAAAAGAAATAAAGGAGAATACTTAATGCAGTTATTAGATAAGATTGGTAAAACAAATTGTATACATAAGGTAGAGGCACAAACATTAACTGCTGCGATAAAAATCGCGTTTACTGACAATAAATATAATTTTTATTTAAACTCTGAACTTATAGATATTAATAATAGATTTCGAGTTTTTAATTTTGATGGTGTTAATTATTTAATAAAAAAGTCAAATAAAAAAGATGCGTTTGCAGAAGTAGATAATGCAATCAGGGTAAAATCTTCCATAAGTGGTGAAAATATTTATGGTTATGAGATTGATATCGTTGTACCTCAATTAATTGATGATGGTGATGAATGTTTTTTAATAACTGAATATCTAGGACATTCAGTACAAGAAGTCTTATACACAAATCAAAGACAGTCCTCTATTAATATGTCGACATTGTCGGAACTTCTTAAACTATTTGATCGTAGGCAGATTTTATATAGAGGACTATTGCCGAGGAATATGATAATTAAGAACAATACTATTCATCTAATTGATTGGGAAGATGTCGTTATAAAAAACAAACCAATAGAAATGTATTATAATTTACAGTTTAAGACGAATTTTGTGCTAAATTGGGGATACATTTTCCCTAAAGAACAATTGGTAGACTTGATTAATTCAATGAATATTGATAAAGTTCAAATAGAGCCACCGTTGAATAAGTATGAGGAAGTTTATTATAGATGCTTTAGCATGGAAACTATTCAGGGAATAAGAGACTTAATCTATAAGATTGTGTTATCAGCAGAAAAACCATACTTTAAGGATGTTGAAATATTAACTGAAAAATTTGTTATTTTGCCGAATGATATGGCGCACTTAATATCTGACTTATTTACAAATGAAATTGATGTATTGTTTGATATGTTGGCATTTAATTTAAGAGAAAAGGATGAAGAGTACTATACAAAACTTGTAGCATCTTTTAGTGATAGCATTATAAATATGTATAAAAATGCTGAAATTGATAGATCAAAATTGTTTTTGTATGTGTTATCCATGTGCGACTTATTGTTAAAAGATAAACTTGACTATAATATCAATTATCATAATTTAAAAACTGTTGTTTTAAATTTAAGTAAAGATTCCATTGCACACGCTTATTTGATGCGTGACTTCAATAGTATTAGGAGAAAATTAAGGTATATTATTAAATCGTGTTTCCAAAAGATAGATTCTAGATGTATGATAGATACAATATTTATAGATAAAATTGTTCGACAAATAAAACATTTAAGAAATGATCTAGAAAAAGAGGTTATTTATGAGGATGAGTTATTTGTTGTTAAAGAAAGTGAGGAATTTTTTGTACCAAGACTATATGAATTATTTTATAAAAAGAGACATTTAAGTAATGATGAGCGACTAAAATTGGCAAAATTGCAATGGTGTATGAGAAAATGCTATTTAGAATTGGGTGTATCGCAAGTATCAATATATAATGAATATATTGGTTTGAAACAAATTGTAAAATTCATACCTTTTTATCAAAAAAAATTAAAATCTTTAAATATTAACCCTGACGAATATCAGCTTGATTTAGTGAAGTATCTTAAAAGTTATTCCGTAGTCGATGATAAAAAACAGCAAAAGAATGAAATGTTTGGAAATATGTTAGTAAAAAGGTTGAGAGAATATGAAAGAGTATAGTACTAAAATTTATGAATTGGATAATATTTCGGATGTTGTACCAATAAATGATGGCGAACGCAGATTTGATTGCATTGGAGGAAAGAAAAATTTCCAAGTATTTGTAGCCCCACAATGTATGTCAAGAAGCGAATTTATGACTAAGTATAAACACTTGTTAGATCCAAGTTTAAAGCCAATTTTTGAAGATGACGACATTGTGATTACGCAAGATGCACGATATGCATTACCGGGATTTTATATAATAGCAACAAAAACAATCCAAAGAACTATTGCACATTTGAAACTTAATGTGTATCAAAAATGTGTTTTTTATCAACAGGCAATAGCCTGTATACTAGAAAGTAATTTTGGTTTAAAGTGCCATCTTTATTATGAGGAGCATTATAAAAAACCGGCATCTACACACTTGTGGGTGTTGCCATTGCATGAAGAAGCAATAAAGAACAATAAATTAAAAGTGTCTATTGAAAGTCTTGATGTTTGGAAATATTTGGATATTATGCCATTTGGCGAAAGTCGAGAGGAAATTCTTAAAATTAACGATTATATGAGAGAGAAATTAAAGGAGATTAAATATGAATTATAAAGATTTATTTAAAAAAGATTCCGATATAATGAACAAATATTATTCTATGTTTGAAAAAAAACATTAAAAATCTTTACACTAAAGATCGTGCAATTTTAGATGGCGAAAAAAACAAATATTTTGATTTGATAAACACGAAAGAAATTGGAACAACTCCCAAACAACCAGAAACTGTTATTTATGAAATGAATCAATTTTTTCAACGAGCAGTTGTTTGGGAGAATGCATCAACAATGATTAATATAACTCCACCAGTTACCAATATTAGTTTGGCGGCTTCTAATTTTTGCAACGTTTATAATCCAAATTTCGCACAAGATGAATCTTCTGGATATTTAATGACAACAGAATTAATTGTCATAAAATATTTATCTCAACTTTTTGGATGGGATTGGTTAAAATCAAGAGGTATTTTCACATTTGGCGGGAAAGGAACAAATATGTATGCGGTAAAGGCTGCACTCAATAAAGTTAATCCCAACTATAGACAGGATGGCGCAACATTAAATAATGTTATAATATCTAATAAAAATGGGCATCCGTGTCATATTGAAATATGTGATTGGTTGGGATTGGGAAGAAACGCGTGTTTGAGATTAGATGTAAATCAAAATGGACAATTGGACCCTGTTGAATTCGAGTTACAATTAAGAAAATTGTTGGATCAAGGCAAGAAAGTTCCGTGTATTATTTTAAATGGAGGAACAACTAATGAAGTAATAGTTGATCCTATTAAAGATATAGCAACGATAAGAGATAAATTGGCTGAAGAATATGGATTATCTTATAGGCCACACATTCATGTCGATTCAGTGATTGGTTGGGCATGGATAATGTTTGATAATTATGACTATAGAAAAAACCCATTAAAAATGAATAAAATAGATAAACAAAAAATTCACTCATTATGTGAAAAGATTAAGGGCATAAAATATGCAGATTCGTTTGGTGCGGACTTTCATAAAACTGGCTTTAGTCCATATATTTCAAGTTGTGTTGTTTTTAAGAATGGTCAAGATTTGTACAATTTAGGTGGAAGGGAAATGATATCTTATAATGATATGATGTTTGGAGAATATTCTCCATTTGAATATTCATTGGAATTATCAAGGACCGCCTCTGGCGCAGTTTCTGCATATGTCAATATGGAAACATTGGGCAAGGAAGGTTTTTGTGAATTAATATATAATATTTACAAAAGTGGAGAATATATTAGATCTCTCATATCTGAGGTGCCAGATTTTGAAGTGATTAATCCACAAACTGAAGGTTTTGCAACCTTGTTTGTTATACATCAAGTTGGAAGTTCAAAGAAGTATAAGGATTATATTAATAGTAGTGATGTTAGCACATTTTTAAAATATAATAATGATTTCTTTAAATTTTGTATTGATATGTTGGAAAAAAGAAAAACAAATATAAAATTTACTTTTTCAAAAAGCTATAAACCCTTCGGTGCAAAATGCAATATGGGTGCATTAAAGATATATCAAACATCACCTATAGCAGAAATGTCTGAAGTAAGGAACTGCATTAATGAAATAGTTAAATTGAAAAGACAATTTGATGAAACGGGGTTCACTTTTAGCGAAAGTAAAAATGAGCCGATTGATTTTGTATATAGGTAAGAGCATATGTTGTGTAAATATTTATATTCGAAAAGGATGCTAAAAAGAGAATACCGCAATGCATTAAGAAATGCAAATTCTATTGAAGAAGCTAATAGAATTAAGAAAAAATATAAACACTGTTTTTTAACCGCTAAATTTGCGAAAAAAATATTTGGTTGTCATACATATGAGTGTTCGCTATATCTTTTGCATGATATTGGGCGGTTTATAGATTTAGATAATCAGTCAAATCATGCATATAATGGTTATAATTATTTGTCAAAAGATGAAAAGTATAATGAGCTAGACTTAATTCCGATAATGATGCATGAAGAAGATACTAATTGGTTTGAGTTATTAGAAAACAATGATAGTTTTTTATCGTTAAATAATCAAAATAAACTTCTTGTAGTTGAAAAAATAAAAAAATTGAAGGATTGTGACATTTTAGCGAATATGGTTCAAACAATAAGCTCATTTGAGATTGACGATATAGATTTGGACGATGACATATATAAAAATTGTATGAACAATAATATTTGTTTGTGCGATAAGGATGGATATTTAAACAAGTGTATATACATAATTTGTGGAATATATATTTTGAATTTTTCGGATTCATTGTATTATTTAAAGAATAGTAAAATTGTTTTAAATTTTTTTGACACGGCTATTAAAAATGAAAAGCGAAAGTCAACTCGTACAAAACTAGTAGAATGTAAGGAGCACTTAATTGAAAAAGGTTTTATTTAAATTTAGGTGGATAAAGAAAAACAAATTAAACTGCTATACAGAATTCGGAATTAATAGAACTGCGAATCGATTTCTGATTGGTGTAAGTACTGAAACAGAAGATCCTGTTACCGGTGTCGATATCGCAAGGATTCCTGGGTTCGTGAATATGAAAATTAAGGAATGTTATATTAGATTATGGATATTTAAATTTTGTTTAAGTATTGGTACCGGGGAAATTTGTTTAGAAAAAAAAGAAAAGAATCATTTTAAATTGCTTGTTGGTGTTGCTGGATACAAGCGTTTAGATTTTGAGGGAATTGAGATGGAAGAAAGAAATTTAAAAATCAATTTTTGTATATCAAATAAATGTTTTTTAAACTGTTTGGGGTGTTATAATAATTTTTCATGTGAAAAGGATTTGAAATTAAGTAAATTATTTGCTTTTATGAAACATGCTCGATTAAATGGTGTAACAAGAATAACTTTCAGCGGCGGAGATCCTTTTGCAAAAAAAGATTTTAAAAAGATACTTAAATATGCAAAACAATTAGGCTTTATAATTAATATAGATACTGTGGGAACAACGCTGATTAAAGACGCTAACATTTTTGGCACAAACAGAAAAATATCTATGATTAAGAGTGTAAAAGGTCTAAAAGGTATTAATATGATGGGGATCCCAATAGATGGCTCTACAGAGGATATTATTGAGACTTTTAGATATGGTAGGAAAGATCTTTTGAAAGAGCAAATAGAAATAGTAAATAAGGCCGCTTCGTATAACATCCCTGTTTGTATTAACACGGTTTTACATCGAAAAAATTTAGAGGATTTAAACAACATCTTCAAATTAATCTCATCTTTCTCCAATGTTAAAAAATGGCAAATATTTCAATTTATGCCGATAGGTCCCAAAGGGAGTTTGGATGCAAAACAGTTTTATATTTCTGATGAAGAGTTTTTTCAAGTAAAAAAAGATATTCAAGAGGCTAATAAAACAGATATCGAAATTGTATTTAAAGGGGGAACTGAGAGATCATATAATTATATGCTTATATCAAGCAGTGGAGAGGCATATAAAGTTGATTTAGATAATCAAAAAACATCATTTGGTAATATTGGGAATAAAGCAGAATGGAGGAATATCATGCATAACTTATAAAAATGTATTGACTTTTGGGCTTTTTTTTGATATTATAAACGATATAAGAGAGGTTTGATATGTTTAATGTTAATGATACAATTAAGTTTTTGTTAAATGGCGTGGAAAACACTGATTCCGATGCTATAAAAGAGAAGGTTGTGGAAGTTGCTAAAAATGGCAGAAATCTGAATATTAAATTTGGATTAGACCCTTCAGCACCAGACATTCATTTGGGGCATGCAGTTGCGTTGAGAAAATTGAAACAACTTCAGGATTTAGGACATAATGTTACAATTATTATTGGGGATTTCACTGGAATGATTGGGGATCCTTCTGGAAAGTCAAAAACAAGGAATCAATTATCGGCTGATAAAGTTAAAGAAAATGCTCAGACATATGTTGATCAAATTTTTAAGATTTTAGATAAAAATAAAACTACTTTATTATACAATAGTGATTGGTATAGTAAAATGACTTTCCCTGAGATTATAGAACTTTGTAGCAAAACAACTATTGCCAGATTATTAGAACGAGATGATTTTTCAAAAAGATACAAGTCTAATACTCCTATAGCAGTTCATGAGTTTTTCTATCCACTTATGCAGGCATATGATTCTGTATTGTGCAAAGCAGACATTGAAATGGGCGGAACCGATCAAACTTTCAATGTGATGCTTGGTAGAAATATCCAAAGAGATTATGGATTAAGCCCACAAATTCCTTTGTTCGTACCTTTACTTGAGGGTATTGATGGGGTTGAGAAAATGAGTAAATCATTAGGCAATTATATTGGAATAAGTGAGCATCCTAATGTGATGTTTGAAAAAGCTATGAAAATCCCGGATTCTTTAATTATTAGGTATTTTAAATTAACTACAGATATTCATCCTGACAAAATAAAGAT
>CAZONA010000057.1:0-6474 GCA_964581025.1 uncultured Lachnospiraceae bacterium
TGCCGGTCTGCTCGTCCACCTTTTCCTTGACTTCCACGAAAATGAACTTGCTGATCAGGTCAAGAACGGTGTCCTTTTGCAGAATATCCTCCCACATATAGGATACGCTGTACTTGTCCGCAAATGCCGGATTGCCTGCACCGGCGGTCACGCCCTCGCCGTTGCCCATGTTAAAGGGCAGGAAGAAAGTAGCATCCCCTGCAAGGCGAGTGGTCATATACACTTCTTCCAAGTCCATGGCGAAGTTCACAAGACAGCCTGCCTTAAAGAGGAACAGACGGGTCTTGGGGTTACGCTCGGTACGGTACTGGTAAATCGCATCCTGATAGGACTGCCCGGCGGTGTTGCATTTCAGTTCAAAGGACATAATGGCAAGACCGTTCAGGAAGATGACCACGTCAATGCGTTCTTTATCGCTTGCCCAAACTTCCTCCATAACGGAGAAAATGTTCATTCTGTACTTTTTTGTCAGTTCGGGGTTGAAAGTGGTGGCAGGCTTGGTGTACATCAAGTCCAGATGGCGGTTGGAAATTTCAATGCCGTGCTTCAGCACTTCAATCAGACTGCCACGGTTTTTTGTGGTTTCCGCATTCAGAAAGCTGACAAGGGTATCTTCCAGCTTGTCCTTGTAAATTTTACGCAGATAGTCCATGGTGTCCGGCTGGGTGTCGTTCAGAAACTGGAACAGCATCTCACGGTCAACGGCGAAAGCACGGTCAAAATTGGCAGCCTTGCGGATGACATAGCCGTTCTCGGATAGTCGCTCTAATATGTATTTTTGATAATCCTTTTCAGAGAGAACGTCGGTCATTGCACAGGCACCTCCTTTTTCCCGGTCACATACTCATAGATGAGTGACTTCTTATAGTTTTCGAGAATTAACAACTGTTCTTTCTTCTGGTCGATGATGCTGTCGATTTCGGTACATTTGGTGTCCAAAAACTCCGCAATCCGCTTTTGCTCGGCAACCGTTGGAATGCAAATAAAGGAATCCTGTACAAATTTGGGTGACACTCTCTTTAGCCCACCCATACCTGTCATAGTGGATGTTGCCTTTTTTATAAATCCATCATTCTGAAGCCAGTAGAACAAGTATTTTGTGTTTATCATTTTGGGACGCAATACGAACAATTCAGAACTGCCAAAGCCAATACCAGATTGCAGATTCTCCATGATTGCAATATTACCGTTTTCAAAACAAGGCGTTACCTTCGCCATAACAATATCCCCATTTTCAAATGGCGTTAATGAATTCGGAATTGTATTGTACACAGCCGTGCGTTCTATAAAATAACCTTTTTTTATACATTCCATGGGTGCATAGCCAACTACGGAATCAAGCTTTAATTGCTCAACCCCACAGTGTGGTGCAAACTCCGCAATAAACTTGATTTTGGCTGTGTTCCAATGTGCTGGTATCATGCCCACCCATTCGATACCACTGCCTTTCATCTCGGCATTGGGGTTCAGGCCCTTGGTGACGGTTTCGGTGATGACGGAACGCTTGTACTGCTCCAAGGTGTCGATCTGGGACTGAATATCCGCAACCAACCCATCGATCTCTCCACACTTGCCGTCCAAAAAATCCGCAATCCGCTGTTGCTCTGCGAGGGGTGGCGTGGGTATGGATATTTTCTTCATTTCTTGCCAGCCGGTAGTCCACAGGTCATCAACAATACCGTGTCCCCACTTGTAAAATTCATCACCAAACTGAACAGTATGGAATAGCCAATCATAATAAGCAGGATTCATTTCTCCCAGTGGTGCTAATATCGTGTTTATCAGCGAAACAGACCCATCGTATGCAGATATGCCACACGAACCTCGTCTGTCAGACCGACTGTTAATTGCAAAATCGCCTTTCTTGACAAGTTTTCGGTCATCGTGTGCATTGGTTTTTGCAACAGTATCTAATTGTGGAACAATTCCTTTGTTTGTCACCGAAAGTGGCGGATAGTCTTTGTCACTAACCTTTGTATTTCGCAAACGGTAAAGTTGTCCAATTTTAGATACTGTCCAGTCAGCAGGAATTTCTTTAAGCCACAGAGTTTCGCTATCTCTCATTTCACGCATATTATCACCACCTTACACAAACAGAGCAACAATTGCTACTACCATCGCAACAAACGAAGTTATTGCTGAAAGCACCGCCAACAGTAATTGCCGATCTCGAAGTCTATCAACCTCAACAATGCACATACGCAACAGTCCATAAATAATCCATGCAATCATAAGTGGGCATATAAAATACAAGTTTGCAACATTCCATTCGTTAAAATTGAATGTATTGCATACGCCAATAAGCGACGCTATGCCCAAAATAGTAAACATAACTTGGAATATTCTAAGGATGCCGACAATAACCATCATTTGCAATGCATAACTTGCACGATCGCTTACCATATTCTTTTTGCGAATGAACGGAAATCTAACGAGAAACCACAATTGTTGAAAAAACTTTGTAGGCTGTTTTTCTGCATCTATATGATTTGCTTTTCGCCATTGTTTATTTGCCTCAGCTTGAGCTTCTGCAGCCTTCTTCAACTTGCGTTCAGATGCAGTTTCAGTTGCCCTTATAATCGCTTCTGCCAATTTATCATAGTCAATATCGGTTTTCGGATATTGCTGTTGATTTGATTTATTGTTGTTCTTTCCCATAGCATACCTCACTCAAACAGCTTCGCCACACGCTCGGAAACGGACAGCTCCAGTTCCATAAACTTCGCTTCCAGTTCCTCGCTTGCCACGGGTTGCTGATATTTGTAGAAATAGCGTGTGAACGGGATCTCCGCACCGATTTTGACCACAGGCTTCTTTGCACCGAGGTTTTCCTCAAAGAATGCCACGGCATCGGGGATATGGGCAGCACCTCACGAGCCATATAGCTCTCAATGCTTTCCTCGAATTTCACGATCTCTGTATCCTTGGTTTCCTTGTCATAGAGGATATTGCCATTGCGATCACGCTGGATTTCGGCGTTTTTATCCATAACGGAAAGACCGTCGGCGATCTTCTCTAACAGCTTCTTATCGGCGGTTGCGTTTGCCAATACCTTGGTCAGCACCGGCATAAACGCTTCGGGAGAATAATAGACCTCATTGGACACGGCGACATTCAATGCGACAATGATCGCCTCATAAACGGGCTGATTATTCTGATATGCCTCCAACTTCTTAATGTCCTTGCCTGTGGGTTCTGCCATGTTCTCCAGCTCGTCCACCTTTGCCTGATCGTAAAGGGAAGAAAGCGTTCCCTTGGAAAGCATCGCTTCAATGCGTTCAGTTGCGATGGCATAGCTACGTTGCAACGGCTGCACGACAGTATATTCACGGTAGATAAATTCTTCGTTGGGATAGATCTTGCAGTATTCATTCTCCACGAAATCTGCATACAGCTTGGTGATCGCCGTGCGGTCTTCGGGAGAAATTTCGTTTTTCTTATCGCCCAGAGCCTTGCGGAGCTTCTTGAAGAAGCCGGAGGCATCGATAAGCTGAATTTTGCCCTTGCGTTCCGGGCGTTTGTTTTTGGAAAGTACCCAAATGTATGTAGCGATGCCGGTGTTATAAAACAGGTCGGTTGGCAGAGCGATAATAGCCTCGATCAAGTCGTTTTCCAGCATATAACGGCGAATTTGGCTCTCGCCGGAGGCTGTTCCACCGGTAAACAGTGGACTGCCGTTTTCAATGATAGCGGCACGACCGAGATTATCGTCCATTTTGTCAATGGCAGACTGCAGGAACAGCATTTGCATATCGCCGGAGCCGGGCAAACCTGCACCCCAACGACCGTCAAATCCCTTGGTGTACTCCTCCTGAACGGTGGCTTCCACACCCTCTGCCGCATCCTTGCCACCCCACGGTGTACCGAAAGGCGGATTTTCGATGACAAATCGCATTTTCGTACCCTTAAAGCGGTCGGCTTTCATGGTGTCCTGATAGCAAATGTTGTCGGCGTGCTGTCCCTTGATCATCATCTCCGCAAGGCAGATGGCGTAGGATTCGGGGTTGATCTCCTGACCAAACAAACGCACATCGGCTGTCGGGTTATAACGCTTGATGAAATTGTAGCTGGTGGACAGCATACCGCCCGTTCCGCAGGCTTGATCCAATACGGTGATGACCTTGCTGTCGTCAAAAATGTCATCACAGCCTTCTGCCAGCAGAATATTGACCATCAGCTTGATAATATCTCTGCCGGTATAGTGGTCGCCGGCTTCGGCATTTTCGGAGAACTTACGGATGAGTTCCTCGAAAATATAGCCCATGCGGACATTGTCGATGGTGATGGGGTTGAGGTCCAGTTCGGAGAACGCCTTCACCACGGAGAGCAGACGGTTGTTCTTGTCCATCTTGTCGATCTGCTTGTCAAAATCAAGGCTCTTGATAATATCCTGAATGTTGGCGGAGAAGCCTTGAATATATGCCTTAAAGTTAGCGGCAAGATGGTCGGCATCGTTGACCAGTTCCGCAAGGTCAAATTCGCTGGTGTTGTAGAACTGGTAACCGGACAGACGGTACATCGCCTTTGCCGGATAGTTCGGGTTTGCTTTGAATGTTTCCACTACTTTCGCCTTGGTGGGTGCTAACGCACACTCGAAGCGGCGGATGATGACCAAGGGAATGATAACATCCTTATATTTGTCGCTCTGATAGGTGCCACGCAGTTTATTTGCGATGGACCAGATGAAATTTACTTCCGAAGATACATCAATGGGAGAGTCATCCCACATTGCATCGATTATCTTTTTATCAGCCATTTTGTTTTCCTCCTGTTTGAGGGATATTTCTATCCCGGTTTACGTCTATTATAAAACATTAACTGTACCAAAAAACGGACTTATTCGTCACCCATCATCATATTGTAATGTTGATCCTGGTTCATTGCCTTGAAAATGAGGTGGAATACTGTGCGGTGTGTCTCGCTGTCAACGCACTCGTCATCAATGAACATTTCATCACCGATGCCCGACGGACTGCTCACATAATGGAGCAGTGCGGATGCCAGATGATACTTTTCGTAGTTAGGCTTGTCGCCCTCAACCTCGGTAACAAACGTCGCCTTGTTTTCCTCCAGGACAATCCTGCGAATATTTGCACCTTCCGGAGTTCCTTCGAGACTTCCGTGTGTACTGGTGCTATCAACTTTTCCATTTCCACTAACCAACCGATAGAAGTAAAGGAATGCGATCATTTTCCAGACCTCACGTCTGCGTTGCTCCTGCTTCTTTCGTTTATCGTTAACGATACTGTTGTTCGTCATAATCTGACGGTTGATTTCATCAATTATCTGCCCAAGGTCAAGCAGGATGGAATCGGTATCTTCCAATGCAACGATAGAGTTCGGTTCCTTGATTTTGCTTTCAATACGCTGTACATTGATTTTAATCTTACTCGCTATTGGTTCTGTTGTCTTTCCCTTAATTTTGGCTTGCTTTTAATGGAAACGATTCATTAGTGAGGGTGCTTTTTCATCTGACACTCGTTATTTCAAATTTGACACAAAGCTGAAATAACGAGTGCTTATGGCAGGTTAAATTTCAAGTTCCTTTTCGCAGAATGGCAAGATATGCTTCGTAAGCAAAGGTGCGGTTTCTGCTGGTATTCGATGTAGGAACAAGAATGCCTGCGCTTACAAGCCGGTTGACTGCAGCGGACACCGTATTAAAAGCAATACCCAGTGCTTCTGCCGTCTTACGAATCTCTATAATCGGGTTGGTTTCCAGATAATTGAACACAAGCATTGCGTTTTTGGCAGCACGTCCCATTTCCGAAATAACAGCTCTATTTTTATCGTGCAGGGCAATCAACTCATCAATGGTGGTTGTCGCATCTTCTGCCGATTCTATCAGTGCCTGAAGGAAGAATTTCACCCACTGCTCATAATTACCTTTGGCTCGCACCTCGGTCATTCGGTCATAATATTCCACACGATTCTTTTTCAAAAAATATGAGATATAAAGTGCCGGTGTGGTGAGTACCTTTTTCTCCATCAGGAACAGCGTGATCAGTAAACGCCCCACACGACCGTTGCCATCAAGGAACGGGTGGATCGTCTCAAACTGATAATGGATCAATGCGGCACGAACCAGTGCATCCAAATCATCATCTGCATTGATGTATTTTTCGAGATCGGACATTGCTTCTGCCATATCCTCCGGGGTTGGCGGGATATACCTTGCATTCATTAATGTACTACCTTGTCCGCCAATCCAGTTTTGAGAATAGCGAAATTCACCGGGGCTTTTTTCCTGCCCACGGACACCGGACATCAATACCGCATGAGTCTCCTTTATCAGGCGATTACAAAGAGGAAGTTCTTGCAGGCGATTGATTGCAAATTCAGTTGCTTTGATATAGTTCACAACATCCGCAACATTGCGGTTCGTGTTTGCTTCGATCAGTGGGTCAAGAACATCCTCTAATGTAGCCTGAGTACCCTCAATCTGAGAGGACATCAGTGCCTCTTTGCGAACAT
>CAZONA010000058.1:0-6435 GCA_964581025.1 uncultured Lachnospiraceae bacterium
AAATATGATTTGATTTTTCTCTCTGTATATGATACTCTTGCTTTACTTTATAAAGCGAAAGGAGTTCCGCGATGGATCAATGGCTGAGTACGGCTAAGATGCTATTGAATAATACCGACAGCACTTTTGTTCTGTGTGACGATTCCCTGATCCTCACTGACAAACGCCGGGGTATTCGCCCTTTGCTGGATCTGCTGGATGGTGGGATCAATACAGCTGGCTTCGCCGTTGCAGACAAGGTAGTAGGAAAGGCCGCCGCGTATCTGTACTGTCTGTTGCAGATCAAAAGCCTTTACGCCGCAGTCATCAGCCACCCGGCACTCGCTGTGTTGCAAAATGCCAACATATCGGTCGAGTACGATCAACTTGTTCCGCACATCCGAAATCGGGCCAATGACGGTCTTTGTCCTATGGAAAATGTGGTTTGGAACATAAACACGCCGGAAGATGCGCTTGTTGCCATCCGCCGCGCGCTTATACGATCGGATAAATGAAAGCCTCCCGAGTGGGAGGCTTTCATTACGTTTCCGGGGTTTCTTCTCTTGGCGTATACTGCCAGAAAATACGCACGATCAGTTTATCCTGCAAGAACGCGATCGCAGCAAAACCGATGAAGAAATAAAACGACAGTGCCAGCATAAACGTCAGCGGCGTGTACATCAGCATCAAAATCGGTGCAGCCGAAATGATCGCCATGCACACCGTTGCAGGCAGATGCCGGATCGCCAGGATCGTTGCTGTTCGGAGCATTTGTCTGATGCTGTTTTCATATCTGGCCAGCAGCGGATAAATGTATGCCGTTGCCATCAAATATACAATACACGCTAACGATACCAGCACCAGAGCCACCTTATCCAACATCTGCCCGGCAGACACCATCTGATAAATATAATACAGATCAAAGGCCAGAAATACACCAACAACAACTGTAAGCAATCCAACGATGAGGCCCTGCTTCAGATTCTGCTTGAAAGAGTGGATGAACGGTTCCCAAACCCGGTCCTCTTCATTGGCGGCATATTTCAGCGTAACATAGTGCAGTGCAGCCGTAGCAGGACCGATGGTCACGATCGGGATGCAGAAAAGCAGGTACAGCAAATTTAACAGGATCAAATTTCCAAGCCTTTCTGTGATTCGAAACAACACGCCATCATGGCTAAAAATACTTTTCATGGTTATCCTCTTTCCCGGGAAATTGCTTGTACATGGCAGGGCCATGCCCTGCCGCGGATCAGCATTTGTTATGCACCAGTCATCCGTCTGGCGGCGGCCGCACTGATTTCATAGTGCAACGGTTCGCCTTTCTGCATACGGGCAATATCCTTGCACAGTTCCGTTGTGACCACGCCGCGCATATCCATGGTGGGGCCGCCCATATGGGGCATCAACAGTGCATTTTTACACCGGCGGATAGGTGCATCCGGTGCCGGCGGTTCCTGTGCGTATACGTCCAAAGCAGCATAAAAGCGGCCGGCCAGCAGCAGCTCAAACATTGCCGGTTCATCAATAACGGCACCGCGAGCGGTATTTACCAAAAGTGCATCGCTCTTCATGCTCTCCATCAGTTCGCGCGTGATCATGCCTCTTGTCTTTTCCGTATTGGATGCGTGGATGCTGATCACATCGCATTCAGAGAAGATCTCTTCCAGGCTGGCGGTGCGGGCACCGTAGATCGCAGCCTCCTCATTTGTCAGATGAGAGGAATAGATCAGGATCTCCAGATCGAACCAGCGGATCAGCTCCAGCAAATGCCGGGCAATGGCCCCGAAACCGACAATACCGACTTTCTTGCCAAACAAACCACGGTTTTCAAAAACGTCTGTGCGAAAACCGCCCTCACGCATCACGCCCATATAATGCTCAAGACGGCGCAAAGCAGCCAGAATATAGCAAAGACAACCCTCCGCAACGGATTTGGCGAATACGTCATTGCCGCTGATCACCTTTACATCTGTCTCATACACATCCGGTGCGACAACGGGTGCAACCGTACCACCGGCGTGTGCGATCATCTTCAAATCAGGCAGCTTTTCGATGTCCTTTTTATAATACTTGCAGCTGCCCCAGCTGGTGATCAGAACATCTGCATTCCCGGCAAATTCCACGACTTCCTCTACACTCAGCTGTCTGTCATAGGGATTCTGCTCCACTTCACCCAGCGATCTCAGCTGTTCCATGGCCTTTGGGGTCAGAAAACTTTCGGATTGTGGATTCGTGGGCATTGTAATGAATATCTTCAAAGTGATTCCTCCAATCAGTTTTTTCACACAAGCAACGCAGGTGCCCCCAGGAAGGGACACCTGTGCGGTAAACAACTATGCTGAGATCAGCCCTTAACGGAGCCCATCATAACGCCCTTGACAAAATACTTCTGCACAAAGGGATATACGAGCATAACAGGGATCATTGACAGCACGATCAATGCATTTTTAACGCCGGTAGGAGTCAAATCCTGATTGAAGTTGGGGTTCTGGTCGGTTTCGCTGTTCTCAATCAGAACACTGCGCAGGAACAGCTGAAGTGGGAACTTATCAGGATCATCCAGATACAGCATTGCGGCATACCAGGAGTTCCAGTGCTGGATAAAGTAGAACAGGCCAACGGATGCAAGAGAAGCCTTGGTCAAAGGCAGTGCGATCTTGAAGAACACCTGGAACTCCGATGCGCCGTCCAGATAGGCCGCCTCATACAGGCTGTCGGGAACTGCCTGATAGCCATTGATCAAAATGATCATGTTGGTGGTAGAGATCAGGTCGCCCAGGATCCATGCCCACTCGCTACCATACAGGCCCATGTTACTGATCTGCATATACAGTGGGATCAGGCCACCGGAGAAGTACATGGTGAACACGCACATCTTCATGACCCAGGACCGGCCGATCAGCTTCATCTTCGACAGGGGGTAGGCCATCAGAGCTGTGAAGAACAGGTTCGTAGCAACGCCCTCGATGGTATACCAGACGCCGTTAACGAAGCCTCCGATGAACTTGCTGTGATCGACAAAATATGTATAGCTTTCCAGCGTGAAGTCGATTGGGAAAATGGTGACCTCATTACGGACGATGGCAAACTTGCCACTGAGGGAAACTGCAACCACATGGAGCATCGGATAAAGGATGCAGATGCTGAACAGGATCATGATAATATTGGCAACGACATCAATATAATCAAATTTTCTTTTCTTTTTCAGTTTCATATCATGAACCTCCCTTACCAGATACTGGTGCCGGAACGCTTCTTGGCAATGTAATTAAAGGTAAACAGAAGAATTGCGGAGACCACAGATTCGAACATACCGACAGCAGCAGTATAGGAAATCTGGCCGCTCTTAACGCCCTGGTCGTAAACATAAGTAGAGAAGATGTAAACGTCATTGATGATCGAATCCGTACGCAGCAGCAGGGACTTATCCGCACCAACACGGATCAGAGAACCGATGTTCAGCAGGAACATGGTGATGACGGTGGGCGCGATCGCAGGCAGCGTGATATGCCAGATCCGCTTCAGGCGGCTGCATCCATCGATCTGTGCTGCTTCATACATCTCCTGATCGACACCGGCGAGGGCGGACAGATAGATGATGGCTCCGTTACCGATGCCCTGCCAGAGTCCGCTTAAAACATACACCAGATAATAGCCCCATGGCTCAAGCATAAAGTTGATGGGATCATAGCCCAGCATCTGGATCACCTTATTCACCAGACCGTTCTTCACAGAGAACAGTTCAATGAAAATAGAGGCAACGATAACACCGGACAGGAATGTAGGCAGGTAGGAAATCGTTTGATAAGTCTTCTTGATCCGGGGCATACGAACCTCGTTCAGGATCAAAGCAAACAGGATCGTCAGGGGGAAAGATGTGCCAAATGTGAGCAGGCTGATGGTCAGCGTATTGCCCAGCAGCTTCCAGAATATATCGATGTTACGCACGAAGAGCCGTTCGAAGTTGGCAAAACCTACCCAGGGGCTCTTGTCATAGCCCAGGAAGGGCGAGTATTTCATAAAAGCCAGACGCAAGCCATACATCGGACCATAGCGGAAAATGATATAAAACGCTACGCCGGGCAATAACATAAGCATCAGTTCGCGCTGTGCCCAGAATCGCGCCAGAAAGCTGGTACCGCCCTTGGCATTACGCCGTGGGAGTTTCTTACCCTGTCTGGTCTGCTTGGTCTGTTTCACAGTTCCTACTGCAGTAGCAGGTTTGTTCTTTGACATGAATATGACTCCTTTCTTGAACGGTGGGACCGCGAACACGCAGTCCCACCTGCCGGGGAAGCTAAATATCAGACATTACCGTTGAGAATATCAAAGGTCTTTCCGTACTTGGACATCCATTTCTGGATCTCGGCCTGCCACTGTTCTCTGGTATAACCCTCGGTGACGAACTTGGTGGAGAACTGCTTGATATCCATAGTCAGGTTGTGTGCCATATCGTAGTATTCCTCGCCGTACTCCTCAGGAACTGCGACCTGAGGAGGACCGGCAAGCAGGCCTCCCTTGGAGCCGATTTCCTGTGCTTCGGCCTCTTCCGCAGAATAAGTGAAGTAAACGGATTCGCGGCTGGCCAGAGGATACAGCTGTGAGTTCCACAGACCGTACTGCTCTTCCAGAGTCTGAATGGTGGGCTTGATCATTTCGGTGCCGTCTTCATTCTTGTAAACCTTGTTGCCATCGGCATCCAGATCATAGGTAACACCCTCTTCACCAACGGTGACGGCATAAGCACCCTCATCGCTGTACAGGTAGTTCCAAATTGCCAGGCAGGCCTCCACATTGGGGCTTTGTGCATTGATCAGAACATTGGTATTGGAGACCAGTGTGAGCTGGTTGCCAACACCGCTGCCGATGTGGGGCGCGTAGGAAACCTGGAAGTTGGGATCAACATCCTTACCGGCAGGATTCTGGTCTGCCATACGGCCGATCCAGGAGTTGAAAATGAAGCTGGTGCCATTGATGATGGCGGCATCGATATCATTGACCTTATTGGTAAAGATATCGGGATCGACCAGATTTTCTTCCCATGCGGTACGGAATACGCTCAGCATTTCATAGTAAGCATCGGTAGATGCACCCAGAAACCATTCGTTCTTGTCCCAGTCGTAGGCAAGAACTGTATCGTTCACGCCGTAGCTGTACATCACGCGAGAGAATACGGCATCCATGGAAGCACCGGTCAGAGGATAGGAATTGGGATACAGCTTCTTCAGCTGACGCAGGACATTCAGAAAGCTCTCGGAATCGGTCCACATTTCGATGCCATGTTTCTCAAAAATGTCCTTGCGGTACATCCAGCCATGGTTGACCAGACGCTCGGTATTGTAGCGAGGCAGGCCGTATAACGCGCCGCTGGAGGACTTCATCTTCTCCAGTGCAGTAGCAGTCTCGGGAATATCCAGAACATTTTTCTTCAGGTTGGGCATTCTGGAAAGAACTGCCTCGTCCAGCAGATTAACGAATGCGCCCTGTTCGCCGTATACATTATAAACAGACATATCCACGCCCAAATTGCAGATGTCTGGCAGGCTGTTGGTGTTCAGCGCAGCATTGATCTTGGTAGCATAGGTCTCGCTGTCATAGCAGGTCAGATTGATCTTACAACCGACAGCTTCTTCGATCTTCTTGAAAATGTACATATCAGAGTTCAGATCATAGTTGGAAGACACCCACCACTCAACCGTAACATCCTTAAAGGTATCGCCGTAAATGAAATTGCCGTTTTCATCGACCTCATAGGGGGCATCCGTATCAAGATCCAGATTGGAATTGACACCGCCGCTGGTCGGTGCGCAACCGGCAAACATACCAACGACTGCCAGCACCACCAGCATCAACGCAAGAATTTTCTTCATTTTATTTCCTCCTGAGTTCTTGTTGGAATAATGTTCCAAATATAGCGAGCATATCCTCACACATATCAAGCATATTATACAAAAACTTCCCGGATTTTACTATCGGATTTTTTGCACAAAAAAAAAAACGAAACCGGTATGTTCGCAGTTCTTTTTTTGTGTATTTTTGACAATGATTTGTGTGTTGATAAACAATATTTTCGTTTTGATTAAAATGCTCCCAGTATTCGTTCCGTTTATGCCCATGGCAAAAACGGAATTTCTGCGCATCGTCACTTCCCTTTCCCATCAGAACGCCTTTTGCCGCTGCCGCACATTGCCATACCTGTAACAGCAAAAGTGTGGCAGCAAAACTGCGGTTCTATAATAAATGTTGGGGTCAGGTGATGAGCCTGGCCCCATTGTTGTAAAAATAAGTTGAGCATAGAGATCAAATCCGGTAGAATAAATGTACCCCTACAAAAACTCTAAGGAGAAATCTCTATGCTCAATCAGGATTATATCGCAAAACTTCTCAATTTGGAAGACGTAATTATCACAAATGTTGAAAATATTCACGATCAGGTCCATATCTATCTTGAAT
>CAZONA010000059.1:0-3247 GCA_964581025.1 uncultured Lachnospiraceae bacterium
CAGGTGCGCCCCTACAGGTTGGTGGATGGCGTCCGTGCTCTGCCTCGCTCAATAGCTTGCTTTTCGGGCGAAAATTGCTCCATAATTCTTAATTATATAATTATAACACAAAATCTCCCCGAATTAAAGGGCTTTTTGTAAAAAAATTAAAAAAGTGAAAAAAGTGAAAAAACGGACGGGGAAGCCCCGTCCGTCGCAAGATTATTTTCTTATAGTCAAACCGAGCTGATGCTCAAGGCTCGAAAGTATCTTCGCACTGACCTTGTCCGCCTCCTCGACCGTCAAGGTGCGGTCGGGAGCACGCAGGGTAACACGGAAGGAAACGGATTTCTTGCCTGCGCCGAGCTGGATTCCACGGTAGATGTCAAAGAGTTTCACGTCCTCAACGAGCTTTCCGCCCGCACGGGCGATAAACGCCTCGATCTTGCCGACCTCAAGCCCCTCGTCGCAAACGAACGAGAAATCACGAGTCGATGCAGGGAACTTGGGCAGGGGCTTGTATTCGATTACGCCGTCGCAGTGCTCGAAGATTGCATCGAGATCAAGCTCCGCCGCATAAACGGGAGCGTCAAATCCGTAATTCTTGGCAGTCAGCGGATGAAGCTGACCGAAAATGCCGAGAAATTCGCCGTCCGCCGCCACGAGCTTTGCACAGCGTCCGGGGTGGAAGGTCGCATTGTCGGAAACGGAAACATATTCCACACCCTTGATGCGTCCGAGCGAGAGCACGCCCTCGATAACGCCCTTGAGCGTGTAGAAATCAACGTCGCCGTACATTCCGAGCGTGAGCACGTTGCTCTCGCAGGGGAGATCGTTCTCGTCCTCTGCGGGAATGTAAATGTTGCCCATCTCGTAGAGCATAACGTTTTCGTTGTTGAAATTGTTGTTCTGAGAAAGCACCTCCATCATAGAGGGAAGAGCCGTAACACGCATAATGCTCGTGTCCTCGCCGAGAGGATTCGAAATAACGATGGAGCGTCTGACAGCCTCGTCCTCGGGAAGACGGATCTTGTCGTAATACTTGGGGCTGATGAACGAGAAGGTCTGTATCTCGTCAAGTCCCATGCCGCAAAGAGCGTCGGAAAGCTCAAGCCTGAACTGCTGCTTCGGTGTTCTGCCGCCTGCGGTGTTCTCCGCAACTATGCGAGAGGATTTGATGTCGTTGTAGCCGTAAATTCTGATTATCTCCTCGGCAATATCGTTCATGCAGGTGAGATCCGAGCGGAACGAGGGAACGGTGATCTGCCCACTCTCGACCTTGCACTCTAATTTTTCAAGCACGGAGATCATAAACTCCTCGGAAATCTCAACGCCGAGGAAGCGGTTGATCCTCTCGACCTCGAGCGGAAGCACGACGGGCTCACGCTTGCCGGGGTATTCGTCAATTACGCCGTCAACCACGTCGCCCGCACCGAGAAGCTCAACAAGCTCACACGCACGCTCAAGTGCACCGTAGGCGTTTTCGGGATCGAGTCCCTTTTCGAAGCGTGAGGAGGATTCCGTCCTCATTCCGTTCCTCTTTGCCGCAATGCGAACCGTCGCACCGTCAAAGCAAGCACTCTCGAATACGACCGTCGCAGTCGTGTCCTTGATCTCGGAATTTTCGCCGCCCATAACGCCTGCAAGAGCAACGGCTCTCTGTGCGTCGGCGATCACGAGTGCGTCCGCATCAAGCACGTGCTCCTTGGAATCGAGGGAAACGAAGCCCTCGCCGCCGTTTGCACGGCGAACGTGTATCTCCGAGCCGGAAAGGCAGGTGTAGTCGAACGCATGCATCGGCTGACCGTATTCGAGCATAACGTAGTTTGTAATATCAACGATGTTGTTGATGGGACGAACGCCGCTCGCACGCAGACGCATTCTCATCCAAAGAGGAGAGGGAGCGATGCGAACGTTCTTTATCACTCTCGCACAGTAGCGTGAGCAAGCCTCGGGAGCGTCGACGGATACCTTGAGATATTTTGAAATATTATCTCCGTCGCCCACACCGTGAACGGTGGGGGAGGGAAGACGCCACTCTCTGCCGAAGCTTACCGCAGTTTCCCTTGCAAGACCGATGACGGAGAGGCAGTCGGGGCGGTTGGAGGTGATCTCAAACTCCACGCAGGTATCACGGAGCATAAGAGCGTCCCTGATATCCTTGCCGATATAGGAGGCAAATTCCTCACCGAGAATGAGTATGCCGTCGCCGGCGTAGCCGGGCATATCGTGCTCCGTGAGCCCGAGCTCGTGATAGGAGCAGAGCATACCGAAGGACTCAACGCCACGGAGCTTTCCGGGCTTTATCGTAACGTCCCCGGGCAGATGCGCAACGGGCAGAGCCGCAGGAACTATATCGCCCTCGTGGACGTTCTGAGCACCCGTAACTATCTGTACGGTGCGATCTCCCACGTTTACCTGGCAAACCCAGAGGTGATCGCTGTTCTCGTGGCGTTCCATTTTTTCAACACGAGCCACGACGACGTTCTCAATGTCCGCACCGAGCTCCTCAAAGCCCTCGACCTTCGAGCCCGTGTCGGTCATTCTGTCGCAATATTCCTTGGAGCTTATCCACTTGGTGTCGACGAAATCATTAAGCCAATTTATTGATAAATTCATACCTTACCTCCTCTCAGAACTGATGCAGGAAACGAACGTCGTTCTCGTAGAGAAGTCTGATGTCGTTTACGTGATATTTGAGCATGAGTATTCTTTCAATACCCATACCGAATGCAAATCCGCTGTATTCCTTGGGATCTATTCCGCAGTTGCGGAGCACGTTCGGATGCACCATGCCTGCGCCGAGGATCTCGATCCAGCCCTCGCCCTTGCAAAGACGGCAGCCGCAGCCGCCGCAGGCGAAGCAGGAAACGTCGACCTCCGCCGACGGCTCGGTGAAGGGGAAGTGGTGGGGACGGAAGCGAACTCTCGTGTCCTCGCCGAAGGTCTTTTTCGCAAATTCCTCAAGAGTGCTCTTGAGATTGCCCATCGTTATGCCCTTGTCAACAACGAGTCCCTCAAACTGATGGAAGAGGGGCGAATGCGTTGCGTCCATAGCGTCGGAGCGGTATACACGCCCGGGCGAAACTATGCGGATCGGGGGCTTTTGCTGTTCCATAACTCTCGCCTGAACGGGAGAGGTCTGGGAGCGGAGCAGTACCTTTTCCGTGATGTAGAACGTGTCCTGCGTGTCTCGTGCAGGGTGATTTTCGGGAATGTTGAGAGCCTGGAAGTTGTAGTAATCGTACTCCACCTCCGGTCCCTCGGC
>CAZONA010000059.1:3347-6380 GCA_964581025.1 uncultured Lachnospiraceae bacterium
ACCCTTTTTGCCGAGATATTGAATTCTCAAGGCTTCAAGATCGCATTCGTTCTCGGCGATCTTGGCGAGCGCCTCTTCCCTGATCTTTTTTAAGGTTTCCTTCATTTTAATCGTCCTTTCGGTAAAAAGAAAATATTTATCAAAAATAAAAAGCACCCCATCCAAAGAACAGGACGAGGTGCATAAAGCACACGCGGTACCACCCGTATTTTTAGCAAAGCTAACACTTTGACGCTCTTAACGCGAGCCCACGTGCACGACTACGGCAAAATTTTCACCGTGCAAGCTCCGAAGCGAAACGAGCCGTATCGCATGCAGAGCCGATCACAGCCAAGGCGGCTCTCTCTGTGTGCACGCTCCGATAAGGTCAAACTTCATCATAGCATTTCTGGGGGATATTTATTTTCAACGAGATAATTATATCACAAGAAATAAAAATTTCAAGTGCTTTTTTGAAATTTTCAGATAAGAATTCCGCATCTGTACAGAAATATCAATATTATCACCTGCAAAATTATGATAAACGGTATTCCTATCATAAATTTTTTGTGCTTCGTCTTGTGCCTGATAAGACACATCGTAAGAAGCATTATCGCCGAGCCTCCGAGTGCGGAGAGGGCGAGCAGAGTCCGCTCGGGAACTCTCCTGCCGCCACGCTCGGCGCTGAGCTTGTCGTGAGCGGTAACAATGACCGATATAATGGATATCACCGTAATATACGATATCGTTACCGCCAGACTGCGTATGAGCTCAAGTATCGTTTCTATCATTTCTTGGGGAAGGAATCCTTCAAGCCGACGATGCGGTTGAAGGTGTTCTCGTGCTTCGAATCCTTGCAATAGTAGCCGTCGCGCACGAATTGGAACTTGTCGCCCGATTTTGCGTCCGCAAGGGACGGCTCTATCATGCAGTGCTCAAGCTTGATAAGAGAGTCGGGATTGAGGTAATCGTTGTAGGTCTTGTCCTCGGGAATGTCGCGAGTGTCCTCGATCGTAAAGAGATTGTCGTAGAGCATAAGAGTAGTCTCTTTTGCGTAGGATGCGCTGAGCCAGTGGATCGTGCCCTTGATCTTGCGTCCGTCAACGGGATTGCCGTTGGCGGTTTCAAGATCCGCCGTGCAGTGTATCTCACGAACCGAGCCGTCCTCGTTCTTTACGATCTCGTTGCACTTAACGATGTACGCCCCCATAAGTCTTACCTCGCTCTCGGGCTTCATTCTGAAGAACTTGGGCGGCGGCACCTCGGCAAAATCGCTTGCGTCGATGTAAAGCTCTCTCGTGAAGGGAAGTGCTCTCGTACCCGCCTCGGGATTTTTCGGATTGTTGGGAAGGTTGAAATATTCGACCTTGTCCTCGGGGTAATTCGTAACGACCACCTTTACGGGGTGCTGAATTGCGATCCTTCTCTCCGCACTCGTGTTGAGCTCCTCACGGATGCAGTGCTCGAGCATCTCAATGTCGACGAGGCTGTTAGCCTTTGAAACGCCGGCGTTTCTTACGAACGTGAATATCGACGAGGGCGTGTAGCCGCGGCGTCTGAGCGCACAGAGCGTGGGCAGACGGGGATCGTCCCAGCCGTCGACCATGTCGTTTTCGACAAGGTAGCGGAGATATCTCTTGCTCATTACCGTGTGGGTAACGTTAAGACGGGCAAATTCTCTCTGCTTGGGATTGGGATCGTTGTTGATGCCGATATTGTTTATTACCCACTCGTAGAGGGGGCGGTGATTTTCAAATTCAAGCGAGCAGAGCGAATAGGTTATGCCCTCGAGCGCATCCTGAATGGGATGAGCGTAGTCGTAGAGGGGATAGATGCACCACTTGTCGCCTTGACGGTGATGGGACGTGTGAACTATTCTGTAAATAGCCGGATCACGCATATTGATGTTGGGAGACGCCATATCTATCTTGGCTCTGAGCGTGTGCGAGCCGTCGGGGAATTCTCCCCTTCTCATTCTTTCGAAAAGCTCGAGGTTCTCCTCAACGCTCCTGTTGCGGTAGGGGCTCTCCTTGCCGGGAGTCGTGAGCGTTCCTCTGTATTCCCGAAGCTCCTCAGCGGAGAGATCGCAAACGTAAGCCTTGCCGTCCTTTATGAGCTTGATGGCAAACTCATAGCATTTGTCAAAGTAGTCCGAGCCGTAGTAGATGCCGCCGTCGGGGACTGCGCCGAGCCACATCAGGTCCTCGTAAATGGACTCAACGTATTCGTTGTCCTCCTTTGCGGGATTGGTGTCATCGTAGCGGAGATTGAATTTTCCTCCATACTTCCTTGCCGTCTCGTAGTTGATCATTATAGCCTTCGCCGAGCCGATGTGAAGATATCCGTTGGGCTCGGGAGGGAAGCGTGTGATGACCTTGATATCGGGATTTTCCGCAAGGTCGGCATCAATTATGTCGTGTATAAAATTAGAGCTGATTTCTTCCATTTCAAATTCCTCTCAAAGTTAGATTTTTGCCAGCATACCGTCGATCCTTGCGATGACCTTGTCGTAGCCGAGGATCTGCATGACGGTGTAGAGATCGGGCGCATTCGTCTTGCCCGTTACTGCGACTCTTATGAACATGGAAACGTCCGCAACGCTGCCTCGGAAGGCGTCGGGATTTGCCCTGTATTCCTTCATATCCGCCGCAAAGCCGATCTGCGTCGCAATGCCCTTGATCTTGTCGAACCAAGCGTTCATATCGTCGGAGTAGTCGTAGGATTGCTTGAAAAGCTCAAGACACTGTCGAATATCCCCACGGCTGAAGTGCTCGGGGTATTCCTCCCTTATCTCGAATATGGGCGAGAAGAAGAAGCCCATATAATCCCTCGCATCGCTCCATTTCGCAAGATCCTTGCGAGGCTTTTTGCCGCCTCTGCCGATGGAGATAATTTTCTTCGACGTTTCCTCGTTTTCACGGAGAAGCTCGGCGAATTCCGTATCAAATTCACTCGCCCAGTCGAGCAGACGCTCGTAGACCGTGTCCGTGTCCATTCGGGAGATAACGTTCTTCGAAACGTCGTTGAGCTTGTTTATATCGTAAAGACAGCCGG
>CAZONA010000060.1:0-6366 GCA_964581025.1 uncultured Lachnospiraceae bacterium
TCCGTCCTCTCCCAGCCGATGCAGGGATCGGTGATGGATTTGCCGAAGACGCCGCCGTCCGTGGGCTGCGAGCCGTCCTCGAGGTAGCTTTCGATCATCAGTCCCTTAACGAGTCCGCAAATATCCGAGGAATAGCGGCGGCTCATCAGAACCTCCTTTGCGATACGCTCCTGTGCGTCGAATTTCTTGTCGGAATTGGAGTGGTTGCAGTCCACGACGACCGCCGGATTTGCGAGCGTGGTTGCGCTGTACGTTTCAAAGAGGTGGTAGAGATCCTCGTAATGATAATTCGGATGCGATTCGCCGCTCTTGTTGACGTAGCCTCGCAAAATTGCGTGCGTGTAGGGATTTCCCGCACTCTCGACCTCCCAGCCCCGATAGATAAACATGTGGGACGATTGCCCTGCACGAATTGCGTTCATCATAACGGAAATATCGCCGCTCGTGGGGTTTTTCATTCCCACGGGAACGTCAAGACCGCTCGCCGTCAGGCGATGCTGCTGATTTTCAACGGAGCGTGCGCCCACGGTGATGTAGGAGAGCAGATCCGAGAGGTAGCGGTGATTTTCGGGATAGAGCATCTCGTCCGCCGTGGGGAAGCCCGTCTCGGCGAGCACTCTCATGTGTATCTCACGGATCGAAACAAGCCCACGGTACATATCCGGCGGCTCGTTGGGATCGGGCTGATGAAGAAGCCCCTTATATCCCTCGCCCGTCGTGCGAGGCTTTCCGGTGTAAACACGGGGAATTATAAGAATTTTGTCCCTCACCTGCTCGTCAAGCCGCTTCAGGCGGTAGATGTATTCCATCACGGCGTCCTCACGGTCCGCCGAGCACGGTCCGATAACGAGCAGGAGTCTGTCGTCCTCGCCCCTGAATATCCGCTTGATCGCCTCGTCGTTTTTCTCCTTGACGGCGGCAAGCTCCTCGGAGAGAGGGAATTGCTCCTTGACCTCCATGGGTATAGGTAATTTTCTTTTGTAGATCATAATTTCACCCCCTCAATGCTTTTGGATCTCGATGCCGACGTCGGAGAGCTTTTCGAAAAAATCGGGGAAGCTCTTGTTGACCGCCTCCGCCCCTGCGATCTCGCCGCCGCAAGCCGTGCAAAGCACCGAGAGAGCCATCACGATTCGGTGGTCGTTGTGCCCGTCGAGCACCTCGTTCGGTTTGTGAAATTCCTTCGGAAAAACGATGATATCGTCGTCGTTGACGCTCACGACCGCACCGAATTTGCGAAGCTCCCGAGCCATCGCCTCGCCCCTGTCGCTCTCCTTAAGGCGCAGACGTCGTGTGCCGGTGAAGATTCCGCCGTTGTTTGCCGCCGCAAGAGCCAAAAGTATCGGTCCGAGGTCGGGGCAGTCGCTTATGTTGATCGAGGGCGTGCCCCTCTTTATCATTTCAAAATATTTGGAATAGATCCTGTCGCCCTGAACGCTGTCGGGATCGAGTCCCTCGATCGCAACGTCGCCGCCCATCACGTTGAGAGCGGAGAAGAATGCGGCGTTCGAATAGTCCCCCTCGACGGAATCGACGACGGGGCTGTATTTTTGCCCTCCGGGAATGTAGAGCGTGCGCTCGTTCTTCCACTCGATCCGCATACCGAATCTCTTCATTACGTTGAGCGTCAGATCAATGTAGGAATGACTCTCGATCGGTTGGGTTATTGAAATCTGGCTGTCCTTTTTGAGCACGGGAAGGGCAAAGAGCAATCCGCTTATAAATTGGCTCGAGATGTTGCCCTGAACCTTGAAATTTCCCGCACGCAGCGGTCCTTCGAGAATGATTCTCTCACGCTCCTTGACGAAAAACAGCTCCTGCTCCTTGCATATCGACTGATATACCGAGAGCGGACGTGCGAGCAGGCTCGGCGTGCCGTAGAAGATACTGCGCTTTCCCGTAAGGAGTGCGAGCGGAATGAAAAACCTTAGCGTGCTTCCGCTCTCACGGCAGTAGAATTCCTGTATCTTTCTGTCCTTTTTGACCTCACGTCCCGTGATCTCGAGAACGTCCCCCGTGTGCTTGTACTGAACGCCGATCGCCGCAAGGCAGTCAAGCGTCGCCTGAACGTCCTCGGAGTTGTTTATTCCCGTTATGGTGCTCTTTGCATTGGCAAGTCCTCCGCAGATGAGCATTCTGTGCGCCACGCTCTTTGACGGCGGCGCAACTATCGTGCCGTGTGCCTTTCCCTTGCTTACGGTAACGTTCATTTGTCCCTCTCCTTGTTAATGTGATCCGTGAGAGCGTCGACTGCCAAAAGGTAGCCCTCCGTGCCCTTGCCCGAAACGGTCGCAAGGCACGCCTCTCTCACGTAGCTGATTTTTCTGTATTCTTCACGTGAATTTACGTCGCTTATGTGTACCTCGACGCAGGGCAAGCCGACCGCACGCAGGGCGTCGAGCAGAGCAATGCTCGTGTGCGTGTACGCCCCTGGATTTATCACTATCCCGTCCGTGCCGTCAAAATAAGCCCCCTGAATGAGATCAACGAGTACGCCCTCGTGGTTTGACTGCTCTATCCTCACCTCGCACCTGCCCCTGCAATGATCCTCGATCATTCGGCAAAGCTCCGAATAGGTCTGCACCCCGTAGTGCTCCGGCTCTCTTATGCCGAGCATATTAAGATTCGGTCCGTTGAGTATCAAAATCTTCATCTTCCGAAAAAATCCTCTCTTATTCTCCGCGCGACCTCCTCGGGCGAGGCGTCGCCGTCGATCCTTACGTCGCAGGTTGATCTGTAAAGCATATATCTTGAGCGGTAGAGCCGCTCGATGTCCGATCTCGTTCTTGCGAGCGGACGGTGTTCGGTCGGGAAGAGAAGCGCAGGGCTTCTGTCAATAAAATATATCCTTCCCATCGACCGCAGAGCCTCGACGGATTCCGCACGCAGAATGCACCCTCCGCCAGTGGCGATAACCGCACCGCACTGCGATGCGAGTTCTATTATCGTGTTAGCCTCAAGCGTGCGGAATTCCGCCTCCGTGTGATGCTCGAAATATTCCGATATCGTGTAGCCCAACCCCCGCTCGATCTCGTCGTCCGTAACGCAAAGAGGACGTCCCGTCGAGTCCGCAAGAAGCTTGCCCACGGTGTTCTTGCCCGAGGTGGGCATGCCGATGAGCACGATATTCTCCTTTTCGCAGAGAAGCTCCCGATAAATGCGGTCAATGTCCTCTGCGTCGGGGGATTTGCCAAGAAAGAGAGCGGATGCGTATACCGCCTGTGCTGTGAGCATGTAAAGACCGCCCTCGGCACGAATCCCGAGCCTGCGTGCGTCGGAAACGAGCCTCGTCCGCAGAGGGTTGTACACCGCATCGACGACCGCCGAAAGACGGGGGAATTTTTCAATATCTATCGGAACGTCCTCACCCCTCGGATACATTCCGACGGGAGTTGCGTTGATGATTACGTCTGCGTCCGAGTGCGCCCCGTATGCGCCTGCATAATCAATAACGGGAAAGGGCATATCCGTGTGCGCAGAAGGCTCACGGGAAACCAAAAATATCTCACTTGCACCGAGACACTTTACGCAAAACGCCGCCGTGCGAGCCGTGCCGCCCGTGCCGAGCACGAGGACCTTTTTGCCCCGAACGTCCGCTCCTACGTGGGAAATCAGCTCACGCATACCGAAAATATCCGTGTTGTAGCCGATGAGCCGACCGCCCCGTCGAACTACGGTGTTCACCGAGCCGAGAAGCGCCGCCTCGTCCGAAAGCCCGTCAAGATGGGGAATGACCGCCGCCTTGTAGGGAATGGTAACGTTGACTCCGCCGATGTCCGAGCCGTGTAAAAAGTCCCCAATCTCGTGCTCCTCAAGCTCGAAAAGCCCGTAATCGTAATTTCCGAGCCTTGCGTGAAGCTCGGGCGAGAAGCTGTGCGAGAGCCGCTTGCTGATGAGTCCGTATTTCAAGGCGATCCCCCCTTTTTTAATAAATTTGTCAGATTAAAATTCTAAAATCAAAGTAAATAATCCGTCCCGAATCTCGAGATCAGCATGTCGGCAACGACGATCGCCGTGAGCGTCTCCGCCACGACGCAAGCCCTCGGAATTATAGCCGAATCGTGCCTGCCGTGAACCTCGACCTCGGTCTCGGTCATATTTATAAAATCGACCGTCCTCTGCTTTTGCGGTATGGAGGACGTCGGCTTGATGGCACAGCGGAAAACGATCGGCATTCCGTTGCTGATACCGCCGTTGATGCCGCCGTTGTTGTTCGTGCGAGTTCTGATGCTGTCGCCGTCGATGAAAAATTCGTCGTTCATCTGCGAACCGACCATGTCCGCACACCCAAACCCTGCGCCGAATTCCACGCCCTTGACCGCCGGAACGGAGAACATCGCATGGGAGATCATGCTCTCAAGCGAATCAAACCACGGCTCGCCGACGCCCGAGGGCATGCCGACCACGGCAGTTTCCATAACGCCGCCGACGCTGTCGTTCTGCGCCTTCACCTCAAGCATACGCTCCATCATAGCCGACTCCGCCCCCCTGTCGAGAATGGAGAAGGGAATTGAATGTAAAAGGGAAATGTCCTCTTCGAAATTTTCGAAATCCCTGTCGGCGACTCCGCCGCAGAGCTTTATGTGCGTGCCGACGTAAATGCCCTTTTGCTCAAGTGCGGATTGAATTATCGCACCTGCCGCAACGAGAGCGACCGTAATGCGCCCCGAAAAATGTCCGCCCCCACGGAAATCCTGATATCCGTGGTATTTGAGCTGTGCGGTGTAATCCGCATGCCCCGGGCGTGCAACGGACGAAAAGAGCTGATAGTCCGTGCTCTTGGTGTCCCTGTTCGGAATTACGATGCAAAGGGGCGTGCCCGTCGTGTGCCCGTCTCTGACGCCGCTGACGATGCTGTAATCGTCCTTTTCACGCCTTGCGGTGCAAACGGTAGCCTTCGAACGCCTGCGCTCGAGCTGAGCGTCGATGAAATCCGTGTCGATCTTAATTCCGGGGGTAATGCCGTCAATGACTGCGCCGATGGCTGCCCCGTGGCTCTCTCCGAAGAGAGTTATCTTCAGCGAGTTGCCGAAAGTGTTCTTCATAGCTTTTCTCCTTATCGTTTGGAGAGGCTTAAAATGTCTCTCATGTCTTTTGTGGGCAGCCTTTTTATTTCCGCACTGCCGATATCGTTTGCGAAAACGAAATTTATCTCGTCCCCGTCCGTCTTTTTGTCAAGTAAAATGTATCTGTATAGCTCCTCGGGCGATACGTCCGTGCCCGTCGGAAGCCCGATAGCCTCGTAAATGGGCAAAAGCCGCTCCCGAACCGCCTCCGAGCAAGCGTAAAGCATTCCGACGGCAACGCACAGACCGTGCCGCTCGCCCGTTGCACTCTCGATAGCATGCCCGACCGTGTGCCCGAAATTCAAGATCCTCCGCTCGCCACTCTCACGCTCGTCCCGCTCGACGATGCCTCGCTTGATGAGGAGAGAACGCTCGATCACGCCCTCGATGTCGTCGAGAAATGCACCCGTCTCAAAGAGGGAAAATAGCTCCGCATCGCTCGTTACAGCCATTTTGAGAGCCTCCGCAAGTCCGCACCGTACCTCCGCCGCATCAAGCGTCAAAAGCACGTCCGTGTCAATTATCACACCCCTCGGCGGATAGAAAGCCCCGACCGTGTTCTTGTAAGAATTGAGATCAATAGCCACCTTGCCGCCGATCGAGGAATCCACCTGCGAAAGCAGAGTCGTCGGAACGTTGTAAAAATCGATCCCTCGCATATAGGACGCCGCAACGAACCCGGCAAGATCGCCCACAACACCGCCGCCGACCGCAACGATACAGTCGCTGCGCCCGAAATGACGCTCCGCCATTAAGCTCAAAATCTCCCCGAACCGCTCAATACTCTTGCTCCCCTCGCCACGGGGAATCGTGTGAATAAAGCTCTGCGAGCATTGATCCGCAACGCTTTGCGCATAATTCGCAGGTACGCCGTCGTCCGTGAGAATGAATACCTTCCGCCCGAGATCGAAATGCTCCGCCGCATGCGAAATTTCCCCACGCCCGATGATGACCTCGTAAACGCCACGGGACGAATTTACACTCAAACGCCGAACCGTGCGCTCGCCGGAGGAATTTTGAAGCATCAAACGCTCCTGATACGAACGGGAAACGGACATCACACCCCTCTGAAAATCGGCGTAATAGGGAAGAAGCTCCGCATCGTTGATAAGAAGAGCGAAACGCCCCTCGATATCACGCTCACGGGACGCATCGAAAACGGGCAGAGAATGCTCCGCCTTGTAAGCTGCGATCCGAGCCACGACACCCATCCGATCACGGAAAAGCCCCGCCATCCGCCGATCTATCCCGTCAATCTCCGAGCGTAAAATTTCTAAATCATCCATAAATATCTCCAATT
>CAZONA010000061.1:0-6338 GCA_964581025.1 uncultured Lachnospiraceae bacterium
CAGGTGCGTGTGCACTTTCCGCATCCGATACAGCCGTTCGTGCAGAACTTGCGAGTGATAGCACCCTTGTCGTGGCTCGAGCAGAGCACGAGAGTGCGGTTGACATCGGGCATTACCTCGATTATGTGGTGAGGACAAGCCTTAGCGCATATTCCGCAACCGATGCAGAGCTCACTCCTTACGACCGCTACGCCGTTTTCAATGCAAATAGCACCCTGAGGGCAAGCCGCCGCACAGTCGCCGAAGCCCATACAGCCGAACGAGCAAGTACCCGAGCCGCCGTAAAACATATTAGCCGCCTCACAGGTCTTGACGCCCTTGTACTCAAAGCGTTGCTTAACCGCAGAGCAGTTGCCGTCGCATTTCACGACCGCCACCATTTCAACTACGTCCTCTACCTCCTTGCCGAGTATCGCACCGAGCTTTTGCGCCGCCGGATCTCCGCCGGGCACGCAGAGATTGCATTTCACGTTCGGATTTTCAATAAGTGCCTTTGCGTATCCGTCGCAGCCCGTGTAGCCGCAAGCGCCGCAGTTCGCACCGGGAAGACATTCACGTACCGCAGGGAATCTTTCGTCCTCGGGAACGCTCATAAATTTCGCCGCAAGCACGAGGATCACAGCGCAGAGAAGTCCGATTCCGCCGACAAGTCCTGCGGCGATCAAAATTTCAGTCATAACGCTACCTCCTTATGCGAACAGATTTTCGATTATTCCGCCAAAGCCCATAAAGGAGAGCGAAACTATCGATGCGGCGATGAGAGTGATCGGAAGCCCCGAAAGTGCCTTCGGCATCTTGTCGTTGCCCTCAAGCACGCTTCTGACGCCGGCGAAAAGCACCATCGCAAGCAGGAAGCCGAGACCGCACCCGAGAGCCGAGAAGATGGACTCAATAAAAGTGTAGCCGTCGGAAATGTTGTTGATCGTAACGCCGAGCACCGCACAGTTCGTGGTGATAAGGGGAAGATATACGCCGAGCGACTTGTGAAGTGCCGGAATATATTTTTTGAGAACTATTTCAACGAACTGAACGAGCGTGGCGATCACGAGTATGAATACGATCGTCTGCAGGTATCCGAGCCCGAGAGGATCGAGCACGTAGGTCTGTATCGGCCACGTTACCGCCGCCGCAACGACCATTACCGCCGTTACCGCAATACCCATTCCCGTTGCCTGATCGGTCTTTTTGGAAACACCGAGGAAGGGGCAGATGCCGAGGAATTTCGAAAGCGTGTAGTTGTTGACGAGTATGGATGACATAAGAATTACGATTAGAGCCTTCATTTTGCCTCCACCTCACCTTCCGAATTAGCCTCGCCGTCGCAGCCCTTGCCCGACTGTGCCTTTGCACAGGTCGAGGCGGAGGGACAGCCCTCACAGCCGAAGCTCTTTTTCTTGGGATATTCTCCCCGAGTTATAACCGAAACGAGCGCAATGAGCATACCGAATACGAAGAATCCGCCGGGCGCACTTGCGAGTATCGGGAGCTTATACGGCTCAAGGAAGGGAATAGCGATACCTGCAAAGGACGCTTTTCCGAGCACCTCTCGAATGAGGGACATCACGAAGAGCGTCAGCGTAAAGCCAAGCCCCATTCCGAGTCCGTCGAGTGCGGAATCTATTACGTTGTTTTTGTTTGCGAACATCTCGGCACGCCCGAGAATTATGCAGTTTACCACGATGAGTGCGAGGTAAACGCCGAGCAGCTTGTATACCTCGGGTAAAAACGCCTGAAGTAACATCTGAATAGCACTTACAAATCCTGCGATTATTACTATGTAAGCGGGAATTCTCACCTTGTCGGGAATGACCTTGCGAAGTGCGGATATCGCCATATTGGAGCATACGAGCACCGCAAGCGTCGAAAGTCCCATGCTTATTGCGGAAATGACACCCGTCGTAACCGCAAGCGTCGGACAAGTTCCGAGCACGAGCACGAGAACGGGATTTTCCTTTATGATACCCTTGGTCAGAGTCTGAAGCCTTTTGTTCATTTTTCCGTCCTCCTTTAGCTCTTGCTCAAAATTTCAAACGCACGGAACACATCCTCGAGCCCCTGCTTGAATGCCTTGGCGGAAAACGTCGCACCGGTCTTAAGCGCACCCACGTCAAAGCCCGAAACGCCCCCTGCGTCCTTGCCGTTGAAATTGCTCGGGAAATCGTCCCCGAAATCCTGGGATTCCATATATTCTATCTCGCAAAATCCGCAAATTTTTCCCTCGGGATCGATTCCGACGGAATATTTCATCGGACCGTTCGAGGAGAAGGACGATTTCGCCGTGAAAATGAACGCCCAGCCTCTGCCGTTCCTGTCGCAAAATACCGCCTCGAGCGAGCCTGCGACGTCCTCGGGCAGAGCGGAAAGCTCCTCGTCCGTCAGCTGAACGTAATCCTCGACCGAAACGCCATCAATGAGTCCTCCGAGGGACTCCTTTATCTTTTGCTCGTTCGCCTCGGCGATTTTGTCCTTCGTTATCGAATTGACGCCTGCGAGAAGCACCGCAACCACAAGGCACGCCGTGAGCAAAACTATTATCGCCTTCAGATTATCGTTTTTCATTTTTGACACCTCCAAAGGGCTTTCTTCTGGTAAGCTTGATTATGTAGGGATTGAGTATGTTCATAAGAAGTATAGCAAACGACACGCCCTCGGGATATGCGCCCCAGATGCGTATAAATGAGGTGATGATACCGCAGCCGATACCGAATATCAGCTTTCCGCTTGCCGTGTCGGGGCTCGTTACGTAGTCGGTAGCCATGTAGATCGCACCTATGAGCAGACCGCCTGCGAGCACGTGGAAGAGCGATACCTCAAGCGAGAGTCCGCCCGTAAAGAATGTGAATACCGCAACCGTTCCTACGAAGGCAACGGGAATGTGCCAGGTGATCGTGCCCGTCGCAATAAGAATTATCGCACCGAGAATAAGCGTTACGGCACAGCCCTCACCGATCGCACCCGCTCTGTTTCCGATAAGCATATCGGTAAGGCTCGGGAGCAGATCCGTATTTCCGAGTGCGAGATTCCCGAGAGGAGTAGCACCCGAGGCGATCGAGGGATCGGTAAATACCGTGTGGTCCGTGGCACTCATAATGCTCGGGAAGCAAACGAGCATAGCAATTCTTGCGGTGATCGCCGGATTTGCGAAGTTGTAGCCGATTCCGCCGAAAAATTCCTTTACGACGATTATCGCAATAATTGCTCCTATAACTATTGTCCAGAGATTTTTCCATTCTCCGAAGCTTGCCGGCAGGGTGAGCGCAAGAAGCGTTCCCGTTACGAAGCAGGAAAGATCGCCCACCGTGCTCCTTTGCTTTCTCAATTTGCACCAACCGAGCTCAAGCAAAAAGCAGGAGAGATTGGATACGGCGAGAATGAGCAGAGCACGCAAGCCGAAGAGTATCACGGACGCTATCGCCGTGGGGAGCAGAGCAAGAAGCACCGTTCCCATAACGGAGGTCGTCGTCCTTCTGTGCCTTATGTGAGGGGAGGGAGATACCGTCAAAAGATTATCCATTGTTCTTCGCCTCCTTGCGTTCCTTGAGTATCTTCATTGCCTTAGCCTTGGCAATCTTGTTCGTGTGCACGAGCTGACGCTTTGCAGGGCAAACGAATGAGCAGCAGCCGCATTCCATGCAAAGATTTGCCTTGAGATCAACGAGTGAGTCGTCGTCGTTCGCACGAAGTGCCTGAACGAATGCCTTGGGATCAAGCCCGAGAGGGCAGGCGTTAGTGCATCTGCCGCATTTGATGCAGGCACTCGGCTCGGGAATGTACGCCTCCTTGGCGTTGAAAAGAAGAACTGCGTTCGTGTTCTTCATTATCGGCATCTCCATGCTCTCAACCGCAACGCCCATCATAGGACCGCCGAGCAGTATCTTCGCAGGGGACTCGCTGACGCCGCCGGCAAATGCGACAATGTCCGAGATCCTCGTGCCGACGGGAGCAATAATATTTTTCGGCTCTGCGACCGCACCGCCGTCAACGGTTACGCATTTTCTCACAAGGGGCATGCCCGTCCTGATAAAATGCGTCAGCTCCGTAAGAGTCGTGCAGTTCATAACTATCACACCCACGTCAATGGGCAGCTTGCCCTCGGGTATGACCTTTCCCGTAAGGTGATAGGTAAGCACCTTCTCACCGCCTTGGGGATACATTGATTTGAGCGAGACGACCTCCACACTCTCCATTGAGGACAAACGCTCCCTGAGCTTTGAAATGCACTCCGGCTTGTTGCTCTCAATGCCGATAACGATCCTTTGAGGCTTTAAGCATTTTCTGAGAAGCATAACACCGTCAAGAAGCTCGTCCGTGCGATCGAGCATCGTCCGTGTGTCGCTCGTAATGTACGGCTCGCATTCCGCACCGTTGATTATGATCTCCTCAACGCTCTTGACGTTTAGCTTGACGGAGGTGGGAAAGCCTGCGCCGCCGAGACCGACCATTCCGCCGTCCCGTGCCGCCGCAACGAGCTCCTCCGCATTCGTAACGCTCCTCGGTGAGAGGTCGGGGCAGGGAGTGTCAAGCCCGTCGCTTTCGATAAGTATCGAGGGTATCTTGCGTCCGTTCGAGAGAACGGCAGTATCCGTGCTCTTGACCTTGCCCGAAACGCTCGAATGTATCCTTGCGGAAACGTATCCCGACGCCTCGGCAATGACCCGACCGACCGTAACGGTGTCGCCGACCTTGACCGTGGGAGTAGCAGGTGCGCCGATGTGCATCGACAGCGGAATGAGCACGCTCGCCGGCGTCGGCATCACCACGGGTGCGATGTGAGCAGTCCCTTTTTTGTGAGGAAGGGAAACCCCGGGTAATTTAATAAAAGGCAATTTATTCAACTCCTTGTACTTATAAATTATAACAAGATAATTATATCAAAGTAACTTCAAAATGTCAACCGCATTTTTGACAAAATACACAAAGCATTTGCCGATTTTGTTATAAAATTTGTATATTGTGAAAAAAGTATCAATCTTTTCGCCCCCAACCAACCGAAATTTTGCCGATTTCGAGGCTTTTCTCCGACTTGCAAGGAAAAACGCAAAAGGTCGACACAGCATGCCGACCTTTTTTCGTTAATTTCGTATAGCGTAAAGATTGAGATCCCACGCCGGAACGTATGGGAAGCGCCTCAAATACAGGGAATACTCACCGCAAAGCTCGTGCACGAGCTCGGGGAGCTCGTACAGATCCTCGCTCCTGTGGTAGAGGGAAACGAGAAGCCTCGGTGCGTATTTCCGTATCGTTTCCGCCGAGCCCAGCAGAGCCTGACGCTCCGAGCCCTCCACGTCGTACTTTATGTAGTCAACGCCCTCGCCTCCGAGTAAAGCGTCCACCGAAACGACCGATACCTCGCAAAGCCTCGCACCGTCCCGTGAGGAAGAAAAGCCCGAGTTCCTGTTTCCGCTCGCATCAAAGGCAAGAGTCGTGCATTCGCTCCACGCACCTGCGTTTACGCAGCGTATGTCAAGCCCCTCCGCACCCCGTGCGTAGTCCTCAAGCTTCCGAAACGTCCTCGCATCCGGCTCAAGTGCGATCACACGCTTAAGAGAGGGATCAAAGCCCGAAAGCTCACGTATCGTGTCGCCGTTGTACGCACCGAGATCAAGATAGCTCTCGATCTCACCGCACCTCAAAACGTCCCGAAAAACCTCGCTCCGATCGCTCTCCGACTCCCATAGATAAGAAATATCGCCGCTCAGCTTGTAGGAGATCACGTTTTCAAATATCCGCCTCGATTCCTCGTCCGCAAGAAGTCCCCAAACCGCCTCGAACCGAGAGCGGTGCTCGAGAAAGAATTCGGTCGTAAAAAGCGTGTCCCCGAATACGGGTACGTCGGGCGCATAAAGCTCAAGCTCCGCCCCGACCGTTCGGAAAAGAGAAAGCACCTCCGGACGCGAGGAAGCAAAGGAGAGAAGCACGATCGGCTCTTGCCCCGCATACTTTTCCTTCATCTCGGAATAGGATAAAACCCTCTTGCCGTGGAACGAATGCCCGCGCACAAACCCGTCGCTCGCAAAAAAATCCGATACCTCAATGCCGTATTCTTCGCAAACACGCAGTATCTTGTCCGCCCCGTTGCCCATTCCGTACATAATTATAGGTCTTGAAACGCCACATAAATAACGCCAAAGTCCCTTTTCCGCATCAACCCTCATGCTCTCCCCCAAAATTCATATTTCCCTCAAATTATAGCATAAAAATAAAAAAATATCAATAATTTATTTCTTGACTTTAGAACAATTTTCCTATATAATATGAGCAATAAACCGATCCTTTCTCCCCCTTGTCTCTTTTGCGCAACAAAAACGCAGGCGAATTGTAAACAATAACAAAAATTT
>CAZONA010000062.1:0-4467 GCA_964581025.1 uncultured Lachnospiraceae bacterium
ACAAAATTTACCTGACCTTCTTCATTTTGCGAGGTTAATGAGTTCGAGGCAGAGGGAGGTATAATCGACGCCGGTGGCGGCGGCTTCTTGGGGCAGGAGGCTCATGGGAGTCATGCCGGGGAGGGCATTTGCCTCGAGGAAATACGGTATGCCGTTCTCGGCAAGTATGAAATCTATTCTCGAATACGAGCCGAGGCGGAGGGCTTTATGCGCTTTTTCGGCGTATTTTTTCACCATTTCGGTCGCCTCGTCCCCTATGGGTGCGGGGCATATTTCTCTTGCAAGTCCCGACTGATATTTGACCTTATAATCGTAAAATTCGCCCTGTGCGATGATCTCTATGGGCGGAAGCGCCTTACCGTCAAGTATTCCGACGGACAGCTCCCTACCCCTTATTTCTCTTTCAACGAGGACGGTATCGGAATATTTTTTCGCCTCGGCAAGGGCTTCTGTGAGTTCTTTTTCGTTCGAAGCTCTCGAAACGCCGACGCTCGAGCCGTTATCGCAGGGCTTGACGAAGCAGGGGAGCATTTTTTCAAGCTCCTTTGCTTCTGCGTCGTTCGTGAGCCATTCGGCAGTCGGGATACCGCAGGCGGCGACGAGCTCCTTTGACAGTATTTTATCCATTGAGATAGCGCAGCCGAGCGAGGAGCTTCCGGTAAAGCGTACACCGTTCATTTCAAGGAGTGCCTGAAGCTTACCGTTTTCGCCGACGCCGCCGTGGAGTGCCAGAAAAACGACGTCCGCCATTTTACAAAATTCGATGACGTTTTTACCGACGGGGCATCTGTCGCCGCCGTTTTCGGATATAATTTTTTCAAGGTCGGGGGCTATTTCGGGTATTTTATATTCATATCTTTGATTTCGAGGCTCGAAATTCATTTTTTCTTTCTCAATTCCGTAATAAAGATCCACGAGCACGGCTCTATGCCCTGCGTCCGAGAGTGAATTTGCTATGAGCGAGCCGGAGGTGAGGGAAACGTCCCTCTCCATACTCAGTCCGCCCGCAAGAACTACTATATTCATATTTTTCTCCATTTCATTTGACGGAAATCCTTGCGAGTCCTGCCTCGCTCGTTTCCTTATATGCCGGGGACATATCGTCGCCCGTTTCCTTCATTGCGATGACCACCTTATCGAAGGATATTTTTCTCGTATCGAACAGAAGCGTCGCAAGGTTTGCGGCGTTTATCGCACGCATTGCCGCCACGGCGTTACGCTCTATGCACGGTATCTGCACGAGTCCGCAGATGGGATCGCACGTGAGTCCGAGGTGGTGCTCAAGTGCTATCTCTGCGGCGTATTCTATCTCGTCGATATTCATTCCGTAAAGCTCGGCAAGGGCTGCCGCCGCCATTGAGCATGCGCTCCCTATCTCCGCCTGACATCCGCACTCCGCACCCGAGATCGAGGCGTTATGCTTAATGAGGTTACCGACGACGCCGGCGGTGATGAGTGCTCTTATGATCTCGGTATCCGAAAAGCCCTTTTTCTCCTGGTGGTAGAGCATTACCGCAGGCAGAACGCCTGCCGCACCGCAGGTGGGGGCGGTTACTATTCTCTCCCCTGCGGCGTTCTGCTCGCCGACGGCGAAGGCGTATGCGCAGACTATTCTGTTTTCCCTCGTTTCTCGGTTTTCGTCCTTACTTTGATTAGTGAAAAGCTGCTTTGCCTTTTTATGAACTCCGAGTCCTCCGGGCAATATTCCCTCGTCGGCAAGTCCGCGCTCGACGGAGCTTTTCATTGCCTCCCAGATGTCTTGCATATATTCGAAAAAGCCCTCGTCCTCGTTTTTCAATGCGTACTCCCAGATGCGTATATTTTCCCTGCGGCAAAGCTCGGCGATATCCTTAAAGGTATCGAGGGAATATATCATTCGGCTTTTTTCGGGCACCTCACCCTCGGCGACTATACTGCCGCCGCCGACGCTGTAAAAGCGTTGCCTTGCTATCTCGTTTCCGCCGTCGTCAAGGGCGACGAGATCCATCGTATTCGGGTGGACGGAGCAGACATAGTCAAGGTCAAATTCGACCTCGCAGTCGCAGGGCAGAAACGACTGCCTGACGACGTAATCAGTGCCGTGTCCCCTTCCCGTTTTTGAAAGCGAGCCGTAAAGAATCGCCCGATATTTACTTGCCGGGTGCTCGGCACGAAAGCGCACGCACGCACGCTCCGGTCCTATGGTATGGGAGCTGGACGGACCTCTGCCGATTTTATAAAGCTCACGAAGAGACGCCATGCCCCTCTCTCTTTGGAGCTTTTTCGCACCGACGTCCCCACGCTGATAAAAATACGCCACCGAGACATCGAAAAGCTCCGAGAGTCTTACGAGGTTTGCGCTGCTCGGGTTGGACGTTCCCTTTTCCCATTTCGAGACCGCCTGCTCCGATATTCCGAGAAGGCTCGCAAGCTCGTGCTGCGTCATTCCCTTATTTTTTCTGAGTTTTTTTATTTTTTCGCCTTGACTTATCATTTTTGATCTCCAAATTCAACCTGTGGTTGATTTTATTATATCACTATTATTCCGCTTTGTCAATGCAAATTCGAATAGACACTCACGATAATTTCGCCGAAGGCTCTGCCGAGCTCTATCTCGGAGAGTGCGTCGTAATGGGCAAGATCCGCCTCGCCGTCGGGCTCGTTTTCACAGGTGAGTCCGAGGTCGATCGTGGAAAAGTAGATATTCAGGGGCGAGGTGGCGGCGAAATTCTTCTTCGCCTCGTTGACTATTGCGTTTTCGGGCTGCCAGACGCTGCTGTCGGAAATTCCGGCGTCAATAAAGTATATGCCGCCCTCCTCTGCGTAATCCGCAAAATCCTCTCGCAGATAGCGGACGAATGCGGCGGTATTATCGTAATACCTTGTCGACTTATATTCGTTCGTGTCGCTCTCGCCCTGCATCCAGCATATTGCGCCGAGCCTTGCGTCGTAATTCTTCTCCGAAAGGTAGGTCATATACGTATCGACGAAGATTTTAAGGGCGTTATATATCGATCCCCTCTCGCCTCGGCTGAGCCAGCGGTAATTGAGATCCGTGCCGGAATAGGTATATTTCAAAATGACCGTTTTCTCCCCGGGGAACGCTTCGTTAAGGACCTCCGCCATGCCGATCTCCGGACCGAAAAAGCCCTCCGCCGCACCGCATTCGGTATTTACGGGGACAAATGCTCCGCCGCTCGTATTATTTCCGTTATCGACGTAATAGTTTATGAGAACGTTTTCAAATCCGCTCTCGTAGGCGGCGTACTGCTCGTCTCCGACGGCTCTCTTGAGGTATTCGCAACGGGACGCACCGCTTGCGTTGCTCTGACCGAGCAGGAGAACGACACGAAGGTGCTCCCCCTCGCCGTCGGGCAAGGAATCGGGCGTGGCGAAATCCGTATTCATATCGAGGACGACGGTATAGTCGTTTTTATCGCCGAAAAGTCCCCCGAAAAGCTCTCCGAGTCCGCAGGAGGCGAGGGTGGCGGTGCAAATTATCAGAATGAGTGTGAGTGATAGGTATTTTTTCATAAGCATCTCCTTACTGTTTTCCCGTAAATTATATCACGATGTGGGGCGTTTTTCAAGAACGTATTGACTTTTCTTCAAAAAAAGGTTACAATTAGACAGTATTTCAATTTCGGAGTGTGGATATGCAAAGGATTATAGATATTACGGATATTAACGATCCCTCGCTCGACGTATACGTGCGGCTTACGGGGGCGCAGCTGAGGAGCAGGCTCGAGCCGGAGAGGGCGGTATTTATTGCCGAAAGCCCGAACGTTATCGCAGTTGCGCTTGATTCCGGGTACGAGCCGATCTCCCTTCTCACCGAGCGGAGATTGATAAACGGTGCGGTCGGGGGGATCATCACTTCTCTGCCCGAGGACGTGCCCGTTTATGCGGCGGAGCGTGAGCTGCTTCGTGAGCTTACGGGCTACGAGCTTACACGGGGTGCGCTATGCGCTATGCGTCGTCCGCCCGAGAGGTCGGCGGAGGAGATTTGCCGCACTGCTCGCAGGATCGCCGTGCTTGAGGAGGTGGCGGATTCGACGAACGTGGGTGCGCTCTTTCGCAGTGCCGCCGCTCTCGGACTTGATGCAATTCTCATTACGCAGACCTGCTGTGATCCGCTCTGTCGGCGTTCGATAAGGGTGAGCATGGGCACGGTATTTCAGATCCCGTGGGCACGGCTCGGGGACGCTTGCGACGGTGGGACACGTGTGGATCTGCTTCACGACCTCGGCTTCAAGTGCTGTGCGATGGCGCTGAGGGACGACACGGTGGAGATCGGCGATCCCCGTCTTAAAGCTGAGGAGAGGCTTGCGATAATTCTCGGCACGGAGGGCACGGGGCTTCGCAAGGAGACCGTGGACGCTTGCGATTACACGGTCAAAATACCGATGGCGCACGGCGTTGACTCCCTCAACGTCGGAGCGGCAGGGGCGATCGCTTTTTGGGAATTGGTAAAATAAAAAATTGATC
>CAZONA010000062.1:4567-6306 GCA_964581025.1 uncultured Lachnospiraceae bacterium
TTTTAGCACCGCAAACAAGACAATTTCGCTTGTTGGGGATATCCCAAGCTCTTATAAAAATTCAGTAGAATCGTTGCACTTACGATTTTTCTTCTACAAATTCAAAGAAATCTCGAACAATTTCATCAATTTTCATTTTAATCAGCTGTTCAAAGCTATATTTACCGCAAAGATATTGAACAAACCTTGCTCCAAGATAATACCCAACATCTCCTCTTCCGCAATAATTTGCCCAATCACCGAAATATCTTTGATCGAATCTTGTCATCATTGGCAAATCAGATTGAAAGTCCGTTAATATTTGCTGAAAGTGATCATCACACCAATTCAGCCAACCATTTCTGTTTTGATGATAATAATTAAAATCATTGATCAGAGTCTGCTCAAAATACATTGCTATACCTTCGGTGAATAATTGCCAAATAAAATTTCGGCTACTGTCATCACTATATTGATCAAATATTCCATATTGTTTATGATAGACATGTCCTAATTCGTGATAGATAAGCCCATACATAGAATCTTCATCATACCAATTCAAGTCAAGTATTTTTTCAATTCCCAACAGTATTACGTCTCGCCCGTTTATGTTGGTTACCCACCCCGCTGCATTACAAAGTCCAATATACAAAACAATATCAATATCTAATTCATGACCAAAGCAATCAATTACCTTTTCGTTCAAATCATGTGTAACATTAGTGAAGGAAGTATGTAAGGTTTCCAAAGCCGAGTTACCGTGTACAGCGTTGATAATCGGTAAAATATCATTTTCATAAACATAATTTCCGCTATCCAAGCATTCTTTTAGATCTTCTTCGAAAATATCGGAAGCTTTATCGTAAATCGAATTTATATACTCTTTCCACGTTTTCAAGTTGAATGTTCCATTATCAAACAAAGAGTCAATTTGCGAAAAGGTATCGATTATTTTTATCATATAGTTATCCCCATAAATTCAAAAACAGCAAAAAACAAATACTGTTTTTTATTGTTTAATTTGCACTAAAGGTGATAGTCGCTACGCCGTTTGCGATCGAATCAACGGTGAAGTTGATGCCGAGAGTGTTTCCACTGTCGTCCTTCGTCGTGGGCATTGTGTCGCCCTCTGCGTAGGTATATGTACCATTGGCGGTCTTTACGAGCTCGATAAGGTTATCCTCCGTTCCGTAGCCCGTGCTGTCGGAGGCGTCGGTATTATTGTTATAGATATCGTAATACGTCTCGCCCTCGTAGGTATCGCTGTAGAGCGATGCGTTGATATGGTAGACGATCACTCCGTCGCGTGAGAAATACCCTGCTCCGCTACCGGTATTGAGTCCCGTATTCGTATAGTAAACGAGGATATAATACTCCTGATATGCGCCGAGCTTCTCGCTCCAGTTATTTGCGATGATTATCGTATCTCCCGCCTTTTGGAATTCCTCAAGCGTGAGCGTTACGCTCGTGTCGGTCGTTACAAGCCTTGATTCCGTTATCCAACCGAGGTTGAACTTGGAGAATGCGCTATGGTCGCCGAGCATATAGTCCATTACGTCGCAGCCGTCAAGAGGTCCTTCGGTATTTCCCGACGTATCGTAATAGTCGTCAAGTCCGAGGATATGTCCGAACTCGTGGATATACGTATAGGTATTCATTACGCTGCTGTCGTAAACGGTATCGCCGTTTTTATCTGCCGTTTCATAGAGGAACTGATACGATGCCCAGAGGTAATCGTTTGCGCTGACGCCGTCGTACTC
>CAZONA010000063.1:0-6111 GCA_964581025.1 uncultured Lachnospiraceae bacterium
TTAATACGACGAAAAAATCACTTTGCCGGTCGGTTTGCTCCAAGTCAAACGCTTTCGGAGGTGCATATTTAGCACGATATGAGCACAGCTCACCGCTTATTTTCCTTTTTCAAAGCTTTTTTATACCCTTCGAGTATTTCGTTCAACGAATACTCGTCAAAGCGAGGCTCGCAGACGAGTTCGGTAATATTATTCCATTCGTCTTCCAAGCGGAATCCGAAATCCTTCGCCTTACCCAAGGCTTCCATTGATCCATACGACCTCTCGATGCAGCTATTATTTATCTCGAAATTGGCAGGATAATATGTCAGCGTTACTTTGTTGCGGTAGTGAATGATCATATATCTTTTACCGTACAATTCAAATTCTATTTCCGAGCCGTCTCCGTTGGGAAGCCTTGACAGTGCGGAAAGGTCATAACAAAGGGTACTCCACGAGATCATGCCTTGCGTCCTCCAATTCGCCATTTTGATTTTTTATTTAACGATATAATTTTCCATTCCCTTATTTTCGAGCCTTGCGATGCGTTCGGCGAGGGTATCGTCGCCGGTGTCGGTGAGCATTACGACGCCGCCGTACCGCTCGGTGAAGTAGGTGAGGGGCTTGAGCATTGTGTCGAGCTCCTCGGTGCTTGCTTTTCCGAGGTCGAGCATATAAAAATCCGCAACGGAGAGCAGCTCCGAGACGACGCCTGCGCTATCCGTATCGTTGATCACGGAATACGGCAGCTCCACGCCCACTGCGGTATTCGGGCAGGCGAGCTTGAGGTCGACGATATAGGTCTGATACGCCGTGAGCATTTCACGTGTGATCTTCTCGAAGCTGACGATCACCCGATCGAAGCCGTATTCGGTCGCTTCGAGCAGGACGGAAAGCTCCCTCGCCTTGACCTCGATTTTTTCGGAGGCGTCAAGCTTTACCGAAAGCTCCGATTCAAGTCGGCAGACGGCGTGGTCGTTATAATATTGAAAATGATTTGCAAGTCTTGAGAGCGTGAGATTATCCCGACAGTCGATCCCAAGCTCCTCTGCGACGTCGGACGAATAGAGCAGGTCGCCGTTCGGATATTTCAGGTCAAAAAACAGGGCATTTCCCTTTTCCCTTGCCTCGCCCGTCTGCTCGGAGAGGCTGTTTTCGGGGCTTGCGGTGCTCATATCGACGAAATACGCATTGAGCTTAAGGCTTGGGCTCACCTTATCCGTTTCGGGCTTAAATGCCGATTCGGTATCGGACGTATTCGGATCGGTGGTTTGGGAATGCTCCGCACGCTTGCCGAGGATATTCCCGAGCACGAGTGCCAAAATGAGCGTTACGAGCACGCAGGCGACGACGATGATCGGGGTGCGGTTTTTCCCCCTCTTATGCCTTGCGAAGCTTTCACGGTGTGAGAGCTTACCGCTCTTATAAATATTACTGCCGTTTCCTCTGCCGTTTGCCACGTCTGTTACGCTCCTTTCGAGTATTTATTTAATGATACATCAATTTTATTAATATTCTGTGAACAAATATGCGTTTGCCGTTGAAAAGTTGGCGAATATATGGTATACTGTATCTGTATACGCAAAAAATTCACGGAGGGATCTGTATGAAGATATTACACATGGCGGATCTTCATCTCGACAGTGCGTTTTCGGGCTTTTCGAAGGAAGAATCCGACGGACGCCGCAGAGCTTTGAGGGACTGCTTTATTCGGACGATGCGTGAGGGAAGGGCGAGGGGCGTTTCCCTTGTTCTCATCGCAGGGGATCTGTTCGACACGCCCTTTTGCTGCGCCGAAACGAGAAAGGTCGTTTTCGACGCTATAAGGGAGATCGGTTGCCCCGTGGTCATCGCACCCGGAAATCACGATTATTACAACAAAAACGGCACTTATGCGGACAAAAATCTGCCCGAAAACGCTTACGTTTTCACCTCGGAGACTCCGACGGTGTTCAATTTCGAGGAGCTCGGCGTGAGCGTTGCCGGATACGCCTTTATTTCGGACAGGTACGAGTCCGATCCTCTCGCCGCACCGATCCAGATGCCGAGGGAAAATATCTGCCTTCTCTGTGCACACGCAGATCTCGGTGCACGTGCGTCAAGATATGCTCCGATAAGTCCGAACGCCATTGCCCGCGGGGGCTTTGCCTATGCGGCTCTCGGGCATATTCATAACGCTCCAGAGCCCGTCGTCGCAGGTGCTACGACGATCGCTTACAGCGGATTTATGCAGGGGCGGAGCTTTGACGAGCTCTCGTCGGGCGGCGCATATATTGCGGACGTTGATCCGAAAACTCACGCCGTTACGCTCGAGAGGATAGTAACCTCACGCCTTACCTACGAGATAGAAAAATCAGATATCACCTCTCTTGATTGCGACGAGGACGTTGCGGCAAGGGTGAGAGAGCTGATTTCCGATCACGGCTACGGTGCGGACACGGCACTCAGAATAATTCTTTGCGGAGCCGTGCCGTCCTATTATTCTCCCCGTGCGGAGAAAATAGCCGAGGCTCTCGGGGACGCCGGACTTGCGCTCGTGCAGGTCAAGGACGGGACGAGTGCGAATTTCGATCTCGCCTCTCTTGAGGGCGACAGGAGCGTTCGGGGAGAGGTGTACAGGATCTTGACTCCCGCCCTCGATTCCGAAAGCTCGGAGGAGCGTGCGTGCGCCTCTCTTGCTCTGAAGCTTGCACTCGCCGCACTTGACAAGCGAGAATTCGGCGTTGAATAAGGGGGAAGCTATGAGGATCAAGGAAATAAACGTTATACAGTTCGGCAAGCTGAAGTCGGCAAGCTTTACCCCCGGTAAGGGGCTTACGGTCGTTTACGGACGGAACGAATCGGGAAAATCGACTCTGCTCGCATTTATAAAATTCGTCCTCTTCGGACTTGCAAGGAAAAATTCGACCATCCCCGTCGGTGAGCGCGAGCGTGCGATCTCGTGGGAAACCGGCACTGCCGCCGGCTCTCTCACGGTCGAGGACGCCGAGGGCAAAATTTACAGGATCGAACGCTCGGGACGTGAGAGCGCAAGGGGCTCTTATGCGGACAAGGTGCGCATTATCGACGCCGAGAGCGGCGAGGAGGTTTTTTCGGGCGAAGTGCCCGGGGAGCATTTTCTCGGAATTTCCGCCCCGGCTTATGACAGCATGTGCAATATCAAGCAGCTTGAGACGGTCCTGCTCAACGGCGATGCCGTCAAGACGGTCATAGACAATCTGCTCTCCTCGGGGGACGAAACGGCGGACGTTCGGGCGGCTCTGAAGCTGCTTGATGCGGAGCGTCGCAGGCTTTTGCACACCAACGGCAAGGGCGGTCTCGTTTACGAGAGTGAGGCAAGAGTGGAGAGCCTTCGGAGTGAGCTTCGCATAGCCACCGTTCACGAGGGCGAGATCATAAAAAACACCGATGAGCTTGAAAAGATAGAAGCCTCGCTTGCCGAGGCGCAGGCGGCGTTTGAGCATTCGCAAAGACTGTGCGATGCGCACGACGACGTAATAAGACTTGAAAAATTCCGCTCCCTTGCACAGCTTAAGAAAAAGCTCGAGGGCGAGAGGGCGACGCTTGCAAGCCTCAGCGCCGACGGGCGAATAAATACCTCTCTTGCGTCCTACGAGGCGGCGGCAAGGCTCGGCTCGGAGGCGGACGCACTCGAGAGCGCAAGAGATGCAGTCGATTCTACGGAGCGTGAGCTTGAGGATGCGTCAAGTGAGCTTTCCGAGGTAACGGACGCAAATGCGGAGGGGCTCTCGGAGCTTATTTCGGAGCATTCCTCGCCCCGAAGTGCCGTTGCGTACCTCGAAGCAAAGCGCAAAAAGCGTTCGTCCTCGGCGTTTCTCTCTGTCGCACTCGGCGTAACGGGTGCGGTGCTGATCGCATTTGCCCTCGTACTTGCGTTTGCGATGAGCAATATTGCAGGTGCGGCAACGGTCGCATTTATCGGAGCACTGCTCGGCGGTGCGGCGATCGCAATGCGCCGCCGTGCGAAATCGGCAGGTGCGGAGCTTGAGGAATTTTCCGCTCTGCTCGGCGAAAAATACTCGGATATCGATCCCGACGAGCTTCTCGCACGGCTTGAGGCGTTTTGCGACAACAAAACGAGGCGCACTCGTGCGTCGAACAATTTGGAGAGTGCGAAATTCCGCCTTTCCGTCGCCCGTGAGGCACTTGCGGAAAAGGAAGCACGCACGGCGGAGCTTTTGCTCGGCGTCGGAGTGGTGCTCGGAGAGGGCGAGGACGCCGTCGTCGAAATGAGAGCTCTTTCTCGGGATATGCTTGCGTATCTTACGAAAAAGACCGCTCTCGAAAACGCCCTCTCGGGCGACGAGGCACTTTGCTCGTCCCTCGAGAGTGAGCTTTCTCGATTTAGCGAAAAGGATATAAGGCAAAGAATAACCCCCGAGCTTGAGGCGACGCTCTCGGGTGCGTCCTTTGAGGAGCTGAAGCGTGAGCGTGATGCGGCTCTTCAGAGAACGAGCGTGCTTTCGCAATATAAGGCAGGTATCGAGAGGAATCTCGCAACCGCCGATTCTAAACGTAAAGCCTCGGAAATCTTCCCCGAGCTGGAGGCGGAGGAGGAGAGGCTCGATTCGCTGAATATGAGACTTTCTGCGGTCAAGCTTGCCGCAGAGAGCCTGACGCAAGCGTCCCTTGCGATAAAGCAGGAGCTCACCCCCCGTATCCGTGCCCGTGCGTGCGAAAATCTTTCGAAAATGACGGACGGCAGGTACAGCGAGATCTATATCGACGATTCGTTCGGGCTTTCGCTCGTCGCAGAGGGCGAAACGAGGCATATCGACGTCCTCAGCCGAGGAAGCCTTGACGTTGCGTACTTTGCGGTGCGCCTTGCGCTTGTCGAGGAGCTGATGGGCAAGGAGCTGCCGCCGCTCTTTATGGACGAGCCGCTTTCCCAGCTCGATATCGATCGCTCCGAGGGCGTGCTCCGTGCGGTCTCGGAATACACGAAGCACTCGCAGTGCCTGCTTTTCACCTGTCGCATGGACGATGCGGAGCTTGCAAAAAGGCTCGTGCCCGACGCCACGGTGATAGAATTGCAATAAATTAAAATAAAAATCCGCATTTTTATGCGGATTTTTTGCTTTTATTCACTTTTTATTCATTTTGCGGAAAAGAAGCCGCTTCCCGTCCCGTCGACATTCCAAAATGCCCTCCTCGACGAGTAGCTTTTGCATGCTCCAAAGCTTCCTGCCCCCGAGCCCGAGAGATTTTGCAAGCTCCTCACGTGAAAATTCACCCTCCGGCAACGCCGCAAAAACAAGATCCGTAACGTCGTCAATACCGTCAACGACCACCTCGGAATATATCTCGCCGGCGATCCGATCGACACTTGTCGCACGGATCTTTTTGTACTTCCCGTAGCCGTCAAGTAGGCGAACTTCGTCGATCTCCATCATCAAAAAGCAAACGGAAAGCCGCCCGTTCCCGAGAAGCTCACGTATGTAAAAAAGCTCGGAAATGCCCGAAAATACAGTCTCGTGCTTCGATGATAGCCGTGGCGGCGAGGCAAGCTCCCCACTCTCGGGATCAAGCCAGAGAATGCGACGATCCTTTGCTATCGGACGAACCACCGTAACGTCAAAATCCGTCTCCTCAAGGTAATATTTCAGCTTTTTCGAGAGCGGCGAAAGGCTCGCAGTCTGAATTTCGTAGATCATTCCGCCCACGCACGCATCCGCTACGTAGCGACCGATTTTTAATTCGTGTAAAGCCTCGTCGGAACAAAAATGCCGCTTCAGCGTCCGGTGTAAATCACGCTCCGAATAGGTCGTTATGCCAATATCAGCCTTCCTCGGAAACGAAATCTCCGCATTTTTCTCGCTCATTGCGCCCACCTCCCCTGCATAAAAATACAAAATTTGCATAAGATCAATCGAAATCAAAAAATTGACACTTTTATTTTAACACATTTTGAGCAAATTATAAACAGGGAAATTAAAATTTCGGCAAAATTTTTTCGTTGCGCTAAATTGATGTTGCCCCGATTAAAAGTTGCCGCCGCACCGAATGGGTGTTGACCCTAATAAAAGTTTTTGCCGCATCAAATTGGTGTCGCCCCTAATAAAAGTTTTTGCTCCGCTTTTTTCAAAAAGCGGACGCCCGCGCGGCGTGAGC
>CAZONA010000064.1:0-1528 GCA_964581025.1 uncultured Lachnospiraceae bacterium
GACAGCGTTCTCGAGATCGACGAGGTCAGGGCGCAGACCGGGGCGTTTGTGGGGGCTTGAATATGAGGTTATTATTTGAAATGGATCTGCACGATTATGCGGATTGCACCCACGATTTCGTGCGAAATTCGGCAAGGAGTATCATTATCCGAGACGGGAAGATCGCCATGATCCACAGCTTGAAATACGATTATTACAAATTTCCGGGCGGCATCGAGGGCGAAGAATCCCCCATCGCCGCAATGCTTCGGGAAACTTGTGAGGAAGCCGGCTTGGTAATCAAGCCCGAAACCGTCCGTGAATACGGCTGCGTGCACCGTGCGCAGAGGGGCGATGTCGATCCGTCGGAGTGCTTTGTTCAGGACAATTTTTATTATCTGTGCGATGCGGAGGACGAAACCGTTTCGCAACGCTTGGATGCATACGAAGCCAATGAGGGCTATACGTTGGAATTCGTCGAGCCTGCTCTTGCCGTTCAAAAGAACCGTGGCGTGCAGGGCAGTCCGTATAATCCCGTGATGCTTGAGAGGGAAGCGAGAGTTCTTGAAATGCTGGCGGACGAGGGCTTGTTGCGGTAAAAATCAATATAGGAGGCAAAAATGACATATAAAAACCTTCAACGATACATACTTGAGCACGAGGGCGAGGGTGAGCCGCTTCGGATGCGCAATGCGGAGATCGTTGCACTTTCACGTGCGATTTTGATCGTCGGCAAGGATGCGCCCGACGTGTGCGCCTATGTTTCGTCGATAATGAAACGGCGGCAAACGCCGCATTTTGCCTACCTCGCAACGCCGAATCTCGAGCTGAGGGATCGCTTTGTCGGGGCGAGCGGAAGGTTGATCTCCGTCTCGGCAATGCTGGAGCTTGCAGGCAAAATAATCCAGAGAGGGCGTGAGACTCTGAGCTCCGAGGCGTTGCTTTTTCAACTCAGCTTGGAGCTTGCGTCGGTGGCGGAGCAGCTTTCTCTGATATGCGTCAGCGAGGAATTTTACATCCGCCTTTGCGAGACGTTCGTATCGCAGGAAAAGCCGCCGTTTGCGGCGGCGGTGATCTGCACGGACGATTCGGAGCGTGAGACGCACCTCCGATCGCTCGCTCCACGGGGCGTTCGGACGTTCGGATACTCAATGCTCGGCGAGATCACGCTCTTCCGTGAATCGCTTCTCGGACTTGAGTTCGTGTATGGCGGATACCGTTTCACGATTGGCTCGCCCGAGACGGAGCAGATAAAATTCGCCGCTTTTGCCTCGGAAATTGCCCGAGGCATGCTCGGCGCAACTCGTGCCCAAACCTACTCGGGACTCTATTCCGCCACTCCGCCGAATGCGGCACTGCTCTATTCCGCCGTGCCGACGATATTTCTTAAAACGGGCGAAAAGCCGACGAGCATAAATCCGTCCCTTGACCTGACCGTGATCACAGAGGGCGATTTTGAAAACGGCGAAATCCCGAACGCACCGGAGCGTATGCTCTTCTGCGGCGACCTCGACTATATCAGCCGAATCAAAGGGGATATCGCCTCGGG
>CAZONA010000064.1:1628-6073 GCA_964581025.1 uncultured Lachnospiraceae bacterium
TTTGCGGTCGTTGAGGCTCGGATCTTCGATGACGGCGGTGAGGAGGTCGTCAAGAATCCTTCCTACCTTGCGGCGGTCGCCGTCGCAGAAGGGCAGGACGTCGTCGCCTCGGAGGGCGAGATCGGCAAGCGTGAGCGGATTTTTCTTCGTTTTCTCACTCTTGAGTGCTCGGAGCAGAGCGTCGATTTCCGACTCTCCATCCCGAATTTTCAGCATTTCGATAGCGTCGTTGAGGTTATTTTGCCATCTACTCAAAAACCGCCTTGCCTCCGCCTCGGGATTTTCGGTGCGCACCTCAAGCCTCTCGATCTCGCAAAGCCCGAGGACGAGGCTTTTTTCCTTCGACGACGGGTGGAGAGAATCGAGAAACGCCGCACGCTCTCTGTCGGAAAATTCGCACAGCAGGTGCGCCATACGGGGTGCGAACGAGCCGCCGATCCGATCAAGCTCCGATACCGTTTGCTCGCTCGGGAGAGGGAAGCTTGGAAATAGAATTTGCCAGACGCCGCACTCGAGAGCCCTTGCGAGCACTCGGGCGCAGGTGGGGCTGGAGAGGAGCTTTTTAAGCTCCGCAAAAACTCTTTCACGTGCGACGGTGTCGAGAAGCTGCACGCACTCGGCAGCACCGAGGAGCGTTTCCTCGTCTATTTCAAAATCAAGCTGTGCGGCAAACCGAAACGCACGAAGTATCCGCAATGCATCCTCGGAAAATCTTTTTTTCGGCTCTCCGACGGTGCGAACGAGCCGCCTCTCGATATCCGCCACACCGCCGAAGGGATCGACGAGCCCTAGGCGTTCGTTGTACGCCATCGCATTGACGGTCAGATCCCTGCGTGAGAGATCGTCCGCTATATCATCGGCAAAGGTAACTCCCACGGGATGCCTGAAATCCCTGTATTCGCCGTCGATTCTGTACGTCGTTATCTCGACGGGCACGGCTTTGTTCTGCGTCGGCATGAGCACGGTCAGCGTGCCGTGCTTGATTCCCGTCGGAACGGTGCGAAGATCCCGAAAGACTTCCATCATCTGCTCGGGGGTTGCACTCGTTGCGACGTCCCAGTCCGACGGCTCACGTCCCATTATCGAATCACGCACCGCACCGCCCACGGCGTAGGCTGAAAAGCCGGCATTCTCGAGCATTTCGATGCATTTTTCGATATATTCGGGGCAATTTACTGTAATATTCATATCAATTTTTCAATTTCCGTAGCCGTTGAAGCCGTACTTTTTGATTATTTCGGGGTAATTTTTGAAGGCGTAGTTGAGGTCGCAGACGTTTTCGACCGCTCCCGAGCAAAAGCCCTCCACGCTTCCTGCATACTGCCACATAGAATAGGTGGAGCTGTATTCGTCAAGGTTCTTTTTGACGAATTCCTCGGTGTCTATGCCGTACCGAGCGTACCAGACGTCGTACATGCGGAGCGTTTTTTCCTCATTATATATTTCGTAGAGGAAATGATTGTTCGTGTAGATTCCGGGATAGTAGCCGAGCTCAACCGTTTCGGTCATAAATGTGCTAACAATCTCGGAAAGAAGCTCAGGCTCGTAGTGCGAGGGGTAGTGCCCGTCTCGCTCGACGTCCTCAATGTCGTAGAAAACGGGATATTCGAGCTTTTTGCCCTTCAGCCAAGCGGCGACACGGCGTGCGTCCGCACGGGCGTCCTCGGCGTTTTCCGCATAGCTGAAGAAGAACACGCCCACGTCAAGCCCTGCCGCCTTCGCTGCGGCGTAGTATTCCTCAAACCTCTTATCCTTGTTGAGATTTGAGCCGACACGAAGTATCACGAAATCAATTCCCGAGCGCTTCAGAGCCGCAAAATCAATGTCCCCCGAGTCGCTGGTGTTCTGCTTGCCCTCTATTCCGCCGTAAACGTCGATTCCGCTTGCGAGAATGCGTCCCTCGCCCTCTGCGCCCGAGAAGATGTCGGAATAGAAAACGTAGTCGTCAACGTGCTTGCTTCCGCAAACGGAGCAGGTGTAGAGCGTGTAGCCCGTTCTGCCTATGTTGGGGCGAACGTAGGATTTCGTAAATTCGTGCCCGATCGACGCAACGTAGTCGCTCGTAAAGGAAAATCCGCACGTTTCGCATTTGTGAAGCGTGTAGCCTGCCTCGTCGCAGGTCGGCTCGGTTACCGTTTCTTTGTAGCTGTGCCCGAGGGGGCGAACGTAGCCGTCCCTGTCCTCGATTCCGCAAACGGAGCAGAAATGGGACTCGTAGCCGACGCTCTCACAGGTGGGAGCGATCGTTCTGTCGGTGTAGCTGTGCCCGAGGGGAGCGATAAAATCCGCCTCGAATGTGTATCCGCACGATACGCACTCGTAGAGCGTGTAGCCCTTTTCCTCGCAGGTGGGCAAATGCTCGGTCTTGGAGCACACGTGATGCTCGCAGTCCTTCGGTATGAGCGCAACGACGAGCACGATAAGCACCGCAACGCACGCAAGAAGCGCAACCGAAAGCAATATGGTACTTAAATGGTTTTTCATAAAATTCTCCTTTTGGTGAATAAATTAATCCTCAATGCTTATGCGTTCCGTTCTCATCGTGGCGAACGCCTCCTCGACGAGCTCGTCGAACGGGAGCTTGTTTTCCTCGGCGAGAACCTTGGCAAGCTCGGGCTTCGTCCTCGGGTGCTTGGGGGTAAATACCGTGCAGCAGTCCTCAAAGGGCTGAATGGACGTTTCGAACGTGCCTATTTTACGTGAGAGCTGAACTATTTCCTCCTTGTCCATTCCGACGCAGGGACGGAAAACGGGAATTTCGGCAACGGCGTCCGTAACGCCTATCGCCTGCATCGTTTGACTTGCGACCTGACCGACGCTTTCGCCCGTGATGAGTGCCTGACAGCCGTAACGCTCGGCGACCTTGTTTGCAATCGCCATCATGTAGCGGCGGAGCAGGAGAGTGAAATAATCCTCGTCGCAGTGCTTGACCAGCTCCTCCTGTATGTGAGTCAAGGACACTATGTGAACGTAAATAGTGCCCGAATAGTCGGAAACGATCCGTGCAAGGTCGAGGACCTTTTCAAGCGCACGCTCGCTCGTGTAGGGGAAGGATTCGAAATGCACCGCCTCAAGCTTGACGCCCCTCTTTGCCATCATGTAGCCGGCAACGGGGGAATCTATTCCGCCAGAGAGAAGCAAAAGCCCCTTTCCGTTCGTTCCGACGGGCATTCCGCCGGCACCCTTGTGCATTCCTGCGTAAATGTACGCCGCACGCTCACGGATCTCAACACGAACGACCACCTCCGGCTCACGAACGTTGACCTCTATTTTGGAACAGCTCTCAAGTATCACCGCACCTATCTCACGGGCAAGCTCCATCGAATCGAGAGGGAACGTCTTGTCGCTCCGCTTTGCCTCGACCTTGAAGGTTGATACGCCGTAAAGCTCGGGAACGATCTTCTCCCTCGCTACCGCCGAAATTCCCTCAAGACTCTTTTCGCAAACGTAAGCACGGGCGATAGCAACTATTCCGAATACCTTTTTCGCCTCGGCAAGCATCGCATCCATGTCGGCAAATTCGTCAAGCGGTTCAATATAGACCGTCGACTGCGCACGGCTAACCTCGAAGCTGCCGCATTTTTTCGCCCTGCGGCGAAGCTCCCTGCAGAGTGCGTCCTCAAAGTACGCCCTGTTCGCTCCCTTGAGCACGATTTCTCCGTATTTGCAAAGTAAAACCTCGTTCATTTTATAATAGTCCTTTCAAAAGTGATTGTTTTCTGTGTTTATTCGTGGGATAAAAGCTCCTTTACCGCCTCTGCGGCAAGTATTAAGCCGGCGGCGGACGGAACGAATGCGCACGACGCAGGGGCGATCCTGCCGCAATTGCCCTTCGTCTGCATACCCTCGCCGATTTCCGAATGCACGGCGACCGGCTCTTCCTTGGAATATACGACCTTTAGGTGCGGAATGCCTGCCTTGCGACAGAGCGAGCGCACCGTCCGAGCAAGTGGGCAAACGCTCGTCTCGTAAATGTCCGCAACCTCAAGACGAGTCGGATCAAGCTTGTTTCCCGTGCCCATCGAGCTGATGATCGGTATGCCGAGAGCAGTCGCACGAGTGATGAGAAGCATTTTTGCCGAAATCGTGTCGATCGCATCTACGATGAGATCGTATTCGGAAAGATCTATGGCGTCCGCAGTGTCGGCAAGATAGAAGATCGGGTATTTTTTTATTTTAATATCGGGATTGATGGAAAGCGCACGCTCCTCGGCAGCGTCAACCTTGAGCCGCCCGATCGTCGAATACGTCGCAAGTATCTGACGGTTGATGTTCGATTCCGATATAAGATCGCTGTCGATAACGGCGATCTCGCCCACCCCGGAGCGAACGAGTGCCTCAAGCGTGTAACCGCCAACACCGCCAACGCCGAATATCGCCACTCTTGAGTGAGCGAGAGCTTCAATTGCCTCCGTGCCGAATAGCATTTCGTTTCTGATAAAGCG
>CAZONA010000065.1:0-6041 GCA_964581025.1 uncultured Lachnospiraceae bacterium
TGCGATAGGTTCTGGGGCTAACGCCGAAGCGGCGGAGAAAAATGCGGTGAAAATAGCTCTTATTTTCGTACCCGACGGCGAGGGCGACCTCCTCGACGGACATTTTCGAATTTTTCAAATAAAACGCCGCCTGCGTGAGCCGCCGCTCCTGAAGGTGCTCGGTGTAGGTTCGCCCCGTTCGGTTTTTGATCTCGTGGCAGAGCCAAAAATAGTCGTAATGCAGCTCACGTGCCGCCTCCTCGAGACTGCCGTCCCTGTAATTTGCCTCGATATACCTAAAAATTTCCATTATTGCGGCGTCCTCTCGGCTCTCGTAAACGAGCGTATCGGTGTGATTCAGCAGCTGCATAAACAGCAATCCCATCGTTATCTGATTGATATTTCTCTTGTTCGGAACGTCGTAAAGCAGAGTCCAAATCAGGTTCTCCACAAGATTCTGAACGGGCGGCACGTCGGAGACCTTGAAATAAAGATACCCCTGATTTTCCTCGCCGAACAGGGATTTTATGAGGAAATTCTTTATCGGCGTCTCCTCCGTCCCGAGCATTTCAAGCGTTTTGCCGAAAAACGACGGGCGAATCAGAAAATTCACCGCAATATCTTCCTCGCCTGCGGGCAGTATCTCCTGCGAGGCGTTCTGCCCGAGAAACAGCAGCTCACCCTCGCAAAGCACGAGCGAGCGTCCGTTGATTATATGCGTGGTGCTCCCGGAGCACATATAGACCGCCTCGACGTAGTCGTGCGTGTGCTCGGGGAAGTGTACAAATCGGGTGTGCTTGCGAACGCTTATCTGCTTTTCGCCGGGGACGAGCTTTGAGAGCCGAACCACGCTCCCCCCGTGAGTCGTGTATATCGTTTTGTCGACCTCGCTCGCACCGCCGAGTATCTCCCTTTCCTCCTCGGTTACGGGAAGAAGTCTCTCGAGTATTTCGTTGCTTATCATAATTCCGCCTCCTGCTTTTTCTGATTATATTATACACCGAGAAAGTGAAAAAATCAATACAAATAAGGACACTTTTTAGAGCAAATTCTGACCTTTATTTTTTCTTCCCCGTGTGATAGTATAAAAATAACGGGACCGTGTCCCGACTAAAACGAAGGAGTCGGATAATGGAATATTATCTTGCAATAGACATCGGCGCATCCTCGGGCAGACATATCGTCGGATATCTTGACGGCGGCGAAATAAGGAGCACCGAGGTCTACCGCTTCCCGAACGGTGTGCTGAAACGGGGCGGGCATCTCGTTTGGAACACCGAGACACTGCTTGAAAACGTGATCATCGGCATCCGAGAGGCGTTCAAGCAATACCCCGAGATCAAAAGCCTTTCGATCGACACTTGGGGCGTCGACTACGTTCTGCTCGACGGAGATAAGGAAATTCTGCCCGTTTACGCCTATCGGGACGGCAGAACGGAGGCGGTGATACCGAAGGTGCACGAGCGCATACCCTTTTCGGAGCTTTATTCGAGAGTGGGATGTCAATTTCAGCCCTTTAACAGCATTTATCAGCTCTACGACGACAAGGAAAGAGGACGACTCGAGCGTGCGAGCGATATGCTGATGATCCCCGAATACCTTATGTATAAGCTTTGCGGCGTCAAGGCGAGGGAGTACACGAACGCCACCACCACGGGTATGGTGAGGGGCGAATTCGATATGGAAATAATAAAACGCCTCGGCTACCCCGAGCGACTTTTCCCGAAGCTTTCGCAGCCGGGCACGGTGCTTGGCGATCTGCTTCCCGAAATACGGGAAAGGGTAGGGGGCAGCTGCAATGTCGTGCTTTGTGCAACTCACGATACGGGATCTGCCGTCGAGGGAATCCCGATGGATGAAAACAGCCCCTATATCTCGTCGGGCACGTGGTCGCTCCTCGGAGTCAAAACGCCGAAACCGCTCACCGACATGGAGAGCGAGAGAGCCAACTACTCAAATGAGGGCGGCGTCGGCTACAACCGATATCAGAAAAACATTATGGGCATGTGGATAGTCAACGAGCTAAGGCGTGAGCTTTGCCCCGACACGCCCTTTTCGGAGATAGTCGAAATGGCAAAGGAGAGCACTTGCGAGACGGTCGTGGACGCAAACGCCGCAGAATTTTTAGCCCCCGAGAGCATGAGAGATGCGTTCGATGCGGCGACGGGGGGATTTGAAAATATCGGCGACTATTTCCGCTGCGCCTATGCGAGCCTTGCTGAGAGCTATAGGGCGGCAATCGAGGAGCTTGAAGCGAACACGGGCGTTCGATATGATAAGCTTTACATAGTCGGCGGAGGGGCGAAAAACGACTTTTTGAACCGCCTCACAGCCGAGGCAACGGGCAAGCGTGTGATCGCCCTGCCCATTGAAGCAACCGCAATCGGAAATTTGAAAATACAAACGGAGATACGAATATGAGTTACATTGAAGCAAAAGAAAAATACGCAAAATACGGAATAGACACCGAGCGTGCGATGGAAACGCTTAAAAATATCGGAATATCGGTGCATTGCTGGCAGGGCGACGACGTCGTCGGCTTCGACTCGAGGGAGGCACTCTCGGGCGGAATACAGGCGACGGGCAATTATCCCGGCAAGGCAAGGACGCCCGAGGAGCTGATGGCGGATTACGACAAGGCGTTCTCCCTCATCCCGGGCAAGAAAAAGCTCAACCTCCACGCATCCTACGCAATATTCGAGGACGGCGAGCAGGTGGGCAGGGACGGACTCGAGCCTAAGCATTTCAGAAAATGGGTGGAATTTGCCAAGGAAAGAGGAATGGGCATAGATTTCAACCCCACCTTCTTCTCACACCCGATGGTAAAGGATAATCTCACCCTATCCTCGCCCGACGAGAGCGTGCGCCGCTATTGGATAGATCACGGTAAGGCGTGCCTGCGTATTTCCGAGTATTTCGCAAACGAAACGGGCTGCCCCTGCGTTATGAATATCTGGATCCCCGACGGCTATAAGGATATCCCGGCGGACAGACTTGCGCCCCGTCGCAGATTTAAGGAAAGCCTTGACGAGATACTTTCCGTGCCCTACGATAAGAGTAAGGTCTACGTAACGCTCGAATCGAAGGTTTTCGGCATCGGACTTGAGAGCTACACCGTCGGAAGTGCGGAATTTTGCCTCTCCTATTCCGATTACAAGGGAATTACGCCCCTTATGGATAACGGACACTACCATCCGACCGAGGTCGTGAGCGATAAAATATCCTCCCTTTTGCTTTTCAATGAAAAGATCGCCCTCCACGTAACTCGTGCGGTGCGTTGGGACAGCGACCACGTGGTCATATTCGACGATGAAACAAAGGAGATCGCAAAGGAGATCGTCCGCAACGATGCGGTGGACAGAGTTTTCATCGCAACGGACTATTTCGACGCATCCATCAACCGCATCTGCGCTTGGGTAACGGGCGTCAGAAGCGTCCAGAAGGCTCTGCTCTTCGCACTTCTTCAGCCCTCGGAAAAAATGAAGCGGCTGCAGGACGAGAACAATTTCACCGAGATAATGTATCTTAGTGAGGAAATGAAAACAGCCCCCATGGGCGAGGTCTGGAGCGAATTTTTGCGCCGTGAGGGAGTAGCCGAAAATTATTTCGAGGAGATAAAGCTTTACGAAAGAGAGGTTCTCAGTAAGAGATGAATAATATACTTAACGCTCCCTTCGTGGAGGAAATGAAAAGGACTGCCGCAAATATGTACCGCCTCGGCTGGGACGAGCGAAACGGCGGAAATATCAGCTATATGCTCGATCGTGATGAGGTCGCAGAATATCTTGACCTTGCGAGCGTCAAAAGGGAGATCCCACTCGGCTTTGACGCAAAGGAGCTCACAGGGAAGATATTCATAGTTACCGGAACGGGTAAATATTTCAAAAACGTCGAGCACGATCCCGAAAATAACCTCGGTATCATTCGTATTTCCGAGAGCGGAGATACGGCGGAGCTGCTCTGGGGCTATTCGGACGGCGGAAGATTCACAAGCGAGCTTCCGGCGCACCTTATGAGCCATATCGCAAGACTCAAGGTCGATCCCGAGAACCGAGTAATAATGCATTCACATCCCACGAATATACTTGCAATGAATTACGTTCACGAGCTTGACGAGGCAAAGCTCACCCATACCCTCTGGCAGATGTGCACCGAGTGCATCGTCGTCTTTCCCGACGGCGTCGGCGTGCTGCCGTGGATGCTCTGCGGCACGACGGAAATAGGCGAGGCGACGGCGAAGAAGATGAGCGAATTCCGCATCGTCATTTGGGGAATGCACGGAATTTACGGTGCGGGGAAGAGCCTTGACGAAGCGTTCGGACTTATCGAAACGGTCGAAAAGGCGGCAAATATCTATATGCTCACCGCCCACCTGCCCCGTGTGAATACGATAAAAAACGACGAGCTCGTAAGGCTTGCCGAATTCTTCGGAGTGAATTACAGAAGAGACTTTCTCCTCTGATTCTAAAAAATTAAAATAAAACAAAAAAGCTCGGCTCGCACCATGTGCGAGCCGAGCGACTTTTTACCCCTTAAGCCTTTATCCGATCCTTGCCCCTGATGTGATCGACGATCGGCTTTGCGTAGCACAGGCTGACGCAAAATACCACGAGTATCGCATAATGACATATATATACGAGCCAGCCGTGATCCTTGTTGAGAAAGGGAAGACCGCTGACGGGAGGCGAAACGACATACATAAAGTTGGTGTTGCTAACCCCGTCGTAAACGATGCTGTTGATGTATATCGCAAAGAACATAACGCCGATAAGGCACTTTAAGCAATTTTTGTAGTCCGAGAACGTCAGCTTTATCTCCTTCGAGGCGAGAATGCAGAGCGCATATACCGTTATCGCCACGTGATAGAGATTGTATTGAAGCGTGATGGGCAGATAATTCAGGGACGAGGACGTCGGGATCAGTATCGCCGCAATTCCGCCGAAAAGGCAGCTCGGGTACATAAAGCTTAAAATGATCCTGCGGAGCTTTTCGTTTTCCGAAAACGCCACCACCGCCACTAAAATTATCTGGATTGAGCACAGATGAAAGGGAAGATCCGACTTCGGCAAAACGCCGCCGTACTTCTCCTCGTTTTTGACGATGTAGAAAAATACCTTCACGGTCTCGCTCGCAAGACCTATGTAGAACATCGCTCGGCTCAGCGTGCGAAACGGCAATTTTCTGCCGAACAGATACGCCGCAACGCCGATCGCAACCGCTAAAATCAGTATAATAATGTGCTTCGTGCTAAACATAAGATTCTTTCTCCTGCTTTTTGCATTGAAATTTGCCCGACCATTATACCATATCCCACGCCAAAAAGCAAGTAAAATGACGAAATCCGCAGAAAAACGAAAAAAGCACCGACACAGTCGGTGCATTTTTGTGTGTGCCATTACCAATTTTGATACATTTTCGGACACCTTGTAAAAAATGCGCACACCTACAAATTGGAATTTGTTTTACGATTGATTATATAATTCTATCAATCGGTTGACTTCGTTAAGTATGGCAGAAGATTCCGCCGTGTAAAAAACAGTAGTGGAAGCAAGCCTGTCTCTTCTATAACATATCTCTCCTGATGTTGATACGTAAAAATAGTATGAAACATCCGGTCGACCGTCCTTTCCTTGTCTGAAAAACGTTACGCTACACAAATAATCAAAATCTTCGGGCAAGTCGTAGCCTTCGTATGATTTTGTCAAGACAAGTGCGTCTGCTAAAGTAAACAATTCAATCATATCATCATAATCATATATCATTACTGTATCATTTGAATCGCATTTAATTTTTAAGTAATCAAAATCAAATTGTTCGAGCGACATTGTGCTGTGAAAGATAGTCAATTCTTGTGGTGCACGTATATCGTTTGACTCAAATTTGCAACCCGTTATAGAGAAACTAATGGCTACTAATAGTATTAAAGAAAGAATTGCTTTTTTCATAATGTAACACGCCTACCTCCTCCAAATTCTTATTTATCGTTCAATTTATTATATCATAAAATCTCGCATTTTTCAATATTACACATCGCCAAAATAATAAAAAGGTCCGACGCTAAC
>CAZONA010000066.1:0-6021 GCA_964581025.1 uncultured Lachnospiraceae bacterium
CTCCCGCGAAAGCGGGTGAGAGGGGCAGACCGTGCGGGTTGTCTGTTGCGATGCCTTGACGCCGCCCCGCCGTGTCATTCCAAGCAACGTGAAGAATCTCGGCGGGGGTGTAGGATGAAAGAGATTCTTCGCGAACGCTTGACAGCGTTTACGCTCAGAATGACAATGTAGTTCGTGATTGCAAATCGTTTGATAGACCACATCCTGTCGTAATAGCCAAACAATTTGTACAAGAACCCTTCCAAAAAGTTTTCGCCCGGCCTTTTGTCAAAAAGGCAGTTTTTCAAAAAGGCGGCGAGGGGTTCGGGGGCGAGGAGCCCCCGGAAAGAAAGGCGGCGGGGGGTGGGGCGGCGCCCCGCAAAAAAACGCTGTGGGGCAGGGGTCCCCACTACAATTTTAAGAGAGAATATCCCGTCGCAATAGCCGAACAATTCGCATAAAAAACCTTCCAAAAAGTTTTCGCCAGCCTTTTTTAAAAGGCTGCGAGGGGGTCCGGGGGGCGAGGAGCCACCCGGGAAGAAAGGCGGCGAGGAGTCCCCGAGAGAAGAGGAAAGTGCAAAGCCCCGCGCATCCCTGCGCGGGGCGGGGCGGGAAGGGTTTAGTTTTTAGCAACATAGCCGTTTTCGCCCAGAGCGTAGGCGAACTGCCAAAGCTCTATGTAGTCCAGTTTAAAGGAATTGTTGCGTTCCAGGACGCCGCAATCGCCTTCGACGGGAATCAGGCACTCGTATCCGTCACTTGTCAAAACGGTATTACCGTCGGCATCCAGAAGGACGGCGTGGCGGTAGCCGTTGCCGCTAAAGGGCTGTCCGTCCACCTGCCCGACATCGGACAGGACAACAGTGGCAAGCAGGGTGTCCTCACAGAAAATGCGAACCGTATCGCCCAGGTCCTCAAAGCGAATGACGGCTCCGGTCGCAAAGGAGGTGCCGCTCGGCAGGGAGAAGGGATAGCCTATCGAAGCTACGCCGTACTGTCGGCTTGCATCCTTGACATGCACGGCGACCTCTAAGGCATTGCCGGCGCAGTAAAGGTAGATGCCGCTTGTGCCAAGGTAGGAGGTACTGTCCCCGTCACCGTTGTCCGGCTCAAAGGCAGACATGCCGCCAACATTGCTGAGAGACAGCTCGGCAGGCAGACGCAGGGCAATGGCGGAGCGATGCGGCGCAAAGGTCTTATATTCCGCAATGATGCGGGTTTCCATGGAATAGAAGCGCAGGTCGGAGCCGCGATAGCGAATGGCGCGCCCTTCAATCCAGGCGCCGACCAGCCAGCCGTTTTCCGGCTTCAGTCCGTCCTCTGCCTCCAGCTCAAAGTTCTTTTTCAGTATACTTGTACTGCTTACGTCAAAATCTTCACGCAGAATCAGGCCCTCGCCGACTGCGGCAGAGGCATAGAAGCGTCCCGGCGCGTCCAGCGAAAGGGTTGCGCCGCCGCCTGTCACCTCGGCATACTCAACTCGAACCGAGTGATAGCCGGCTGCCAGGGGCAGGGAAATGCTTTCGGTAACGGTTTGACCGTCTTTTCGACCGTCGGCATACGGGCACTCCAAAACAAGTCTTTGGTCAATGTAGAGGCGGGCGCCGTCGTCGCAGGTCAGCGTAAAGGTCTGTGTGCCGCCCGTTTCCAAGAGGAGATAGCCCTCAAATGCCAGCGCGTAATCGGTGCGCAGGTCGGAGAAGGCGTTTGCCGTGACCGCTTTCACAACGCAGGTGCCGGTCGCGTTTGCCTCAATCAGACGGAAGGTCGGCATCTTGCCGTATTTTGCGGAAAGGCGATAGCCTGTCACAAGCAGTCCCTCGGTCAGGGTCTCAAGCTGCTCGTCGGTTAGGGTAATCGACGGCATTTCGGAAACCGCACCGCTCTCGCGCAGACCGAGCAGCGTTTCGGCGGCGGCATCGTAGGCGACCGACAGGGTAATGCTGTAATTGTTCCGCCGTTCGGGCGCGCTGTCTCCGGTCGTGAACCAGGACGAAAGGTCATAGAGGTTTGTGACATTGTCCATCCAGTGGAACTGCAGGGTCAGATCCTTGTCGGTCAGCCCCATCAGCGAACGCGGCAGAGCGACCATGAGCTGATTGCCCTCAACCCGATAGGCAACGGTGCCGATTTCCTGCCACACCCCGTCGCGCCAGGTGCACAGGGTGGTGTGCGTGTCATCGATGACGCTGTAATTGACCAGGTAGTCATAGCCCTCCCAGCCGGTGGATTTGTTGTTGTCGGCGTCTATGAAAAGAAGCATCCAGTTTGTGCCGTCCTTGTAGGAGGTAATCGCCTCTGCCGTGCGTACATAGGCGTAAACCATGCCGCTGTCCGCGGTCAGGCGGCTTTCGACAATGTCGTTGCGGCCGGTGGTATTGATGTAGCGAATGGTGCCGGTCGTGTCGGTGGAATCGCGGTGGGTCGTGTCTCCCTCAAAGTCGGTAAAGACGGGGGAAACGCTCTGCCAGACCGAAAAGTCGCCGGCTATGTCGACCGATGTGGAACCGGTTGCGCCGTCGGCGGGCAGAACGCCCTTGAAGCGGCGGATGATGGAGCACATTTGATAGAAGGGCACCTCTAAAAATTCATCGCACGCAGATCTGGCGAGATCTTTTTCGTCATTTGTCACAAAACTCCTCGGCTGTAGCTCTACTACAGCTGTCGTCCTTTTGTCTAAACTGACAAAAAATCTCTCTGCCGCCCAGCGCGCGTTGAATTATTAGAGGTACCCAGAAGTAATTGTCGGTGTAGCCGTCCTTCATCGGCTCTATGTCGCGGGAAAATTCCGGATTGAACTGGTCCACAAAGCCGGTGTCGGTTACCGAATCCTGCGTGTAGTTTTGTGCAATCCACTCATTCCAGCGGGAGATGAGCAAGACCTGACATTCGGGGTTGCGCTTCATGAGCTGCTCGAAGGCGTCCTCAAGGACCAGACCTTCGCCCATGGTCTTTGTCTCCAAAAAGGCATCCAGGAAGCGCGGTTTGGACCGAGAACCGCTTCTGCCGCTTCCGAAGTTGGCAAATCCGGCACAGCCGATGCCTGCGCATTCGGCGGTTTTTTGATTTTCGACCCAGCCGTAGCCGTAGCCGTTGTTGACAATCTGGTTGTCAATCCAGTAGCCCTCTGCGCGATCGGCGGGCGGCGTCCAGCTCTTGCGGAAGGTCAGCCGCTCGGTCCAGGTCGCGTCCTCTAAAACGGGGTAGGTGCCATCGTCCAGGGGTTTAATCAGGGCAAGCGGCTTGCCTTCCCAGGTAAACCACATGTCGGCGTATTTTTCCCGGGACATAAACAGCGAATAAAACCGTCCGATGTCGCCGACATTGCCGCCTTGGTCACTGCCGAAGCACCAGGGCACAATGTAGGGCGTCATCTGTCCGTTTGCGCGCAGCTCCAGACAGGTGTCAAGGAAGATTTCCATGGCGTCCTCGTACAAAATGCCGTTTGTCATATCGACATACAGAAAATCCACGCCCGCCATGGCGAAATAGTTCATATCGCGCTTTATCTGCCAGACATCGTCGGCTTTATGGTAGCCGGTCTCGGGCTCCGACCAGAAGCAGAAGGCGGCGTGCTTGCCGTATTGCGGACTGAGCGGATTGCATGCCAGCGCCTTGGCATTGTCGCCGGCGGCGGCGTGCCCGGAGGTCCAAAGGGAATAGAACAGCCCGACGTATTTGTCCGCCTGCGGGAGCCCGGTCTCCTCGGAGGTGGGGAGGGTCCGTCCCAGGGCATCGGTGGCGGTTTCGTTGTAGTTGGAGATGAGAATGGGCGGGGTCTTGCCGTCCTCGGTCAGCACCTGTCCCTCGGGGGAGGCGGGGGTAAAGGTCAGAAGGTCGCGGCTGTCGGTCGGCGTCTGCGTGTCGTTTTTGGGGTCGGTTTCGGTTTCGGTTTCCTTGGCGGACGAAGATTCCTCGGGCAAGGGGTCGGTGCCGTTCGGTCTGCAGGAGCAAGCCGTTGCGGAAAGCATCATGCAGGCAAGCAGGCAGGCGACAATGCGTTTGCATAGGGATGTTTTGGCTTTTGCTTTCATCGTTTTACCTCGTTTGTTGGGAGTTGATTTGGGGATGGTGGGAGGATGTTGTTTTGTTGAAAGAGGGTGAGAGGGGTAGACCGTGCGGTTTGCTGTGTTGACACCGAGATGCAGAAGCGAATCAATTTAGACAAAGGCCCCTTTGTGTAAAGGGGGCTGTCGCGTCAGCGACTGGGGGATTGCCCTGTAACGACGGGAACGCAGTGTCGGAAAATTGTTTGATATGTGGCAATCCCTCCACCGCTGTCGCGGTCCGCCGCTTGCGGCGGCTCTCGCCGAGTGAGAGGCTTGGTTAGATTGGGTGCAAGGGAAAAGTGCGTAATATCCCGTCGCAGTAGCCGAACGATTTGTACAAGAAACTTTCAAAAAGTTTTCGCCCGGCCTTTTGTCAAAAAGGCAGTTTTTTCAAAAGGCGGCGCGGGGCTCGGGGGCGCGGAGCCCCCGAAGACAAACGGCGAGGAGCCCCCGAAAAAAAGCATCGTTCAGAAAAAAGGGTCATTTCTGCGCAGCGATACGTTTTTTCCAGCAGGCGTGGCACATAGCGACATAGGTATCATTGCCGCCGAGCAGGACCTGTGCGCCGCTGGTTACGATATGACCGGCGGCGTCCATACGCGCATTGACAATGGCTTTACTGCCGCATTCGCAGATGGTTTTGATTTCGGTAATCGAATCGGCGACCTCAAACAGGCGCCGGCTGCCGGGGAAGAGCTGCGTGCGGAAGTCGGTACGCAGACCGAAGCAGAGGACCGGCACCGAGAGGGTATCCACGACAGCACGCAGGCCGTCAATTTGTTTATCGGTAAAAAACTGGCATTCATCGGCGATAATGACGTCATAGGCGGCACCTGCCGACTGCAGGGCGGTAAAGCGCGCATACAGGTCAAGGGCAGGGTCAATCACCTCGGCGCGCGCCTCCAGCCCAATGCGGGAGCGAATGCAATCGGCGCCGTCGCGGTGGTCAACAGAGGGCTTGATCAGCCAAACGCGCATGCCGCGTTCCTCGTAATTGAATTTGGTAATCAGCGCGTTTGCCGTCTTGGACGAACCCATCGCGCCGTATTTAAAATACAGTTTTGCCATTTCGGTTTCTCTTTTCGTATATGTGTTTTTGGGGTCTTTTATCTTTCGCTTGGAATTTGGTAGGAGTCAAAGATGGCACCTTCCGCGGTCTTCCACAAAAAGCACCCGTCTTGCAGGGTCATATAGGCATGGGGGCTGTCCTGCTTCGGAAGCGCAATCGAGCCGGGATTTAGACAGAGAATGCCGTCCTGCTCCGCGCAAAGGGGCAGGTGTGTGTGCCCGTATAAAAGCAGGTCGCCTTTTTTCAGGGGCGGGAGATTGTCCCTGTTGTATTTGTGACCGTGGGTGGCAAACAGTAAACGGTCGCCAAGGTCAATCAGGGCATATTCGGCAAGCACGGGGAAGGCAAGCACCATCTGGTCAACCTCCGCTTCGCAGTTGCCGCGCACGCAGGTGATGCGCTCCTTGCAGGCGTTTAGCATGTCGATGACCTCCCTCGGCGCATAGTCGTGCGGAAGTGCGTTGCGGGGACCGTGATATAGCAGGTCGCCCAGCAAAAGCAGTCGGTCGGCGTCTTCTTCCGAAAAGCGCTCCAGCAGTGCCCGACAAGCGCCTGCACTGCCGTGTATGTCCGACGCAATTATCCATTTCATTTTTTGTTCCTCCTTGCTTTTTTTCGCGGGGCTCCTCGCCCCCGAACCCCTCGCCGCCTTTTCTTTCCGGGTGGCTCCTCGCCCCCCGGACCCCCTCGCCGCCTTTTGGAAAAAGGCGGGCGAAAACTTTTTGGAAGGTTTTTTATGCGAATCGTTCGGCTGTTGCGATAGGATGTGGTCTGTCAAACAATTTTCCGATACTGCGCCTTCATCGTCACAAGGCAATCCCCCAGTCGCTGACGCGACAGCCCCCTTTACACAAAGGGGCCTTTGTCTTAATTGATTCGCTTCTGCATCTCGGTGTCGATACAGCCAACCGAACAATATACGCA
>CAZONA010000067.1:0-5995 GCA_964581025.1 uncultured Lachnospiraceae bacterium
TTTGGAGGAATTCTTCGGAATTCCTCCTCTTTTTTCGCTCCACCCCTTGAAAAATATAATGATTTGTGGTATAATCAAATTTAAGTTTGTTTTGTTGATCATAAGGAAGGGAAGTGAAATAAATGATATTCGGAAAGCACATAAACAGATACTATAAAAAGCATTTCTTCGCCCTGCTTCTCGGTATTGCGGCACTTGTTGCGGTGGATTATTTCCAGCTCATCATTCCGCGTCTGTATAATTACCTCATCGCAGGACTTAATACGGGCTTTGTCGAGATCGACGGCGAAATGCTCGCATTCGACGCAAATTTCCTGCTCGACCGTATCTGCGCACCGATGATAATCATCATACTTGTAATGGCAGTCGGAAGATTTCTCTGGCGAGTCTGTATGTACGGCACAGCCATTAAGGTGGAAACGGACCTGCGTGAGAGAATGTTCGATCACTGTAAGGACCTCTCACAGCAGTATTATCAGGTAAATAAGGTCGGAAATATGATGTCGCTCTTCACGAACGACCTCGAGACCATAAACGAGTGCTTCGGCGACGGACCGCTGATGACGTTCGACGCACTTGCGCTCGCAACGCTTGCGATCTATAAAATGTCGAGGCTCAACCTCTTTCTCACCCTCCTCTCCCTTATACCTATGCTGCTCCTGCTCGCAGTGGGCACGTTCGTCGGAAAATATATGACGGAAAAGTGGGAGGAAAGACAGGAAAAATTCTCCGCCCTCTCCGACTTTTCGCAGGAGAGCTTTTCGGGAATTGCCGTAATCAAGGCGTTCGTCAAGGAATTTAAGGAGCTCTGGGCATTCAAGCAGCTCAATAAGGAAAACGAGGAGATCAATATAAAATTCACGAAAATATCGACCTTCCTCCACATCTCCGTAACGTTCTTCGTCCAGTCGGTTATATGCATAATCCTCGGCTACGGCGGATACCTCGTCTATAACGGCACGCTCAGAGTCGAGGAGCTCCTCGAATTTTACGGCTACTTCGGCTCGATAGTCTGGCCCGTTATGGCGATCTCAATGCTCATAGATATGACGAGCCGAGGCAAAGCGTCCCTTAAGAGAATTTCCGAGCTCCTTGACGCTAAGCCCGACGTCGTCGATGCGGCGGACGTCCAAAGCGTCGAGAGCATCAGGGGCGATATCGAGTTCAGAAACCTCAGCTTCGCATACCCCGACGGCGACTACGAGGCACTCAGAAACGTCAGCTTCAAAATTTCCGCAGGCGAGAACGTCGGCGTCATAGGTAAGACGGGCTCGGGTAAGACGACCATAGTCGACCTCATCCTCCGAGTCTATAACGTCCCCGACGGCACGGTGTTCATCGACGGTACGGATATAAATAAAATACCGATAAGACAGCTCCGTGATTTCTGCGCCTACGTTCCGCAGGATAATTTCCTCTTTAGCGATACTATCGAAAATAATATCGCATTTTCAAGGGACGGAATGGGCTCGGACGAGGTCGTAAGAGCCGCAACGCTCTCCGACGTCCACGAGAACATCTCCGAATTTCCGGCGAAATACGCAACCATGCTCGGCGAGAGGGGCGTAACCGTCTCGGGAGGTCAGAAGCAGAGAATATCCATCGCCCGTGCACTTATGAAGGAAGCGTCCATACTCATACTTGACGACTCCGTAAGTGCGGTCGATACCAAGACCGAAAAGGTCATAATAGAAAACCTCCGCAGAAACAGACAGGGAAGAACGACGATACTCATCGCCCACCGTGTTTCGACGGTTGAAAAAATGGACAAGATAATCTTCGTCGACGACGGTCGCATCATCGCAGTCGGAACTCACGAGCAGCTGCTCGAGAGCTGCCCCGAGTATAAGCTCACGGTCGACCTTCAGAAGCTCGAAGAGGAAAGGAGGGATTGAATATGTACGAATATTATCCTCTCTTGTTTGTCGGCGGCATCGTCGGACTGTTCAGTATAGTTTTCTTCATCGCCTACCTCACCATCAGAAACGATAAGCAGGGCATAGGCTTCGAGAGAAATATGAAGGACTCCGAGATAATGCGCCGCATTATGAAATACGCAAAGCCCCATATCGGCTCGTTCGTCGCCGTCGGCTTTACAATGGCGTTTTCGATCGCATACAGCGTCGTCTCCCCCATACTCCTCGGTAATATAACGGGCATAATGAAGGGAGATTTCGAGCTTGATACGCTCTTTACCTTTATCGTCGTCTACGCATTCATCCTCATCACCTCGCTTGCATTCCAGTATCTTCAGGCAATACTCCTGCAAAAGGTAGGTCAGAAAATACTCTCCGCACTCCGTGAGGACGTGTTCACCCATATCGAAAGCCTCTCCCATTCACAGCTCAACCGCATTCCCGTCGGAAAGCTCGTAACGAGAGTAACCAACGATACCAACGCCATCTCGATGATGTTCACGAATATTCTTACGAACCTCATCAAGAATATATTCCTCGTCGTTGCGATAGTCGTCGCAATGTTCCTTATCAACTATACCCTCACCCTGATGGTGCTCTGCTTCGTGCCCTTCATATTCCTCTTTACACTCATCTTCCGTAAATTCGCAAGACGTGCGTACAGACGTGTAAAGGACGGCACGACGGATATAAATACCTTCCTCTCGGAGAATTTGTCGGGAATAAAAATAATCCAGATATTCAATAGGGAAGATAAGAAAAAAGGCGACTTTATAAAGAAAAATAATGAGCTCGGACGTGCAAAGCTCAGCGAGATCTTCGTGTTCAGTATCTTCCGCCCGATCGTCTATATGCTCTATATTTCGAGCGTCCTGTGCCTTTTCTACCTCGCAGGTAAGGGATATATCGACGACGTCGCATTCCTCGGACAGACCATAACGAGCGATATCCTCGTAACCTTCTACCTCTATATACAAACGTTCTTCGATCCCATACAGAACCTTGCGGATCAGTTCAATAGGCTTCAGAGCGCATTTGCATCCGCCGAGAAGATATTCACCATTATGGATATGCAGCCCGAGGTCGTCGATACCGAGGATGCAATCGAGCTTGATCACGTCGAGGGCAATATCGAATTCAAAAACGTCTGGTTCGCATACGAGGGCGAGGAATGGATACTCAAGGACGTCTCCTTTAAGATAAAGGCTAAGGAGACTGTCGCCTTCGTCGGCTCAACGGGATCGGGAAAGACCACGATACTTTCCCTTATTTGTCGAAATTACGATATCCAGCGGGGACAAATCCTCATCGACGGCATAGATATCAAGCATATAAAGATATCGAGCCTGCGCCGCCACTTCGGTCAGATGCTTCAAGACGTTTTCCTCTTTTCCGGAACGATACGCTCCAATATCGTGCTGCGTGAGGATAGCTTCACGGACGAGGAGATAATCGAGGCTTGCAGATACGTCAACGCCGACCACTTCATAGATAAATTGAAGGACGGACTTGACGAGGAGGTAAGAGAGAGGGGAAATAACTTCTCCGCCGGTCAGCGTCAGCTCCTCAGCTTCGCAAGAACGATAATCCATAAGCCGAGCGTAATGATACTCGACGAGGCAACGGCGAATATAGATACCGAGACCGAGCTCCTTATTCAGAATTCACTTGAAAAGATGATGAATATAGGAACGATGCTCATAGTCGCCCACCGCCTCTCCACCATACAGCATGCGGATAATATCATAGTCCTCTCCCACGGCGAGATAATCGAGCAGGGTAATCACTTCGACCTCCTCGCAAAGAGGGGAAGATACTATGACCTCTATATGCTCCAGTATCAGAAGCAGCAGCTTACGGGCAAATAAAAATCAAAATGGCGATAATCTTTCGGATTGTCGCCATTTTTGTCTTGACAGAAGATAAAAATCGGATTATAATTAAAGTATCAAAATACGGAGGAATACTATGAGCTATAAAATTTTCGATTACGATCCCTCGCTTCTGCCCTATGAGTCCGATATCGAACTCAGAATGAATAATTATTACGCCAAAAAGCACGAGCTTCTCGGCGATACGGGCAGAATTTCGGACTTTGCAAACGGACATAAATATTTCGGCTTCCATAAGACCGAGAACGGCTGGTTCTTCCGCGAATGGGCACCCGCCGCACACGAGATGTATATCTACGGAGATTTCAACGGCTGGAACAGATGGAGTCATAGACTTAATAATATAGGCAACGGCGTCTTTGAAATATTCATAGAGGGCAGGGAAACGCTCTTCGACGATTGCAGAGTAAAGCTGATAATCAAGCATTACGACAGATACCTCGAGAGAATACCCACCTATTGTAAGAGAGTCCTGCAGAACCCCTACGACTATACCTGGTGCGGAGCGGTCGTGGACGAGCCCGAGTATGAGTGGAGAAAAAAGAGCTTTAAGCCGCAGAAGAAGCTCTTTATCTACGAAACCCACGTCGGAATGGCGCAGGAGAGAGAGGGCGTCGGCACGTACCGTGAGTTTGCCGATTATATCCTCCCGAGAATTAAGGCGGACGGCTATAATACGATACAAATAATGGCAATAATGGAGCACCCCTATTACGGCTCCTTCGGCTATCAGGTGTCTAATTTCTTCGCCGCATCCTCGAAATTCGGAAAATGTAATGACCTTAAATACCTTATAGATACCGCACATACGATGGGAATAGCAGTCCTGCTCGACGTCGTCCATTCCCACGCCGTGTCGAATACCACCGAGGGAATTGCCGAATTTGACGGCACGAGCACGCAGTTCTTCAACGCAGGCGAGCGTGGAAATCACCCCGCTTGGGGCACGAAGCTCTTCAATTACGGTAAGAACGAGGTCATCCACTTCCTCCTCTCCAACCTTAAATTCTGGATGGAGGAGTATCACTTCGACGGCTTCCGCTTCGACGGCGTAACGTCCATGCTCTACCACGACCACGGACTCGGCGTCGGCTTTACCGATTATTCAAAGTACTTCTCGATGAATACCGATACCGAAGCCATAACCTACCTCCAGCTCGCAACCGACCTTATCTACGAGGTCAACCCGAACGCAATAACCATCGCCGAGGATATGTCCGCAATGCCCGGAATGTGCCTTAAGGTCGAGGAGGGCGGAATCGGCTTTGATTATAGGCTTGCAATGGGCGATCCGGATATGTGGATAAGACTCACGAGGGACGTTCGGGATGAGGATTGGAGCATGTGGCATATCTGGTGCGAGCTCACCGGCAGACGTCCGCACGAGAAATATATAGGCTACGTCGAATCCCACGACCAAGCCCTCGTCGGCGATAAAACGATGATCTTCCGCCTCTGCGACGCCGCAATGTATACGGATATGTCAAAGTCCTCGCAGAATTACGTTATAGATAGAGGAATCGCCCTGCATAAAATGATAAGACTCATCACGATGACGCTCGGCGGTGAGGGATACCTCAACTTTATGGGCAACGAATTCGGACACCCCGAGTGGATAGATTTTCCTCGTGAGGGTAACGGCTGGAGTCATTTCTATTGCCGCCGTCAGTGGCACCTTGCGGACGACCAAAGCCTCAAATATTCCGAGCTGCTCAAATTCGATAACGAAATGCTGAAGCTCGCAAAGGAGTATAGAATATTCGAGAAAGAGCCCCATTGGCTGCAGATCGACGACGATAATAAGATAATGATGTTCGAGCGTGCAGGACTCATCTACGTGTTTAACTTTAATCCCACCAGGGATTTCTGGGGATATAAGCTCAAAATGCGCTTCGGCGGAAATTATAGAGTTGTGTTCTCAACCGACCGTTCGGAATTCGGCGGATTTGAACACGTAAGCGAAACCACAACCTATACAACCGACGAAAACCGTGAGTTCCAAATCTACCTCCCCTCCCGTACAGCACTCTGCCTTAGAAGAACGGTTAAATAAAATTATAATTAAATAAAGCTAAAATAAAAAAGGGGCATCCGCCCCTTTTTTGATTCCCGTACCACCGCATATCCCGTAATTAAATAATGCCCCGCAGTAGCTTCAATGCTCAAAGTGAACGAAATCCCCGTTGT
>CAZONA010000068.1:0-5711 GCA_964581025.1 uncultured Lachnospiraceae bacterium
CTGACGCAATAGAGAGCTGCGACGACCCAGCACATATTATGTGCGGTCTGTGCGGTCTGTCCCGTTACGCCGAGATCGGACGAATAGCCGAGCCAACCCATAATAATGAGTGCGCAGCTCGGACCAACACCCTGCGCAAGCTTGCGGAAGAAGGAGTGGATCGAATAGATCGTGCCGGATTCCTTTCTGCCGCTCTTCCACTCACCGTAGTCGATAGCGTCGCTGATCATTGCCCAGGAAACGCAGGTGGTTGCGCCCATACCGAGACCGAACACGACAAGTGCTCCGATATACGCAATGAGTGCGAGGTTCTTATCGGGGATCATGGGGAATACGAACATAAGCACGCCGCCGATAATGGAAATGATGCTTCCTACGGTCGTGGTTTCCTTCTTACCGTACTTATTTACGAGCTTCTTGATAAAGGGAATGAATATGAACATCGGAAGATATCCGATTATCTGAACGACGCCGCTCATATCGCCCTTGCCGAAGTAGGTAACGAACATTATCTGGTTAGCCGTACCTGCGGATTGCATTCCGAGGAACATACCCATTGCCGCCACGGTTGCGCCGATGGCTGGTCTGTTCTTCATAAATTCGCCGAAGGATCTGAAGATATTTACCTGATCGTTTTCATCGCTTGCCTTGACGCTGTTTTCGTCAACACGGATCGAGAGATTCTTGATCATAAACATAAACGCGATAAATCCGAGGGCACCCATAATGAGAGCGGCAATGAAAACTCTGTTTCCGAGAAGGATCTGGAATTTGCTTCCCGTCTCGGGGTTGATGATGTTGTCGCCGATCTCGTAAGCTTTGCCCGTCAAGGGATTTGTGTGGAACTCACCCTCAACGTCGGGAACGATACCCGTTCCGTCGTAGGTAACGTTCTGCCAAATAAGCATAGGAAGAATGATACCGGGAATCATACCGCCGACCATCGAGCCGATGGAACGCCACGTGGAGAGCTGTGCCTGCTCGCCCTTATCGGTCGTGATGAGGGAAAGCATTGAGCCGTAGGGCACGTTTGCGACGGTGTAGCACGCATCCCAAATAACGTATGCGAGCACGAACGCCGCAGACTTCAGGATAACGCTGCCCGTTTCCTGACTTACTCTTATTGCCTCGGGGAGAGGAAGGAACACGATAGCTCCGCCGAAGAGAAGTCCGCATGCGCCTACGAATATGTAGGACTTGAATTTTCCGAGCCTTCTGAAGAAGGCGTTCTTGTAATTACCTTGGTCTTTGTCGATGATTATACCGACGAGGGGATCGTTGATGGCGTCCCATATCTGCACGAGAAGCAAAAGTACCGCAAAAAGTCCCGTTTCCATATACATGTAGACGAGCCAGAAGGTCTGAACCGTGCTCTTAAGAGCAAAGCTCATATTGCAGCCAAAGTCGCCTGCGGCGTATGAGACCTTGTCAAGCATACCGAACTTACGCGGTGCGCTCGAGGTTTTTTCTTTAGTTGACATAACATCCTCCAAAATATTTTTATGCATAGAGCATAAAAATATTATAACGATTTTGAAACAATTTGTCAATAGTTTAGACATATTTCATTTATGAAGCGTTCATTTTTGTGAAAAATGACTAATTTTAATTGAAATTAATTGTCTACAATAATGTCCCCCCGACCGATTGACAGAAAAGGCAAAATAGGGTATAATAAAGAAGATAAGCAATTAACCCGAGAAAACAGAAAAATACATCAGGAGGAATATCAAATGAGATCCGTTCTTAATTTCAATCGCTCTTGGACCTTTTACAAGGGCACAAACGATCCCGAGATTTGCGAGGGCGGTCAGGTTCTCGATCTGCCGCACACGTGGAACGCAACCGACGGTCAGGACGGCGGAAACGACTATTTCCGCGGCTCTTGCACCTACGCAAAATCCTTCGCACTTTCCGAGCTCCCCGAGGGCGAGCTTCACTATCTTGAGGTACGGGGTGCAAATTCGAGTGCCGACGTTTATCTCAACGGCAAGCACCTTGCTCACCACGACGGCGGCTACTCCACGTGGAGAGTCGATCTGACTCCCTCGCTTTGTGAGGAAAACCGTCTTGCGATCGTCGTCGACAATGCGGCGAACGACAGAGTCTATCCCCAATCCGCCGACTTTACGTTCTACGGCGGTCTTTACAGGGACGTCAACGTCATTTCCGTTCCGAGCGTACATTTCGATCTCGATTATTTCGGTGCTCCCGGCATCAAGGTTACTCCCTCTCTCGCCGGTGGAAATGCCGACGTGGAGATAGAGGTATTCTCCTCTGCTCTTCCCGAAAATTACGAATATCGCTACTGCATCTACGACGCAGAGGGCACTCTCCTCTCGGAGACTCGCTCTGCCGAGAAGAAGGTTTCGTTCACGCTTGAGAGCGTTCACCTTTGGGACGGCGTTAAGGATCCCTATCTTTACCGTGCGACCGCTTCCATAGTCAACGGTGAGGTCGAGGTCGACGGCGTTTCGACTCGCTTCGGCTGCAGAACGTTTAAGATCGATCCCGATCGAGGCTTCTTCCTCAACGGACGCGAATATCCCCTCCACGGCGTTTCTCGCCATCAGGACAGGCTCGGAATCGGAAACGCACTCCTTCCCGAGCATCACAGGGAGGACATCGGTTACATTGCCGAGATGGGCGCAAATACGATAAGACTTGCTCACTATCAGCACGATCAGTATTTCTACGATCTTTGCGACGAATTCGGTATGGTCGTATGGGCGGAGATCCCCTATATTTCAAAGCACATGCCCGGCGGACGTGAGAACACGATCTCGCAGATGAAGGAGCTTATTTCTCAGAATTATAACCACCCCTCGATCGTCGTTTGGGGACTTTCCAACGAGATCACGATGGCAGGTGCGTCCGATCCCGATCTTATCGAAAACCACAGAATACTTAACGATCTCGTTCACGAGATGGACAAGACGAGGCTCACGACGATCGCCTGCGTTTCGATGTGCAAGCCCGAGGAGGAATACGTTCACATTCCCGACGTTGTTTCCTACAACCACTATTTCGGTTGGTACGGCGGAGATACCTCGATGAACGGTCCTTGGTTTGACAAGGTTCACGCAAAGTATCCCGATCTTTGCATCGGTATGAGCGAATACGGCTGTGAGGCTCTCAACTGGCACACCTCGAATCCCGTACAGGGCGACTACACCGAGGAATATCAGGCGTATTATCACGAGGAGCTTATCAAGCAGCTCTTTACACGTCCTTATATTTGGTCAACGCACGTTTGGAATATGTTCGACTTCGGTGCGGACGCAAGAGCCGAGGGCGGTGAGAACGGTCAGAACCACAAGGGACTTATGACGATGGACAGAAAGTACAAGAAGGATTCCTTCTATGCCTACAAGGCTTGGCTCAAGTCCCCCGAGGATGATCCGTTCGTTCACCTTTGCGGCAAGAGATACGTCGACAGAGTCGAGGACGTAACGAGACTTACCGTTTATTCCAATCTTCCCGAGGTCGAGCTTTTCGTCAACGGCGAGTCCGTCGGCAAGTGCCGTGCCGAGGATCATTTCTTCCGCTTTGACGTAAACAACGTCGGCGAGAGCACTCTGCGTGCGGTCGCAGGCGACTGCTCCGACGAGGGCGTTATCCGCAAGGTCGACACGATGAACGAGGATTATATTCTCAAGGAAAAGGGTGCGATCCTCAACTGGTTCGACATCGAAGCTCCCGAGGGACGCTTCTCGCTCAACGACAAGCTCGGCGACATTATGGATACGCTCCCCGGCAAGCTTTGGTTTGCGAAATTCGGTATGAAGCTTAAGAAAAGGATGAGCGACGCTATGCCGAAGGACGACAAAAAATCCGGCGGTGGCGGCTTTGAGCTTTCGGGCGACCTTATGCAGATGATGGGCGGCTTTACCGTTCTTCGCCTCGCAAATATGATGGGTATGTTGAATATATCCTTCACCAAGGAGGAGCTTCTTGAGGTCAACAGAGAGCTTAACAAGATCAAAAAGCCCAAAAAATAATTGAATAGATAAAGAATTGGGGTAAGCGACGCTTACCCCAATTCGTTTTTCAGTCGGGCGAGGATCTTTTTCTCCTCCCTCGATATTTTGACCTGCGAAAGTCCCATAATGCTCGCAACCTGCTGCTGAGTCATATTTCTGAAATAGCGCAGGGTGATTATCCTCTGCCATTGCGGATCTAAGTGCCCTATCGCCTGTGCAAGCGCAACCCTGTCCCTCGTCCGCTCGATCTCGCAGTCGGGTGAGGCGAGGCGAGTTTCGAGAGTGAGCTTTTCGTCGTCCCCGCAGGTCTCCGAAAGGGACGAGATGGGATTCTGGGATTCAAGTGCGATCGCCGCATCCTCCGCCGAAATTCCGCAAAGCTCCGCAAGCTCCGAAACGCTCGGCTCTCTGCCCTCCTCGGCAAGTATTTTCGAGCGGCGGTAGCAAAGCTCCGTGGAGAGCTTTTTGTATACCCTGCTTATTTTGATAGGTCCTTCGTCTCGCAGGTGGCGCTTGATCTCCCCCGTTATCAAGGGAACTGCGTAGGTCGAAAACGCCACCTCTCTCTCGGGGGCGAAGGTGCGAACCGCCTTCATCATTCCGATAGTGCCTATCTGCACGAGATCCTCAAGATCAACTCCCCGATCCCGAAAACGAAGCGCAATGCTCCGCACGAGCCCTGCATTTTCCTCCACGAGAACGCCGAGCGCATCCATAGCCTCCGCCGCATCCTCCGTGCGAGCACGCAGGATCAGATCGAGATTTCTCGACCGTTTTTCAGATACTGTTTCGTTCATTATTTCACGCGGCGGATCAGCGTCCGCCTATCCTTTTGTAAAGCACGACGGTCGTGCCCCTTCCCTCTTTTGAGGAAACGCTCATGGCGTCCGTGAAGCTCTCCATTACCGTAAAGCCCATTCCGCTCCTCTCCCCAGCACGATCCGTGGTGTAAAGCGGCTCTCGTGCGGTCTTGATGTCGGCAATTCCGCAGCCACGATCCCTTATTTTTATTTTCACCACCGAGCTCTCGAGTAGGTCGACCGTTATGTATATCTCGCCTATCGTGTCCCGATAAGCGTGAACGATGCAGTTCGTAACCGCCTCGCTTACCGCACACCTTATGTCCCCAAGCTCCGCAACCGTCGGATCAAGCTGTGCGCAAAATGCCGCAACGGCACTCCTCGCAACGCCCTCGTTTACCGAGCTTGACGGAAGCGTCAGCTTCATTGAATTCACGATGCGAGCGTGTTTTTCCGATCTATTCATCCGTATCATCCTCCTCAAAATTTTTCTCGATCCGTATTATTCTTTCCATCCCGGCAAGCGTCAGTATCCTCATTACCGCCGCCGTCGGTGATCGGAGAAGAAGTGAGCCGCCAAGCTGCTTTACGAGCGAATATCTGCCCATTATCAAACCCAAACCCGACGAATCCATAAAGCTCACATGCGAGAGATCGAGTATTACCCTCGTCGGACGAACCTCAAATATTAAACCGTCCAGCTCCGAGCGTACACGTACCGCACTGTGATGGTCGATCTCGCCGCCGAGTCGCACGATCAGCTCCCCGTCGTGAGCCTCGTGCGTGAAAAGTTCGCTTCTTTCCTTCATTTTTGTGCTCCTTTTTGGTCTTTTTGTTAATTATAGCACCCCGAATGCGAAAAATATGTCGCATTCGGGGTGCGGAGGAGAAATATTGAAAGCGTGAAGGAATGTGCCGCACAAAATTG
>CAZONA010000069.1:0-5648 GCA_964581025.1 uncultured Lachnospiraceae bacterium
GAGAAAATATTGATAAATTATTGACAATTTCGCAAAATGTGATATAATTATTATGAACAGGTTCATAAAAGAAACGGAGGTGAGTCGGATGCCCAAGATAATAGAGAATGCGAGGGGGCGGATCATTGCCGAGGCGAGACGTCAGATCGACGAGGTCGGTTACGATGCGGTAACCGTTCGGAGCATCGTTCGAGGCTGCGGATTCGGGCTCGGGACGTTCTACAACTACTTTCCCACGAAGGACATGCTGATCGCCACCTTCCTGCTTGACGACTGGAACGAATGCCTCGGGCGTGTGCTGGAGCTGTCCGAGAGCGGCGGCACGATGGCTGTCGTCGGTGCGCTGTATTCGGAGCTTTGCGGCTTTATGGAGCGATTTTGTGCAATATTTTCCTCGCCCTCGGCGATCAAGGTATTCAAGGATGCGGATGACGGCAAGCACAAGCTTTTGAGGGATCAGATAGCCGAGCCGATAGCGAGGGCGTACTCGCTTGATTTCGGGGGCAGGGAATGCGGCTTTCTTTCGGAATTCATTGCTGAGGCGATACTCACGTGGGCTGTATCGGGGAAGGATTATTCCGAGGTAGAGCCGCTGATATATCGCCTTATCGAAAAATAAAGGTCAATAAAAATTTTATATATTAAAAAGGAGAAAAAATTATGAGCAGCTTTGAAAATCTTCGAATAGTGGACAATTTCTATCAGACGTCTCTGTATTTCCCGATGCCCACGGTCATTATTTCAACGCTTTGTGAGGACGGCACGACGTCGCTCGGTCCGTACTCGCTCGTCCAGCCCTACTACGTTGCAGGCAAGGGATATTACGCAATGCTTCTTTCCTGCCGCAACTCGTCGAACACGGCGCAGAACATTTTGAGAAACGGAAAGTGCGCCCTTAACTTCATTGACGACAAGCCCTCCACCTTCAAGGAGGCGGTCAAGCTTTCTTGGCCCGGCGACAAGCCGAGCGACAAGATGCCGAAGTGCAAATTCAAGCTTGAAAAGAGCATGGTTGAGGAGGAGAACCCCTCCGACAAGCGTCCGATGGTGCTCACCGACGCAATTCAGGTCATTGAGTGCACGTGGGTGCGTGAGCTTGACGGTGCGGACAAGGATCTCCCCGGTCAGCTCAACGGCTACGAAGGACCTTATCACGATTTCAACGGCATCACGAGCCAGTTCGGCGCACATTTCATTCTCAAGATCGACAAGATACTTATGAAGAAGAAGTACAGCGACGCAATAATCCGCGGCGTGAAGAGCAAGGATTTTCCGCCCCTCCCAGTTGACTACGGCTACCGTGATTCGAAGAATTTCTGGTTCCACAGAAAGACGAGAATGAGAGCGGAGCTCCTTGCGGTTCGCAAAAATTCGCTCGAGAGCGTTCGCTACGCCGCAGACCGTGCGGACGACGTTGTAAAATTCACCGACGAAGCACTCGAAACGATCCTCGGCGTGCCGAGAGTATTCCTCTCCGTCGTGCTCAAGGGCTGTGTCGATTGGGCGAAGGAGAACGGCGTAACGCTCGTTACCGCCGAGCACATGAAGATAATCAACGACAAGCGTTCCAAGGAAAAGAACAAAAAATAAATTAAAAAGGAGAAAGAAAAATGAAGGTTGTACTTGCAGGCGCATTCGGTAATCTGGGCGCCGAAATACTTAAATGCCTCGTTTCCGACGGGCACGAGGTCATTGCCGCCGATCTTAAGGAGGGCAACGTTGCAGGTGTGGAGGGTAAATATTCGTTCCGTGCGATAGACGCAACGAAGCCCGAAACGCTAAACGGTCTTTGCGACGGTGCGGACATCGTCATCACCACGATGGGACTCACCGGAGCGTCCACCCGTTTCACCTCCTACGACATCGACTACAAGGGTAATATGAATCTTTACGAGGAGTGCAAGAGAGCCGGAGTCAAGAAATTCAACTATGTCTCCGTTATCTCCTGCGATGAGCCCGGTGCGGAGAAGGTGCCGATGCTCCACGCAAAGCTCCTTGTCGAGCAGGATATCAAGGCGCAGGATACGGACTACGTCATCTACCGTCCGACAGGCTATTTCTACGACATCGCAAAGGTGTTCAAGCCCTATATCGACAAGGGCGAGATGCAGCTTCTCAAGGGCTACGGACACGTCAAGGCTAACGTCGTTGACTGCCCCGATTTCGCACGCTTCATCGTCGATCACATGAACGACAAAAACGTAACCTACAACGTCGGCGGCAAGGAAACCTACAGCTACGAGGAGATGGCGGCTATGTGCTTTGAGGCGGCAGGCAAGCCCCTTAAGATCAAATGGGCACCCATCTGGCTCTTCGGCGTGCTCGCAAATCTGCCCAAGATCAAAAAGGCGGGTAAGCACGATATTATACTGTTCTCGAAGTGGACTCTCTCCCACGATCTCGTCGGCGATACCGAAACGGGAGAGGCAAGCTTTGCGGAATACATTAAGAATTATTTCGGTAAGGGGGTAAATTGATATGCCTTGGTCGTTTCTTGCAATAATCTACGCCGTTTGTGCGGTAGTTTGCCTTATAGGATTTTATAAATTCGTCTACTTCCTCTCCATCGGCTACGGTCTGTCCGTCGCAGTGGGCGGAGTGGCAATACTCGTTATCTCACTTGTAAATCCCACAAGCACTCCCATCTGGATCACAATAGTCCAGGCTCTGCTCTTCGTCGTTTACGGCGTGCGCCTCTCGGGATTTTTGCTCGTCCGTGAGTTCAAGAACATCACGTTCAAGAGCACCGACGTCGCAAAGGATACACTTGCGAAGAATACCGAGAAGAAGATGCCCGTTTTCGTGCTCGCAACGATCTGGATCTTCGTTTCGGCTCTCTATACCGCACAGGTCAGCCCCATGCTCTTCAGACACACCAACGGCACGACCGACGTCGTCGTTCCCGTAGTCGGCTTCGTGATCTCCCTTTTCGGAATCGTGCTCGAGAGCGTTGCCGATAAGCAGAAGAGCGCACAGAAGAAGGAAAATCCCAACTTCGTCGCAACGAAGGGGCTGTACAGGATCGTCCGCTGCCCCAACTACCTCGGAGAGATAATCTTCTGGACGGGCGTTTTCGTAAGCGGCACGACCACGTACACCGGCGTAGGTCAGTGGATAGTCGCAATTATTGCCTATATCGCAATAGTTTTCATTATGTTCAACGGCGCACAGCGTCTTGAAAAGCGTCAGATGGGCAGGCTCGGAAACGATCCGGCGTATAACGAATATGCAAATAAGACTCCCATCATTATCCCCCTCATTCCTCTTTACCACCTCAATAAGAAAAGCTGATAGGAGATAATATGTACGATTTTACGATTGGAATGGCACTCGTCGACTATATCCCCGTGATATTTTTTGCGATCGGAGCGGTCATTCTCATAAAGGATCTTTATAATAAGATGAGCAAGGCGGCGTTCGCATTCTTTGCCGCAGGCGTTATCGACGTCATCTGCGCAGGCGCACTTAAGGCAACGTGGAAGCTGCTTGCGGCGGCGAATATCTGCGATTTTTCGCCCCTTAACGCAATGTTCTTCCCCGTGCAGTCGATAGGCTTTTTGCTCGCCGGCGTGGGCGTGATACTTATGCTTGCGGAGAAAAAGAGCGCACTTAACGCCGTCGCCGCACCCGTCCTCCTTGCCGTGCTCGCAAACGCCGCACCCGAGGAATATAAGGGCACGTTCATCTTCGTCGGACTTATGGTCGCAGGACTCGGATGCCTTGACGTATCCCTTGCAATACTTGCGAAAAAAATAGGAAAACCGGCACTTATCGCAGTGTTCGCCGTGTCGTTCGTCTGCTCGCTCGGTATGGGATACCTTTCGTCAAAGGATTTCGCACAGGCGTCTATGAACTGGATCGCCGAGGGCGTCAACGTCGTCGGACAGGGAACGTTCCTTCTCGGCGCGTATATGCTTCATAAGGGAGGTCTTGTAGACCTTTCGCTTGAAAAGTAATTATGACGGAAGAGATTTTAAGAATTATCGGCGAGAAATTTCCGCTACGTGAAAAGAGCACCGGCGAATTTTCAACGTTTAAGGCAAAGGGAATGACCTTTACCTGCCGTGCGTATGAGGCGACGGGGCTCGGACACGTCAGCGTGATGCGTGCTAAGGGCTTTTTCGGGCTTATGAGGATGGATACCCTCGTCGTCGCACCGACCGAGATCGACCTACCGTTGCTTTCATACGATAGGATTTACGCCATGGGAAACGATACGCTCATTGTCGAGCTTTACGATACGATGAGCGAAAATAAAGCGGTGCTCGACGGCGTGAATGCCGTGAAGAAAAAATACGCCGCACTTCCCGAACGCTTCGCCGAGGGCGAGGAGCCGGCGCATTGGTACGATGATATTCGCCTGCCCGAAACCTTGTCTAAAAAGGGCAAAAAGAAAAATACCGCCGATTTCGATGCGTGTGCGATTGATTATCTTAAGGCGTATCTCGAAACCGAGGCGGAAAGGTGCAAGCCGCAGAATAAAAAGCAGCGTACCGAAGCCTACGTTTGCGGACTTCTCGAGCAGGGCGGACCTGCAACCGACGTCTTTAAGGAGCAGTTCGGTAAGGAAAAGACCGAAAATATACTCAAAAACGTCCTCTTCGGCATAAATTAATCAAAAGCCCCTCTCACCGAGAGGGGCTTGATCTTTTTATTGTTGAATGCGGCTGAAAATCATCAAAAAATCGCATTGTTACTTTACAAATTTCGAAAGTTATGCAAAAGCAATTGAAGAAAAGTCGCAAATGTGATATGATTAAGAAAAAATATTCTTTATTTGCCAACAAAATTCCAATGTTATTTCATCTAAGATAAATAGGGGGGATATAAATATATGTCCAAAAACACATCAATTACAATTAGCGATATTTTTGAATTATTTAAAAACGGAAAGCAACGTGAGGGCGTTGATTTATTATATAAGCGTTACTATAGGAAAATGTACGGTATTGCGTTTTCAATTGTCAAAAAAGAAGACGCCAGCGAAGATATAGTACATAATGTTATTTGTAAGTTGTTATTGTTGAATCCAAGTAAATTTCCAATCTCAAGTGAACTAACATGGCTGTACACCGTTGTAAAGAATGAATCACTTATATTTTTACGAAATGACAAGCACATATCTTTTGATGCTGTAGCAATAGAACCTATTGTTGAAGATAAAGATATTCACGATTTTATTGACATGGATTCTTATTACTCTATGATAAAGGGTTTACGTGATGAGCAACAACAGGTTGTTACGTTAAAAGTATTGGGAGGATACACTCACAAAGAGATTTTTCAAATGCTTGGCAAGCCAATTGGTACAATTCAATGGATTTATAACACCTCAATAAAAAAGCTAAAGATTATATTAACATCTGTAATGGCTGCTGTAGTCCTATCGGGAGGTAAATTTATCATACGATTGATAAATTATATCATCAAAGCAAACGCCTTGCCAGATGATATTCCGGGGCAAACGATGCCTATTCCGTTTGACTACTCAATCGTTCTGTTTGCGGTTGCCTTTGTATTATTGCTGTTTATTTTTTGATTATTTTCCAAATGTCCTATAAAATCCCAACAAAAGCTGAGCAAAAAAGTATCTAAATAGTAGAAACAGCAAAGGAGGAGTTGTAAATGGTACATTAGATTAAGGTGAT
>CAZONA010000070.1:0-5563 GCA_964581025.1 uncultured Lachnospiraceae bacterium
CTCCGCTATTTGCTCCTCGTAGGCGATCTCGAACAGCTCTCGGATGCGGTCGTCCCGTTTGGAAATTTTGAGGTATCCGAACAGCGCTTCCATGCCCGTGGCGACACGGTACTGACCGACGGTTGCGCTCTTCGGGGCGTTGGTATGTCCGATATTTCTGCCCCTGCGATACGCCGCACTCTCCTCGTCGGAGAGGTGGGGGATCAATTTTTTCATCGCCTCCGCCTGTGCGCCGGCACGGACAAAATCGAGAGAATGCGCATTAAGATCTCCCGAGGCGGATATTCCGCATTCAACGAGCAGCTCACGGACGCAAAGCTCAAGCACGCAGTCCCCGAGATAAGCCAGCGCCGCCGTGCTGACCTCACCGATTGGTATTGACACCTGTGCACCTCCGCATTCGTAATATTATACAATATAATAATATCATAATAAATTCGAATTGTCAACACAAATGTGCCGAAAGCCCCGTCTCTCTTCTGCGGAAAATTTCGAAAAAATCGACCGATTTTGCGCATTTTCTTGACAAAGGCGACGAAATGTGATAAAATTTCTAAAAAGCATAAAACGAAAGGAGCTTTTATTATGGCAAAAAAATCGGGAAAAGGACTTTCGACACCGATACTTTATATCCTGCTCGGTGCACTTCTCGTTATCTTCCGCACGCAGACGCTCGACTGGGCAATGACGATTGCGGCTGTCGTATTCATCGTTTCGGGAATAGTTGACATCACGAAGAAGAGAACGTCAAGCGGCGTTGTGAGCCTCGTTATAGGTATCGTCGTGCTGATCCTCGGCTGGACGATTGCGGGCGTGGTACTGCTCGTGCTCGGAATACTTATCGCACTCAAGGGACTCGTTGAGCTTATCAACGAGCTGAAGCGTCCGAGAGTAACGGTAATGGGCGTGCTCTACCCCGGACTTACCGTCCTCGTGGGACTTGCACTTGCGTTCGGAAACGGACTTGACGCTATAATCGTCGGCGTGGGAGTTCTTCTCATCGTTGACGGCGTTCTCGGATTGCTCGATTCGAGAAAGTAAGGAATAAAAAAAGCACCCACAGGGTGCTTTTTTTATTTGTTCTCCGTGCCGTGCTTGACGGCGGTAACGCTCGTGCCGTAGAGCTTTTTGAAAACTCTGCTGAAATACGCCGGATCGTCGATGCCGACCGCCTGCGCCGCCTCATAAGCCTTGAGTCCGAAGCGTTCGATATAGATTCTTGCAAGCTCCATTCTGTACGAGGTGAGGTATTCCGTGATGGTGCAGCCCTTGACCTCCTTGAAAATCGAGTGAAGGTAATTTTGCGAAAGTCCAAGCTCGTCGGCGATATCGGAGATGCTTATCCTTTCACGGTAATTTTTAACGATATAGGAAACGACGAGCTCACTGTATGCTACCGCACTCGTCGGAAACGCCTCCGTGTCAAAGGCAAGGGTGTCCATGCCGGAGCGTGTGATCCGGCTCATCAGCTCGAGGAAAATCGAGATCGCTCTCGCCTCCTCACCGATCCGCTCGCCGACTCTGCAGGCAAGCAGGCGTCTTACGTAGCCCTCGATCCAATCGAAAGCGAGGGTGGAAAGCCCCTCCTGCGGAACGAGAAAGCGGTTTCCCGAAAGCAGCTCGCTCATCAGTGTGCGTCCTCTCTCCTCGGTGAGCGTATCGGAATCGACAAGCTCGATATTCATATCGCACTCGACTCCGAACGAAACGAGGCGAGCCGGCGAGCCGCTCTCGCTGTAGCAGACGAGCCCGCGCTCAAAGAGCAGGGGATAGAGATGCCCAGACTCACACGCAAGCGTGCCGTGGGCGGTCTCGCAGACGAGCTCTCCGCTCTCGACGAAGCAAAGCTCGAGAAGCCTCGGATTTTTTGCGGCAGGGGAGCGATTTCCTCTCGTCCTCGTCGAGCAGTTGTATTTTATTTTCGGAAAGGTTTTGAATTCTATGTCGTAAAAAAGCACGGTAAAGCTCCTTTTTCGTGATGTTCCTCTATCATATCACAAAAAAGTAGATTTGTCCAATGTTTTTTGAAAATTGGGCGAAAAAAACGCATTTTTCGTCGATTTCGGTCAATTTTTCGAGTGAATATTTGTGTATTTTTTCAGAAAAAGCTCAAGATTCTCTCCGCTCCCCTCTGTATTTCCTCGTGCGGTGCGAACGAGGAAAGGCGCAAATGTCCCTCCCCCGACGCTCCGAAGCCCACGCCGGGCGTGGATATTACCCCGACACGCTCGAGCAGGGCGTCGAACGCTTCCCAAGAGTCCGAGCCGTCGGGGCAATCTACCCAGAGGTACGGTGCGTGAAGTCCGCCGACGTAGGAAATTTTGCGAGAGGTGAGGGCGGAGGCGAGGATTTTCGCCCCTGCCATATAGTAATCTATCCTCTCCCGGCACGCCGCCTCGCCCTCCGGAGAGAGGGCGGCGAGTGCTCCGCACTCGGTAAGCCGGCACGCTCCGTTGAAGCGTGCCGATCGGCGGCGTGCCCAGAGCGCATGCAGGGGCGATTTTTCGGAGATCGCACACCAGCCGCACCGCAAGCCCGTAAAGCCGGCGGATTTGGAGAGGGAGCAGACCTCGACGGCGCATTTTTCCGCCCCGGGGATCTCAAATATCGAATGGGGCAGAGAAGCGTCCGATATGTACGCCTCGTAAGCCGCATCGAAAACGATCGCAGAGCCGCTGAGGATCGCAAATTCAACCCATTCCCCGAGCGCATCACGGGGGATCACCGTGCCCGTGGGATTTGAGGGTGAGCAGAGATAAATGAGCATCGGCTCTCTCGGAATACCGTGCGGCAGGGGAATGTAGCCGTCCTCAGCCCTCGCCTCGAGGGAAAATATTTTCCTGTGCGCCATCACACTTGCGTCAAAGTAAACGGGATAGGACGGATCGACGATAAGGGACGTCCCACCCACCTCGAAAAGCTCGCAAATGCTGCCGAGATCGCCCTTCGCACCGTCGTTTACGAATATTTCGTTTTCGTTCAGGTCCACCCCGCGCCTTGCGTACCTCTCGCAAATGGCACGGCGGAGCGAAATATCGCCCATGGAATCCCCGTAGCCGACGAATTTTTCGGGATCTCCGAGCGCTTCCGCACCTCGCACGAGCGCACGAACGACCACCTCGGGAAGCGGCAGAGTAACGTCCCCGATTCCGAGCCTGACAAGCTCTGCGCCCGGATGGGACGCACGGAATTTTGCAACCCTGCGCTCCGCCTCGGCAAAAAGATATCTCTCCCCGAGCTGCTCAATATCCCCGTTAAGACCGTGTATCATTTCTTGCCCTCCCACTCTATCGAACCGTCGAAAACACGCTCCGCCGAGCCGCTGAGATACGCCACACCGTCGGGGGCGACGAGCACGCCGAGATCTCCGCCGGGCATTGAAATGCCGACGAGCCTGCCTGCGTCGCAAAGACCGCGCGATATCGCCGCAAGCGTTGCCGCACAAGCCCCCGAGCCGCAGGCGAGCGTTTCGCCCACCCCGCACTCGATCACCCGAACACGCAGCCTGTTGCGCTCGGAGACCTCGCAAAGCTCCACGTTCATATCTCCCCGTGCGAATTTCGATGCGTCAAGCCCGTCGATCCCGTCGACGAAAATAACCCCGTGCTCGTTTCCGATATTCACACGGTGCACCTCGTATTTTTCATCCCCGAAATCGAAAAGCTCCGTGCCCGAAAGCCGAGGAGTGCCCATATTTACCGTTATCCTGCCCACCTCGCCGTTTCGCAGAGTCAGAAAAATGCTCCGCACGCCGCAAGGGGTTTCGACCTTGATATGACTCCTCCCGGCAAACGAGCTCTCGTAAAGCAAACGCCCGATACAGCAAAGAGCGTTTCCGCAGATCTGCGCCTCGCTCCCGTCAGAGTTGAAAAAGCGAATCTTCGCATCCGCCGCCTCCGCGGGAAGAATCAGAGCGATTCCGTCCGCCCCGACGCCTCGGCGGCGATCGCATACAACCCTCGCAAGAGCCCCGGGATCTTCGATCTCCCCACCGAGACAGTCAAAGAGCAGATGATCGTTGCCCGTCCCCTGCATTTTCGTAAAGCTCAACCTCATAAATACCCCCAAAAAAACAGATTTGCTATAAATATATGAAAAAAATATTGCAAAATTGCGAAAAAGATGTTATACTGTAAAAAATCCTCTCTTGAGAAAGGCTCAGAATTATGAAGATCAGCAATAGATTTAAGGACTACGACGAACTTATGAAAATGCCCGTGCCGCCGCACCGCAAGCCGAAAAAGCCGAACCTGTTCTGGCAAACGCTTACGTACCTCGTGTCCGTGCCCGACCTGAAAAAGACGGACTTCACGTTCACGGAAAAGGGAATGGAAAGGCTCGGTAAGGACGAGCCGGCACTCATACTTATGAACCACTCGTCGTTCCTCGATTTCGAGATAGCGTTCCATTCGCTCTACCCGAGAAAATTCAATACCGTCGCCACGTTTGACGCATTCATTGATAAGGATTGGCTTCTCCGACAGCTCGGATGCTTCCCGACGAGAAAATTCATTACGGACCTTCAGCTAATACGGGATATAAAATATTGCCTTGAAAAGAATAAATCCTCCGTCCTTATGTACCCGGAGGCAGGATATACGTTTGACGGAACGAAAACCACCATGCCCTCGACCGTCGCAAGTCTCGTGAAAATGCTCGGCGTGCCGCTCTGTATGCTCGAGGCTTACGGATCGTTTTTGCGTGATCCCATGTATAATAGACTTCAAAACCGTAAGGTCAAGGTCAGAGCGGAGCTTCGATACGTCCTTTCCCCCGAGGAGATAAAGGAAATGAGCGTCGAGGATATCGAGAGAGTGCTCGAGAGGGAGTTTTCCTACGACGAGCTTCGCCGTCAGGGCGAGGAGGGAATAGTGATCAACGAACCGTTCCGTGCGGACGGACTTGAAAGCGTCCTCTATAAATGTCCCCATTGCGGAGTTGAAGGTAAAATGAAGGGCGAGGGTACGGATATTTTCTGCCACGCCTGCGGAAAAAGCTGGGAGCTCACCGAGCACGGCAAGCTCAAGGCAAGAGAGGGAAAAACGGAATTTGACCATATCCCCGATTGGAATAAGTGGCAAAGAGCTAAGGTCAGAGAGGAGATAATTTCCGGAGAATACGGCTATACCGAGCCCGTCGATATATATATGATAGTGAATTTCAATGGCGCATATAGAGTCGGCGACGGAACGCTCACACATAACGCAGACGGATTTCACCTTGCCGGATGCGACGGACGGCTCGATTACCGCCAGTCCTCAAAATCAATGTATACCTGTGAGAGCGCATTCTTCTGGTATCAGATGAAGGACGTTATCGGAATGGGCGATAAGAGAGCATTGTACTTTGCAATGCCGAAAAACCGTACAGAGCTCTCCGCAAAAACACGCCTCGCCGTCGAGGAAATGTTTAAGATTATTAAGAGCGGAAATGCCCCCGAAAGCGATAAGTGATTTGGAAAAAGAACACCGTGAGGTGTTCTTTTTTTGCTGAACGAGATTTGTGTTGCCCCCTAATAAAGTTTTTGCGTCGCTTTTTTCAAAAAGCGACCGCCCGCGCGGCG
>CAZONA010000071.1:0-5514 GCA_964581025.1 uncultured Lachnospiraceae bacterium
GTTCCGAGTGCGTTATGGGCGAGGGCGGAGCAATGGAAGCCCCCACGGACGCAGATTCCGTCGCTATCGAGCGATGCGCAGATCTGCTCGGTGCTGAGGCTATTCGAGTTAAACAGCAGGGTGCTTCCCACAAATTCGGGTCGGTAGACGGTAAATCCACCCATATCGAGCAGCCCGTCACGCAGTTTCCCGAAAAGCTCCTTCTCGTGCTCGTGTATTGCGTCGATTCCGATGCGTTCGACCTCGGCGACGCCCTCGCAGAGTCCTGCGATCGCCGGCAGGGGCAGCGTTCCGCTCTCATAACGCTCGGGGATCATTTCGGGCATTTCGGGGGAGAGTGAAAAAATGCCGTTTCCGCCCTCGATCAAGGTTTCGGGCAAAGTATCGGAATTTATTGCGACGAACGCACTCCCCTGAACTCCCAAAAGCCCCTTATGCCCCGGTGCAGAGAGGAAAGAAACGTTCATTTTCTGCATATCAATCTTGTACATTCCTATGCTTTGAGCGACATCAAGCGCAAGTAATACGCCGAATTTCTTGCACAATTCTCCGATTTTCGAAACGGGCAAGGAATAGGAGCAAACGTTCGAGACGTGTGTACAAACGAGTAGCTTCGTTCGGGGATTTATTCTCGATTCGATTCCCGAGAGCAATTCTTCCTCGCTCTGCTCGGGGCGTGAGAGTGCCTCGAAGCTTTCAAACGTGATCCGCCCCTCGCTCGCAAGTCGGTGGAGCGGACGGAGGACGGCGTTATGCTCCATATCGCTGATGAGCACGTGATCCCCCTCGTGCAAAAGTCCCTTGATGAGCAAATTCAGCCCGAACGTGCATGACGGGACGAAAATTATATTTTCGGGCTCTTTTGTGTTCACGAGCCGTGCGAGCCTCTCACGGCATTCGTAAAGCTTGCGTGCGGCGGCGAGGGAGAGACGGTGCGAGCCACGTGAGGCGTTTCCGCCGTAGAGCCGCATACACCTGCCGACCTCACGGACGACCCTCTCGGGCTTTGGGAAGCTCGTCGCCGCATTGTCGAGATAGCAAATGCCGCTCATACGCCCACCCCCTCGCCGCCCTTGATAAATTGGCTCACACGCACCCCGGCACGTCGGAGCAGAGTCCTCGCCCTCTGCTCGTTTGCGCAGTCGAATTCCACCCCGTAGGCGCACCCTCTCCGTGTCGCCCCCGGCGGAAGCGAGATGATGCGTGAGGGCACTCCGCCCGATTCAAGCGCATTTTGCGCCTTTATGCTTATATTTACCGACGCCGTTGCGGCGATACATAAATTCATACAAACCTCAACAAATCAAATTTCAAATCTTTTTAACAGTATATGAAATTTCGGCGAATAATCCACTGAGATCGGGGAATACTTAAGTATCAAATCTTGGAGGATGAAAAAATGAAAATTCGAAAATATCTGCTGCTCGCATCCATTTTAATTCTCTGTGCGGCGGTCTGCAACGTTTTGCCGATACACGGCGAGGAAAAAATTTATTCCAGCGTCGTGCGACTCCACGTGCTCGCAAATTCGGACAGCGACGAGGATCAGGCGCTTAAGCTGAAGGTCAGAGATGCGGTGCTTGCCCACACCTCGCCCCTCGTAATCGACAGCACATCACGGGATGAGGCGGTCGAAATATTGCAGGGCGAGCTTGACGCAATCAGGAAAATCGCCGAGCGCACCGTGCACGACGAGGGCTATGACTACGGCGTTCGGGTAACGCTTACGCTCGAGGACTACCCGACGAGAAATTACGAGGCGATGAGCTTTCCGGCAGGGCAGTATATCAGCCTGCGTGTGATGCTCGGGGAAGCCGAGGGGCAAAATTGGTGGTGCGTTCTGTTTCCGCCCCTATGCCTCGGCGCAGCGAGCGAAAAAACGAACGCCGAGGAAGCCTTCGTCGCCGTCGGTCTCAACTCGGATCAGTATAAAACCATCACCGAAACCGAAAACGCCACCTACTACCTCCGCTTTAAGCTCCTCGAGCTCATAGAAGAGGCGGGGAAATAAAAATATAAAAAGTCATTACGAGCCGTAATGACTTTTTTGCTTGATGGGCTTACCAAGGTTTATTTTTCTTTTTTTCCTCCGCACGCTTTTTCGTGTAATATCCTATGATCGCCGCCTTTTGCTTTTGCTTTGCTTCGGGGGTTTTGGCTTTAACGTATTTTCCTTTTCCGAGAACTTTTTTCTTATTCATACATCCTCCTCATACGAAATGACCTTGTCGTATTCTTCGTTTTCATAGTATTCTTGCAGCAAAGCGATCAATTTATCGGATGGCTTATATTTTCTTTCGACGAGATATGAATTACGCACGGCACATAGCGGCAACGCTCCTATTACCTTGCTTGTCAGATCATATCCGAGCAAATAATTGCTTTGATCGTAAGTGTACCCGTAAACATAGTGAAAGGCAAACATTCTTACGGATTTTCCGTTTACCGTTGCGTGAAATATTTTGCCCGTTTCGCAAGACTCCGCAAAATCGAAGAGATCATCGTAAAAAGCGATCGTTTCACGCCTGTATTGCGGAAATCTTGAATATTCATTCAAAAGTCCGCGAATGTATTCGGTCGTCGTTTGTCCTGTTATTTTCGTTTCGGATTGCTCGATCTCATCGAATACAGCACCTTCCTTTATTGATGGTCTGAACCATATTACTTCACTCAAATTTTGCAATTCCACGTCCGAAAAATAGACTTGATCTATAATCGTGTTCACACATTCGTAAATTGTTTCCGCATCGTTTCTTGCAAAATCCTTGCTCAACACCTCGTGTATCTCGTCTCGCCGTGATTTGCGAAAATATAATAAATTCGGTATCAACTTATTCAATAATCCGTTCAAATTCGGATCACCGTCTTTTCTCAAAAATCCGAATTTTTCTGCGTCGTTCTGAAGAATACGCAGAACAAAATCCGATATCGACAATTTGATAATTGAAGAAATCATTTTATCACCTCTGCTTTTTATTTTACATTATGTAAACCCAAAAGTCAATATATTTTGCAAAAATAGTTTTGCTTTGTAAACCCAAAAATCCAAAACACAGAGGACAGACAAATACATAATTCTATGATAAAATATCATTGCAAGAAAAACTTGACATTATCGAGAGGAGGTGATATAATATGAGCAAAGCGTACAAGAAGTTTTTTCACGGCAAAGAAATATCCAAGACCGCACGTGGTCGAAAACCTATGAAGTGGATTCCGAGTACATATATTGACACTTATTACGCACAGACCGGTGCATTCAGATCGCGAAGAAAATTCGGCTCGGACGGTTGGGCGTATAAGGATATGGATACCGCAGACGCAGGACATCCAAAGGATCATGTCCATGATATTTTCCGTGGTAAACGATTTGACGGCAGAACTCCCAACAGGGCAGAAAGGAAAGAATTTCAAAAAGCAAAAAAGAAAAGGAGGCAATTATGACGATCGATTTCGAAAAATACGGTTTAGATGACGAAGAAATTGAATTTATTACCGAAACAGAGGATTGGTGTATCGGCGGACAGACTGAGATTGTCTTGGAATATAAGGGCTACACCTTTGGCATAGAACCTCTTGGTGAAAGGGTTAAGGTGGTCGATCTGAGCGATGTTGTCAAAGAATACGATACCTTTGAGGCTATGCTTCTCAACCACAAAATTGACGGAAAGCCTGTGATCGAGCTTGCAAAAGATCTCGAATACAGCGATTGGGCTCCGATTTGAAGGCGGAGGCAATTATGACGATTGATTTCGCTCAAACTTATAGAAAGGCAAAATAATAAGAGAAGGCAGAGATGAAACTATCACAAGCAAGCATGGATTTTATAGAAAAATATGTACTGTCCCAAATGGGGATAAAGGGCATTACGGACGATAATGTTTCTGATGTTGTTGACTTTATTGTAGACAATTATGAAATTCCTTTAGCGCAAGCCAAAGAAAACGGCGAACATGTTGATGAGGATCTTTTGAATTTGGCTGCCTCGGTTGTTACCGAAATAACAACAAATCCTGATTGGTAATAAAAAAATCAAGCCCACGGTGCCGTAGCCGTGGGCTTTTTATGGAGAAAAAAGAAATTCAGATATATGCGTATGGAATTGAAAAGATGAGAATGTAGACGATGGCGAAAACGATTCCGAGCAGGACTCCGAAGAACACCTGAAGGGGCGTGTGCCCGACGAGCTCCTTGAGCTTTTCCGCACGAATGCTCCTATCGTCCGTAATAAACGTGTTGAGCCTGTCCACAAGCTGCTTTATGAGCTTTGCCTGCTCGCCCGTTTCCCATCTGACGCCGGTGGCGTCTCGCATAACGATCATCGAAAGCACGAAGCTTATCGCAAATGCCGGGCTGTCAAGCCCACAGCACCAGCCGCAGAGCACGCAAAGCGAGGTAACCGTTGCGGCGTGTCCGCTGGGCATTCCGCCGTCCTCACGGAAGCGTGAAAAGGAAAATTTTCCGTGAACGACCGAGCTGACGATCACCTTGGCAACCTGCGCAATAAGTCCTGCGAGCATTCCGCCGATGACGATGTGGTTGTGAAAAAGATCACTCAGAAGTTGTAAAAGCATGAAAAGATCTCCGATCAGTCGTTAGGTTTTGCGAAAACCTCGTATTTTACAGCACCCAAAACGGTCTCGCCGTCAATCTGAAGCGCAGTGGGGCGGTCAAATTCAACCGTTATGTGATGTCCCGTGTGGATGGCAATGTGCTTTTCGTATTTTACGTGTCCGCCGCTGAAAATCGAGGGGAACATCGTGAGCGTCTTGAGCTTGCCAGAGCCGTAAAGAAGCACAAGCGATACCTCGCCGCCCTCGGACGTGCGATCCTGCGCCGGAGCGGACATCATTCCGCCGCCGTAGTACCTGCCCTTCATCGTCGGTGCGATCCAAACCTTGTTGTAAACGTGCCTCTCACCGTCAACCGTAACAACGGCGTTCGTAGGCGTAAAGCCGCCGAGCAGACCGCCGATCGCAATCTGTGTGTAGTTTACCGGCTTGTCGGATTCAAGCTTTTGCTTGTCGCCGACCTCGCAGCAGTAGCCGTCAATGCCGAAGCCGACGTTGTTGATAAAGCGGATCTTTTTGCCGTCGCCGTCAACCTCGACGACGGGAAGATTTTTCAGATAATCGTTGAGTAAAAACGGCTCGCAGTCGGGTGCTTTGTCAAGATCCTTGAGGAAATCGTTGCCCGTGCCCGTGCCGTAGTAGTAGACCTCGCAGGGCAGGGGAGCGTCGCCGACCTCGTTCGCAAAGCGGTTGATCGTGCCGTCGCCGCCGCAAAGATAAATGCGGTCGGTCGCATCAACGCCACGCAGAAATTCCGAGTATGAGGAAAGCTCCGTTACGTTGCGGAATTCCACCGTCGCCGACGCAAGATTTTTCTGCAAAAGCTCGAGCTTTTCGGAGCTTTTTTGCTTGTTGCCTGCAAGATGATTGTATAAAACGTATGTAGTGTTCATTTTTTATCTCCTTTCGCTTTTAAGCGATTGTTGGTTTTGCTGAATGGGGA
>CAZONA010000072.1:0-5512 GCA_964581025.1 uncultured Lachnospiraceae bacterium
TTCATCGTTATCACCACGAGTAGCGAGATAATCGGTAAGGGATTCAGAAGCGTGTGAAATAAAATCGAAGCAACCGCCGACAAAACGACGGTTGCTTCTGTTTTTGGTAAAGCTCGCCCCCGGGGAGAGCCGGCGGCTGCGCTGTACCTAAAAGTGCCACCGCACTAAATCAGCACCGCCTGCGGCGAAGCCGCATGATAAAAGTTTTCGCCAAGCGAAATTGGTGTTGCCTGCGGCGTTAGCCGCATGATAAAAGTTTTTACTCCGCTTTTTTCAAAAAGCGGACGCCTGCGCGGCGTGAGCGCAAATCGGCGTTTCTCTTTTGCAAAGCTTTTTCTGCCGCCGATTTTGCGTAGCAAATGGCTGCCGTAAGGCAGACAAGGCGGAGTGCGCCTATTTAGCCAAAAGAAAAAGCGTCAAAAAAGTCTTGCTGTCTCCCCAACCGTTGCTTTTCCCCCGAAATTCACCTAATTCTGCGACGGTGTAGCGACTGCGCCCACGGAGAGAGTGGGTGCAGTCGCTAAATCTCCGCAGAATTAGGTGCATTTCGCAGGCAAATTCGATTTATATGATGGTTTCGCAAAAAATCGGTCGCATTAAAAATGCGACCGATTTTTTTGTTTTTATTCTTCAATTATTTATACAAAAATCTCTTAATTTTCTGCGAGGGGGTTTTTTCGAAGGGCTCGTCTCTGAATTCGATTGCGGCGACTCTTTTATATCCGACGAGAGTTCTGTTCATCTCGTTGATCTTAAGTCTTATCGCATTATAGATTTCTTCCTTCGTTTTAAGTCCCTCTCCTGCGGCGTATTCGGTATCGGGGTAGATGAGTGCCGTGATGGCGAGGTCATTATCCCTTGCACGTCCGACGACAACGCTTTCCTTAATGAGCGGAATTGCAGAAATATACTCCTCGATCTCCTCGGGGAAGACGTTCTTTCCGTCCTGAAGAACGATCATACTCTTTTTTCTTCCCGTGATATAGAGGTAATTATTTTCATCAATATATCCGTAATCTCCCGTATAGAACCAGCCCTTCGGAGAGAGCACCTCACGTGTTGCCTCGGGGTTATCGTAATAGCCGAGCATTACGTTATCGCCCTTAACGACGATCTCGCCGAAATCGTCCTCCGGTCTTTCCTTATCAATAAAGACCTGCACTCCGCCGATGAGGACTCCGCACGATTTGGGATTGAGGACGTCAAAGGGCACTGCCGCAACGAGGGGCGAGCACTCCGTGATTCCATATCCCTGCGTGATTCTGATTCCTATTGCGTCAAACGTTTCGACGAGCTCACTGCGAAGCGGTGCGCCGCCGCAGATTATCTTATTAAGTCTGCCTCCGAACGACTCGATGACGGTCGAAAACAGCTGCTTGCGCAGGTCGATATTGACCTTGCCTGCGACACGGCTGAGCTTAAGTGCCATATTGAATTTCTTCTCGATGCCCTGCTTTTTGACCGTTCTCATAATGGTATTATAGAACACCTCGACGTAGAGGGGAACTACGACCATCAGGGTGGGCTTATATTTCTTAATATTCTTGGTAACGTGCTTTATGGAATCGTTGATACAGATCTTAACTCCGTGGTCGATTCCGCCGAGGACTCCGCACGTCAATTCATACGTATGGTGTATCGGAAGGACGGAAAGGATCGTATCCTCAACGGTAACCCTCTCAAGAGGCTTACGTGCTCCGTTGAGTGCGGCGCAGATATTTTTCTGCGAGAGCATAACTATCTTACTCGTTCCCGTCGTGCCCGAGGTAAAGAGCATAATGCTCATTCCGTCGATATTCTGCTCGGGAAATTCGATATCGGCAAAGACGTTGCCGGTATGTGCGATCTGCGAGGCACGCATGTGGCGCTCGAGCTTATACTCCTTTGCGGTGGCAAAATCGAAAACGTCGTCGGTGAGCCTTACGAAATGCTCGACGCCCTCGAAAAGATTTTCGTTTTCCTCAATGAAATCAGCCCACGTATTCGAATACGCAATGACCTGCGCATCGACTCTCTTGACGAATTCCACGAACTGATCGTGGGAGAGTGCGACGTCGATGGGGACGATAACTCCGCCCGAGGTGATGGTTGCGATGTAGGTAGTGAGCCACTCCGGAGACGTTTCGCCGATGACGACGACTCGCTTTCCGCCAAGTCCCATCTTAATATAGCCCCTCGTCATCGCTCTGACGTACTCGAGGTATTCGGGGTAGGACATTTCGTAGTCCACGTCCTCACGCTCAAAGGCAAAGAGGGGCTTATCGCCGTATTTCTCCACTGCCTGCTCGATTATTCCGTATATTGTTCTCAACGGTGCCGCTTCGTATGCATTAGCTTCCATAATGATCTCCTTCCGGATCGTTCGTGATCCTTGAAATATTTTTCTCAAGCTCAAAAAGAACTCTGTAAAACGTGTTCATATCTTCTGCGGATATATCGCCCCTTGCGGCGACGATGCATTCCGTAATGTCCCGATCGAAATCGGCGATTATCCTCTCGCTCCGATCCGTGAGAACGAACGTCCTCTTGTACGCACGTCTGCCGCCGCCCGATCGGTAGGTTACGAATCCGCCGTCGTAGAGCTCACGAAGAACTCTCGAGGTCAGTGCCTTGTCCACGCCGCACGTGTGCGAGAGCTCCGTGGCGGTCATACCGCCCTCCTCGGTACTTATCTTAAGCAGACATTTCAGGTGAACGGAGCGCAGACCGTAATCTCTCATATAGGACATTTCCTTCTTTTTGATATCCCTTACTATGCCCGACATGCTTCGGTAGAAGGTCAAAAATTTATCAGTATTCATCAGTCCTCCGAAAATTGTTGACTTGTCAACAAATTTTATAATACCATATATATGTGAACACTGTATGAACAAAAGTCAACTTTTTTTGCACTTGGTTAAAAATTCGTCGATTTTTGCGTCTATTCGGTGAATATTCGCTTTTTATGCAAAATTTATTCACTCAAAATATCTCAATTCAGCGAATGGGAGTCGATCGAGAACATTCTCGTTATCATTCCGCGCAGATTTTCGTTGTCCGAAAGCCCCGCAGTGCCCGAAACGAGCTTCCTTGCCGCCTCGAATGCGTCCGAGAAAATTTCCGCATCCTCCGACATATCCGCCAGCTTGAAATGCAAGCCGCCGCTCTGGCGCACCGCATGATCCGTGCTGCCCTTGATAAAATCTCCCGGACCTCGCAGGGCAAGATCCTGCTCCGCAATTCTGAAGCCGTCGTATTCACGCCTCATTACGTCAAGCCGTGCTCTCTCGCTCGCACTCCTGCCCTCGGAAACGAGCACGCAGTAGGACTTTTGAGTCCCGCGTCCCACACGCCCACGCAGCTGATGGAGCTGTGCAAGTCCGAACCTCTCCGCATTCTCGACTATCACCAGAGTCGCCCTCGGGACGTTGACTCCGACCTCAATCACCGTCGTCGAAACGAGCACGTCGATCTCGCCCTCGGCAAAGCGGCGCATTATCGCATCCTTTTCCTCACCCCGAAGCTTGCCGTGCAAATAGGCGATGCGAAGCTCCGGAAGTGCCTCGGAAAGCTCCTCGGCAAATTGCACCGCCGCCTTGAGTGGCGGACGAACATTTTCGGCAATACCGACCTCGGAAAGCAATATCTCGCCGACCTCGGCATCCTCCCGTTCCTCTATCGACGGGCAGACCACGTAGACCTGTCCGCCCTGCGCTACCTGTTTTCTTATAAATCCGTTGAGCCTCGTGCGGTAGCTCTCGTCGACCACGAACGTGTCCACCCTCTGCCGCCCGGCAGGCATCTCGCATATTCTCGAAAGATCGAGATCGCCGTACATCATAAGTGCAAGGGAGCGCGGGATCGGCGTTGCGCTCATTACGAGGAAATGCGCACTCTCGCCCTTTTTCGAAAGCGTCGCACGCTGTGCAACGCCGAATCGGTGCTGTTCGTCCGTTATAAGTATTCCCGGTGCGGCAAATTCCACCCCGTCGGATATCAGGGTGTGAGTGCCTATCACCACGTCCGTTCGGAGCGTGGGATCGTTCGCCGCAAGGGACTCGTGCATTTTTCGCTTTGATGTGGGCGTCATCGAGCCGACGAGAAGCCCCACACGGTAGCCCATTTTTTCAAATATCGGTGCGATCGACGCATAGTGCTGGCGTGCGAGAATTTCCGTCGGTGCCATAAGCACCGCCTGCCTGCCGCTCGCAAGGGCTATATACATGGCGCAAAGTGCCACCGCCGTTTTGCCGCAGCCGACGTCTCCGACGACCATTCGGCTCATCGGGGCTTCCCTTGCCATATCGTTTCGAATGTCCTCGACAGCTCGCAGCTGATCCCCCGTGAGCGAATACGGCAGGCTCTCAAGTATCGGAGCAAGACTGCCGACACGGCAGGGAGGCGCACCGTGCTCACGGCGTTTTTCCCGGCTCATCGCCGTACCGAGCGCAAAGGTGAAAAGCTCGTCGAATACGAGTCTGCGCCTTGCAATCGCCACGGAGCGTGCGTCCGTCGGATCGTGGATCTCGGAAAGCGCATAGGCGAGCGTGCAAAGACCGTATTTTTTTCTTATCTCCTCGGGCAAATGATCCTCCAGCTCCGCACACAGAGCGGAAAGCGCAAGATGAACGTCCGCCGCCACCCTCGATTGAGTCAAGCCCTCACTTAAGGGGTATATCGGAATGAGGGGCGGCAGGGCTTTGTCGTCAAACGCCCTCTCGTATGACGGGGAGCTTAATTTGTAACGCCTGCCGACGCTCTCCATCCGCCCGTAAAAGCGAAAGCTCGCACCGAGCGGAAATTTGTCCGCAAGATAATTCTGATTGAAAAACGTGATCTCGCAAACGCCGCTCTCGTCGTAGGCGGTGAATTTCAAAAGCGTCATCCCACGCCGTATCATCGTCTTTCGGGGAACAGTCCCCACGGTCAGTATTACGGACGCCTTCTCGCCGATCTCGCATTCGGAAAGCGGCTTCACGCCCCCACGGTCCTCGTAGGCACGGGGAAAATGATACGCCAGATCCGATACCGTAAAAACACCGAGTCGCCCGTAGGCTTTGGCACGTGCAGGTCCTATTCCGTGAAGCACCGTTATCGGCGCATTCGCCAAGCTTGACATAAATTCCTCCCTGCCGCATAAAGCGGCGTAAAATTGCATATATTATATTGTAACTCTTCGAGAGCGAAATGTCAATATTTTTAATTTTCATAAAAATATCGGCTTTTTTCGAAAATGGTATTGACAAACCGAAAAAAGCGTGATATAATGTTCAGGTAATCAAGAGTGGTCGCACACGGGGCGATGCAATTCCGCCGGGGTGGCGAAATTGGCAGACGCCCGGGACTTAAAATCCCGTGGTACGAGAGTACCGTACGGGTTCGATTCCCGTTCCCGGCACCACAAAATAATATCGCGGGGTGGAGCAGTTGGTAGCTCGTCGGGCTCATAACCCGGAGGTCAGGAGGTTCAAGTCCCCTCCCCGCAACCATCAAAGGGCGATAAAAAAGATATTGCCCCGAAAAACCCTTGATT
>CAZONA010000073.1:0-5424 GCA_964581025.1 uncultured Lachnospiraceae bacterium
CGGTAACGACCGCCTTGTGATCGTGTCCCTTTGCCGCAATTTCTTTGTAGGTTGTGTAATCGCAATTATTGCAAGTGTCGTATGCATCCCAACCGATTTCGGTACAAGTTGCATCTTTGCTCTCGTGATGAACGAGATCGTGGCCTTGAGCATTGCCGTACTCACTGCCGCAGAGGTCGCAGACCGCCTTGTGCGTACAATCGGCACTGCCGCCCGAGCAATTTTCGGTTTCAACATGGCTGTTGTCATTTCCGCAAACTCGCGAGTGCGTGCCGTCACCGTTTGTCGTCCATGCACTCCAGTCGTGACTGAGTGCGGAAACTTTGTCTGCGGTGTAGCTGTCGCCGCAACCCGTGCAAGTGTAGGTGGTGTAACCGTCTTCCGTACAAGTCGGGGCGGTAACGACCGCCTTGTGATCGTGTCCCTTTGCCGCAATTTCTTTGTAGGTTGTATAATCACAGAACTCACAGGATTCGTAGGCGTTCCAGCCGACGTCAGTGCAGGTCGGTGCCTTTGCCTCATGGCTGACGATGTGGTGGCAAGTCTCGCCGCAGAGGTCGCACTTGCAGTCGCTGTTATTGTCATAGCAATCGGTGACAACAAAGGTCTCCGTCGTTTTGTCGAAGTGATAGACCGTTGTCGTCTCGCTGACGGTGACTGTATGCTTCCGACCACTAAGCCAGGCATAGAGGTTGGTATCCTTTGCGTTGGCGGCGGTATGATTCTTGGGATTCCAAACCGTTCCGTCGATTTTGACTTCCTTGCTGTCGGGGTTTGCAACTGTAAGGAGATAGAGCGGGGTTTTATCGCTCTTGCTCGGAACAACTGCGGTTCTCGCCGCATCTCCCACGCCGTAGCCGATCGGCTGACCGTTTACATCTGTGTAATAGATGTAAATCGAGCTACTGTCGCCATTGAAGCAGACAGATGCTGAGCCTCCACCGCCGATGCCGCAGTACTTGCCCGTGAGGGAGAGGGTGCTGTTGGAAATGAAAATGTCACCACACGCACTTTCAGCGGTATCCGCCGAGCCGATGGCGTTCGTGCCGCCCTTGGCAATGACCGTGGCATCGATGATCCTGAGGTCTTTCAAATGACCGCCGGACTTGCTACCCAGCATCTTACCGACGCCGATGCCGTTTGCGCTACCTGAGGTCGCCTCAACATATGCGCCTTTCTCAATTGTGATCCAATATGCATTGGGCGAGACGGCGTAGCTACAATAGCCTGTGCCGATGCCCGCGGCGTTGCCGCCGGCCGTCGCATAGACCTTTGTGTCCTTGCCGGTGATGGTGAGGTATCGGACGCCGCCACCGTAGCCGCCGCCGATGCCTGCGCAGCCCCAGCCGCCCGTGGCGTGGACGGTACCGCCCGAGATGGTGATATTGCAGGCGGCGTAGTTGTCGGTCACATTGAGTGCCCCGTACCCCGCACCGATGCCGGGGCCGAGATCGCCAATGGCGGTGATGTCGCCGTTTTCAATGACGATATTCTGCGTGCGCTTGGTCCTTGCGCTGCCGATGCCGGAGCCGCGAGTGCCGCCGTAGACGGTCAGCTTGCCCGTGCCGGTGATGGTCAGAGTGCCGAGCTGTGATTCAGTGGTGGTCTCGGCATCGCTGCCGTTCTTTTCGATGCCGGCACGGTCATAGCCGCTTCGGAGAATGTTTTCCGTGCCCTCGGCAAGGCGGATGGTGACATTGCCCTTGCTGTCGTCGGCGATGTAGAGTGCCGCAAGACCGTTCGAGTAGGTTTCCTCGCCCGTGTTAGAGACGTTAATGTTCACACCCGCAAGGGTAATGTCGGCATTGACATCCTTGGCAACGGCAATGACGTCCGTTGCCACGCTCACGCCGACGCCGTTTTTGATGGTGACGGGCTTGGAGGTCAAAATCGTCAGAACGCCGTCTTCATAAGTGTAGTCCACACCCTCGACGATGGTCTGCTCCGAGGTAATGAGCAGGTCACGGCTGTAGACAAATTCGCCGTTCACGAATTTGTAGTCGTAGTCGCGATTGCCCACGGTGACGGTGCAGTCCCTGCCCGGCACCCACGCGTAGAGATTGGTGTCGTCGGGGTCGGCGGCGGTGTGGTTCGTGCCGTTGTAAAGCACGCTGTCGATATAGACCTTGCTTGCGTTGGGATTGGGAATGGTGAGGAGGTAAAGATCTTCGCCGCCCTCGTTCTTCGGGCGGACACCGTTGCCCACGAAGCCTTTGACCGAGCCGCCCGTGATGACGAGCTCGATGTTCTTTGCCATTCCCTGTCCTTTGTCGCAGGTGATCGCACCGTCGGTGATGGTCACCTTTCCATACGTGCACGTGCTCAGAAAGCCGTAACCCCGGTCGCCTGTTCCGTCGCTGAGGATCAGACCGCCCTCACCGTCGATCGTCAAGTGCACAGGCATTTCAACATTGATGGTAGCGCCGTCGAAGCAGAAGGAGTTGCAGGTTCCCTTTTGCAGGGTCAAGGTGAGAGACGTTTCCCCATAAGGAGAACAAGAAATCGTAGCAAAGTTACTCTCAATACAGACGCCCGCAAGGGTAATTGCAGTACAGCCATCCATCCAAATAGTGTCCCGCGCGGTCGTCACACCGTCGTTATTGCGAATGGTGAAAGATTTTGACCCCTTCAGGCGAAGCACATAAGCCCCTCCCTCGAGTTCGTAGGTGTAATCGCTGCTTGTCAGCTTGCTGCCGTCGGTGGCGGTGACGAGCAGGTCGCTCAACCCCCACATGCAGTAGCACGCGAGACTTGCGGAGGCATTCGTATAGATGCCCGAGACGGCATAGTCGCCGCAAACGGCATTCTCATCTAAAGCCACCGTGCCGCCCCTCGTGTTCGTCCAGCCGATGAAATGGTACCCGTTGGCAAATGGTGTTTCCTTGACCAACTCGGAGATCTTGGTATAGATCTTATCCGTGTACTTGACGACGGCACTGTAGGTTTGCCCTGAGGAGGTGTTCGGTGTCTCCACCCGACAGAGCAGTCGGATGTCCATCACATAGCCGCAGCCACAGACGCCACTTGCAAATGTGTGCTCGGTCTTGTTGCGTGTCTTGCCGCAACCGTCGTAGGTACACTCCTCCCAGTGGTATTTGTAGTCGCCTTTCTCCTGCCAAAATTCTTTCAATTCTCCGTTTGAGAGATGTACATGGGTGGTCTCGCCGTTTACTCGGATATCTAAAATATCTTTGGGAAGATATACGTAACAGTTGCCGTCATTCGCGTCGACAGCGGTGTGGTTGATTATCCCATAAGCCTTGAATTTATTTTGGGCATCGGTATAGTAAATCGTTTTCCCCTCGGAATTTTCGATGACGATCAAATAAACTTCCGCACCGACGCTGTTTTTCACCACAATGGCATTTTCGCCGCTTCCGATAGAGGCAACCGTTCCGTTGTAGTCATCTGCTTTGTCGGCCACGGCGCGAACCGAGCTGCCGTCAATCACAATGCCGGAAACTGTGCCGCCGGGATGGTCGCCATCATAGGAGGCAGAACCGATTCCCGGTGCTGCGCATCGCGCTTCGGTCGATTTTGCCGTTATGACACTATTAACAAGAGAGATATTCTCCACCGTGCCGCAGATCGTGCCGATTCCCGGGCCTTGCCCACCGTAAGCGCGCACAACGGAATCCCGAACATCGACTTGGCTGACATTTGCGCAACCATAATAAGTGGATGACGAGTATGAATCCGGATAGTTGCAGGAACTTCCGATCCCCGACCCCCGACTACCGCCGATTGCCGTCACCGTCGAACGGCGGATATCAATACCCGAAACGTGTCCGATTCCACTGCCGATACCGGCGCCTCCCGAGTCCCCCATAGCCACCACCAAGGAGTCATAGATCTTGATGTCTTTGGTTTCTACATTCGAACCGATCGCCGCCGAGCCGAAACCATACGCTTTAGTATTCTCAGTCATTATTTTCCCTGCAATGGCAATGACGGCCGCTCTGTTGATTTGAAGTTTCGAACAAGGAACACTGCTGTTACCGCCGATCCCCGCACCACTGAAAGAACCGTGAGGAACCGTACCCATAGCAACAACAGTCGCATCCTCGATTACGATATTACTGCCGCTTTTACCACCGATTCCCGCACCATTGAAGCTGACGGCGTAGAGTGCTCCCTTTCCGTCAATATGCAGTGCGGTTTCGTCACTGTCTTTGTTCAACGCGCCCCATTCTCTTCCTCCCAGCATGGAAAAGAGCAGATTCGGCGTTCCTTCCTGCACATGAATTGTTGCGGAGGTCACATCCTCGGAAATTTCCAATGCAGTTCTGGCGAGGCGATCGGAACTGATGTTGATTCCCAGAAGGCTGATCCCATGCGTTTTTCCATTCAACTTAATAGAGCCGAAGCTCATCGTATCCGCGTCGACATTGCTGATCGTGACATGATCCGAACACAGAATAGTCAGGCTGTTCCGTATGCCGATAAGAAAATCTGTATCTTCCACCAGCTTACGGTCACAGGAGAGCCAAAAGCATCCCACCTGAATCAGATTATCTCGACCGCAACGGGTGCAGTGCTCAAGACTCGTGTGACCCAATTTTTGCGTACCGTTGTCCGCATAGCACAAAGCCCCGCAGAGTGTGCAGGTTTTTACGTCGTAGCCCTTGGAAATGCAGGTCGGGGCAATGGTGTCCGTCTTTTTCCAATTATGTGAGCAAACGAGGTTGTCGGACGCAATGAGAAGTTCATTCAGACGATTCAGAGCATGTATCGGCTCTTCATGTCCCGAATTATTGGCGACAGCATACGCCAATTCAGCACGGGCGGTGCTCACCAAAGCAACCGTCTCTGCGTCATATTCCTCCGCGCCCGTCGCGCTCGATTCCGACGCTGCCTCGCTCGTATTAGTGCGGGATTGCTCCGCGCTCGTGGCAGTCTGCGCCGTCGCCTCGCTGCTCGAGGTCGACAATCCGCCACCGACCGTGTAGGTCGTGCCCTCCGTTGCCCGCGTGTCTGCCGCGACAGGCAGCGTCGGTAGCGTCGGCAACAACGGCAGTACCATGCATACCGTCAAAAGAACGCTTAAAAGTCTCTTTTTCATTAAAAATTCCTCCTGATCTATAAAAACGGTCTCCACGATCGATAAATTTTCTGTCCGCACCGCTTATTTGCTTTATTATATCATAGTCGCGGCCAAATGTCAATAGGAGTTTGTGAATTTTGCCAATTTTTGCATATAATATTTACCGATTGGTACGGCGAGGTGGTTTTTCGGACTTTTTCGCTTTATTGTTAAATTAATCGTGGCACATTGCCCCTTGCGGGCGGCGTTCGGCTCGGGTTTGTGCAAATTCTCCAAAAAATCGGTCGGTATGCAGAAAAATAAAGCCCGATTTTTGTGCATCTTGACTGAATAGATCTCGCGATTATGGGATACAATCAAGCAAATGGCAGAACTTGAAA
>CAZONA010000074.1:0-5387 GCA_964581025.1 uncultured Lachnospiraceae bacterium
CTATTGAGCGAGGCAGAGCACGGACGCCATCCACCAACCTGTAGGGGCGCACCTGCGGTCGCCCGCTCCGAATTGAACTAACTTTTTCAAAAAAACATCACACGAATTTTTATAAAAGATGCGTGCTGTCAATTTTCTGCGCCCACTCTCTCCGTGGGTGCAATCGTTAAATCCTCGCAGAATTAGGTGCATTTCGGGGGAAAGGCGACGGTGGGAGAGGTAGCAAGACTTTTTTGACGCTTTTTCTTTTGACGAAATACAGCCCCACTCCGCCTTGTCTGCCTTACGGCAGCCATTTGCTACGCAAAATCGGCGGCAGAAAAAGCTTTGCAAAAAGAAAACGGCGGTGGGGGAGTTTCGCCCGTTGCGACGGGCGACGAGCCTATGCGGCTCGAGCGCATCCGCTTTTTGAAAAAAGCGGAGTAAAAACTTTTATCAGGGGCAAAGCCCATTTCAGTTAAAAACGGAGCAATTATGGAAAGAGAAAAGATAGAAAAAATAAATTACTACGCTCGTGAGCAGAAAATCCGCACTCTGACCGACGAGGAGCGCACGGAGCAGGCTGCTTTACGCCGAGAATATCTCGACGAGATCCGTCTTTCGTTCGGTGCGGAGCTTCAAAGCACAGTGGTCGAATACCCCGACGGGACTCGGAAAAAGCTCACGGAGCTCGGAGGCGGCAAGAAAAAATGAACGGCAAAAAAATAATTTTTACCGCTTCCGTCGAGGAAACGGAGGCGGTGGGTGAGGAGCTTGCTCGCTCGCTTTATACGGACGCATCTCTCCCCTCCTTCATTGCGCTCTACGGGGATCTCGGAGTCGGAAAGACTGCGTTCGTTCGAGGCTTTACTCGCATATTTTCAAAGAGGGCGACGGTCAAGTCCCCGACGTTTGCGCTCGTCAACGAATATCCGACGGACTGTGGAAGGCGGCTTTTCCATTTTGACATGTACCGCATAGTCGACGAGGACGATCTTTATTCCACGGGCTTTTACGATTATCTGACGGACGGCTCGATATGTCTTGTGGAATGGAGCGAGAACATTCCCTACGCCATTCCGAAAGATCACATAAGGGTGGAGATATCAAAGCCCGATCTCGATTTTCCCGACAGGCGTCTTATTGAGATAGAATACAAATCTTAAAATATCAGGAGTTTAATATGAGGATTTTAGCACTTGATTCGACGGCGACGGTTTCAAGCGTCGCTATATGTGAGGGCGACAAGCTCCTCTCTCTGTTCACCATCAACAACGGAAACACGCACAGCGAGACATTGCTTCCGATGATCGAGTCCTCGCTCGGCGTTCTCGGGCTCGGTGTGGACGATATTGATCTTTTTGCGTGCAGTGTAGGACCGGGCTCATTTACGGGAGTCAGGATCGGCGTTGCCACGATAAAGGGGCTTGCGTTTGACAGGCAAAAGCCCTGTGCGCCCGTTTCGACGCTCGACGCACTTGCGCACAATCTTCTCTGGGCGGACGGGATCGTTTGTCCCGTTATGAACGCAAGACGAGGTCAGCTTTACAACGCTCTCTTCCTTTGCCGTGGCGGAAAGCTCACGAGGCTTTGCGACGACAGGCTGATATCCGTTTACGAGCTTGAGGCGGAGCTTTGCGAAAATTATCCCGACGCTCGCATATACCTTTGCGGCGACGGCTACGACATACCGAAGGGTGCGTTCACTCGCTTACTTACGGAGACCACTCCCATGGCGGATCGCTATCAGAGTGCTTACAGCGTTGCACTCTGTGCGCTTGAGGCATCGGAGCAGAAGCTGCTCACGACGGACGTTGAGATCTCGCCGATCTACCTTCGTGCTTCCCAAGCGGAGCGTGAGAGGCTTGAACGTCTTGCGGAAGAAAACAAATAAAGGAGTTTATTTTAATGAAAAAGATAATCATAGGTGCGGATCACGGCGGATTTGAGCTTAAGGGGGCAATTGCGTCCCATCTTCGCTCGCTCGGCTACGAGGTGATCGACATCGGCACGTACAGCGACGAGAGCTGCGACTATCCTGTTCCGGCAAGCAGGCTTTGCTCGGGTATTCTTCGAGGCGATGCGGAGCTTGGCATACTCGTATGCGGCACGGGGATCGGAATGAGCATTGCGGCAAACAAGCACGCCGGCATTCGTGCGGCTTGCTGCTCGGACACCTTTTCGGCACGGCTTACGAGAATGCACAACGATGCGAACGTTCTCTGCCTCGGTGCAAGAGTAGTCGGCTCGGGGCTTGCGCTCGATCTGGTCGATGCGTTTCTCGATGCGGAATTCGAGGGCGGCAGGCACTCGGAGAGGCTCGCTCTCGTCAAGCGCATAGAGGACGGAGAGGAACTCTGAATTTGACCGAAGGGAGCTTATATGGGCAACGTATTACACAAGATAAGCGACACCGCAAGAGCCGTGCTCGGCAAGCGTGATAGGATCGAGCCTACCTGTGCGATAATTCTCGCCTCGGGAAGCTCCACGAGAATGGGCGACTCACTCGGGGGAGCGACCTCGAAGCAATTTATCATGCTCGACGGCGTTCCGGTGATTGCGAGAACCATTTTGGCATTTGACGGGTGCGAATGCATTGAAGAAATAATCGTTGTGGCACGGGAGGAGGATTTCCCACTCTACCGTGAGCTGCAGAGGCTATATCATTTCAAAAAGCTCGTCCGCCTCGTGAGCGGCGGAGCGACGAGGCAGGAATCCGTGCGGAACGGCTTTTCCGCACTTAGCAAGGGTATAAAATTCGTTGCCGTTCACGACGGTGCGAGGTGCTTGATAACCCCCGAGGCGATCGGTGCAGTATGCTCATCCGCCTACAAGCACGGTGCGGCAAGTGCGGCGACTCGTGCGGTCGATTCGATAAAGCTCACGAACGGTAAGAGCACGTTCATCTCCTCAAGCATGGAGAGATCCCGTGTTTGGCAGGCGCAGACGCCGCAAGTCTTCAGGCGTGAGATATACGAGCTTGCACTTACGAAGGCTACGGAAGACGGCACGCTCGCCACGGCGACCGACGACAATTCTCTTGTCGAGGCGATCGGCGTGAGCATTAAGCTCGTCGAATGCGGAAGGAGCAATCTTAAGCTGACGACGCCCGAGGATCTTCCGATGGCTCTGGCGATATTACGCTCACGGGAGGGCAAGCTATGAATATACGTATAGGACACGGCTACGACGTTCACAGGCTCGTCCCGGGCAGAGAGCTCATAATCGGCGGAGTGCACATTGAGAGTGAGGTCGGGCTTCTCGGGCATTCGGATGCGGACGTGCTTCTCCACGCAATATCGGACGCACTTCTCGGTGCGTGTGCACTCGGAGATATCGGGGCTCATTTTCCCGACACAGACGAAAAATATCACGGTGCGGACAGCCTACACCTACTATTCCTCGTCGGAGAGCTGATCGGTAGCCACGGCTACTGCGTCGGGAACGTTGATGCGACGCTGATAGCCCAAGCTCCTCGCATGTCCCCCCATATTTTCGCCATGCGTGAAAACATCGCACGCACGCTCGGCGCACCTCTTGACTGCGTCAGCGTCAAGGCGACGACCGAGGAGGGACTCGGATTTACGGGCGACGGCTCGGGAATCGCAGCTCACGCAGTCTGCACGGTATACAAAAAATAAGTGCGCTTCCCGATGATCTCGGAAAGCGCAAAAGAACACGCCACCGCAACGGCTGTGCCCGACGTCCTTTACGTTGCCATTCCCTTTGCGAAGGCATGAACCGTTTTAATATCATTTTATGCTTCCCTCTCCGCCTTCGGTGCGGCACGGAAAGCACGAAAGGAGTAAAATATGATCTATATTGCACCGTCGCTTCTTGCGGCAGATTTTTCCGATCTTACCTCGGAGCTTGAAAAAGTCAGACGAGCAGGCGCAGACTATCTCCATCTTGACGTGATGGACGGCGCATTCGTGCCGAATATAAGCTTCGGCTCTCCCGTTATCGAGTCGATAAGGAAGAAGACCAAGCTCTTTTTCGACGTCCATCTCATGATCAAAAATCCGCAGCGGTACATCGAAAGCTTCGTTCGTGCGGGAGCGGACAGCATTACGGTGCACGTCGAGAGCACCTCTCGTCCCCGTGATGCCCTGCAGAGAATACGTGATTTCGATATGCGTGCCGGAATTGCCCTCTCGCCTGCCACACCCGTCTCTGCGGTGCTTCCCTATCTCGATGCGGTCAATTCCGTGCTCGTGATGACGGTCGAGCCGGGATTTGGAGGTCAAGAGCTTATTCCCGAGACGCTTGACAAGGTCAGGGAGCTCAAAAAATACATTGACGAGCAGCATCTTGACGTCGATATCGAGGTCGACGGCGGCATAAACGAGCAAAATGTCGGTGAGGCGATCGCCGCCGGGGCAAATATCATCGTCGCAGGATCGGCAATTTTCAAATCCAAAACGCCGAGCAAGGTGATCAAAAAAATGCGCGAGGCGGAATTTTCGGACGTCGGCGGTCGCTATTGAGCTATTGACTATTTGTGCGATATGTGCTATAATAGATCTATCAGAATTTAGGAGGATCAATATGGAGCTTGTAGAAGGAAAATATTTGGAATATAAAGGTAAACCCCTCGTCCGTGAGGGCAACACGATCTGCTATGGGGATAAGCTTGCGGAGAGCTGCTTCCTTTTGCTCGAGATAATGTCCTATAAAAAGGACGATGCGAGCGGCGAGGAAGTGCCCGACAAGATACTTATTCAGATCATCGACTCGAAGGATCCCAATCGCATTATTAAGCAGACGGATAAATCCGGGCTGTTCGATGCGTTCTCTCTCGGAGTCGTCTGGCTCGAGCGTGAGCTCGCCGCAAAGCAGTAATAACGGCAAAACCCCCGAGTGCGTGGCACTCGGGGGTTTTTATGTTTATTCGGTAAAAATATGAGAATTGTTTCTTCTGATGCTATCGTCGTCGGAGAAAAGATTTTCCACGGAAACGTAGACCTTGTCGCCGATTTTTATCTCGACAAGCCCGGTTTCGCCTGCGAAAATTGACACCATCACGTCATTAGACTCGTCATTTGCCCGTATGGTGGCGCTGAATCCGTCCTTCGGTACGTTCATGCTGATCGCTCTGTCTCCGATATTGGCTTGAACGTAGGCGACACGTTCGGGATCGTCGGTTACCGTCATTCCCTTTATGTAGTTTTCAAGAAAAACATCTAAATCTATCAATCTGAAAATCGAGCTGGAATAGCCGAGGTAGGAATCTATGAATATCACGCGATCCTCAAGCTCGTCCGTATTTATCAAGTCTATAAGTTTGACGCCCTCACCGACCTTGGCGGTTGCGAGGACTGCGGCGGAGTCGACGGTGGTTTTTGATGCGAAAAGCGTTTCGTCGTCGAAATAGTAGACCTTGCCGTCGTCGGTGAAGTAGAATTTGA
>CAZONA010000075.1:0-3022 GCA_964581025.1 uncultured Lachnospiraceae bacterium
CTCTCAAACTGCTCGAGCAGTGCTTTTTCAAGCTCGGCGGCGGTATTATAGCCCATCTTTTTCTGGCGGTGGTTCATTGCCGCAATTTCAAGAATTATGGGCAAGCTTCTGCCGGGACGAACGGGAACTGTGATAAGCGGTACGTCGATCCCGAGGATATTATACACCTGCTCGTCAAGCCCGAAGCGATCGTACATTTTGCCCTCCACCCAAGGCTCGAGATTGATAACGAGATCTATCTTTTCACTCATTTTGACCGCACCCATTCCGTAAATGCGGCGAACGTCTATTATTCCTATTCCGCGAAGCTCAACGTAGTGCCTGATCAGCTCGGGAGCAGTTCCCACGAGCGTTTTCGCACTCACACGCTTGATCTCGACCGCATCGTCGGCAATAAGTCTGTGCCCACGCTCAACGAGCGCAATGGCGGTCTCGCTCTTGCCTATTCCGCTCTCGCCGAGTATCAGAACGCCCTCGCCGTAGACCTCAACGAGCACTCCGTGCTGTGTGATCCTGTTCGCCAAGTGCGTGTTGAGGGACGCAATTAGCGTCGCCTGTATGGGACTTGTTTTTTCACGTGTCCTGAGTATCGGAACGCCGTACTGCCTTGCAGGCTGCAAAAGCTCCTCGCCGACGTCGAAATTGGTCGTAACCACCACCGCAACGGGACGCTGTGCGAAAAATGCGTCGAGCCGTGCCTCTCTGAGCTCCGTGCTCATCTCGCTCAAATACTGCATCTCCGCACGTCCGATAAGCTGTATCCTCGTCGGCTCGAAAACGGTCAGAAAGCCGGCAAGAGCCAGCCCCGGACGGTTGACCTCGGGGTTCATTACCTTTATTTCACCCGACGGCACGGGCATATATATTTCCTCGAGCTGAAGCTCCTCTATGAGCTTGTCGAGAGTTATGGAATATTTGAATTTCTCCATTTCAGCCTCCGTAAATGATTCGTGATTACATTATAGCAAGATTTCCCGTGAAATGCAAGAGAAATTTGAAAGATATAAAAAGTAAGAAGAAAAAATTCCGAAAAGCCCTTGACAAAATCAAAAAATCTGTTATAATGAACGAGTGATACGGATATACGTCCGTCTCTCTGTCGTGCAAAAAAATATGTCTTAGCACGAACTTAAAGTCCATAGGGAGGTGTAAAAATTATGGAAAAGGTAATCAATTCTTATGAAAACCTGTTCATCGTCAGCCTTAAGAACGGCGAGGACGCCGCAAAGGAAACGGTGAACAAATTCACAACGTTGATAGCTGAAAATGCCGAGATCGTTGAGGTTTCCGAGTGGGGCAGACGTCGCCTTGCTTATCTTATCAACGACGAGGCAGAGGGATACTACACGGTAGTAACCTTCAAGACGGCTTCCGATTTCCCCGCCGAGCTCGATCGTCTTCTTAACATCGACGAAAGCGTTATGCGTTCGATGACGATAAAGCTTGACGTAAAGGCAATCGAAAAGAACAACGCTGCAAAGGCTGCTCGCATTGCCGCAGCCGAGGCTGCTGCCGCTGCCGCTGCTGCAGAGGCTCTTGAGTCCCAGACCGAAGAGACCGTAGAAGCAACGGACGCAGAATAATCGCTCGGAGGAAGGCAGAATGTCAAATCTTAACTTAAACAAGGTCGTCCTTTGCGGAAGACTTACAGCAGATCCCGAGCTCAAGCAAACACAGAGCGGAATAGCAGTCGTCTCCTTTACTCTTGCGGTAAATCGCAGATTTGCGTCCAAGAGTGCCGACGGACAGAGCAATACGCAGGCGGATTTCATCAACTGCGTTGCGTGGAGAAACACCGCCGAGTTCATCTCGAGATACTTCAAGAAGGGCAGCTCCCTTTGCGTAACCGGCTCTATTCAGACGAGAAGCTGGAACGACAATACGGGTGCTAAGCGTTATTCTACCGAGGTCGTGATCGACGAGGCTATGTTCGTTGACTCTCGCTCGGAGAGCTCCGCTGCGTCGAGCTATATGCCCGATGCCTACGGTGCTCCTTCGTTCTCCTCCGGTGCGGAAACGCCCAACTTCGAGGAGGTCAAAACAGACGACGATCTGCCGTTCTGACAAGCAATCAAAATAATACAGGAGGTTTTCATAATTATGGAAAGAACAGAAAATACTTCTCGCCCCGTTCGCACGAACAACCGCAGAAGGAAAAAGGTTTGTATCTTTTGTGAGGATAATATAGCATATATTGACTACAAGGATTCCGCAAAGCTCAGAAAGTTCATCAGCGAGCGCGGAAAGATCCTTCCCAGAAGAATCAGCGGAACATGCGCAATGCACCAGAGAAAGCTCACGACCGCCATCAAGCGTGCTCGTCAGGTAGCTCTTCTTCCTTACATTGCAGACTGATATTACGACAAACGAAAAGGGTGGCACACGTCGTGTGCCACCCCTTTTCTTTCAAAAATCAGCTCCCTTTGCTCAAAAAAACGAAAAACGGGATATTTTTTGAACGAAGAAACGCAAAAAATCTTGACAACTTTTATACGATATGCTATAATGTCCTTGTAATTTGGGTAATTGTAACCCCAAAATGATGCTAAACACCGAATTTATCATAAAGCTTATGCGGAAAGGGACATAGTATGGAAATCGCAATCATAGCTCACGATATGAAAAAAGAACTTATGACGCAATTCTGCATCGCCTATTGCGGTATTCTCAGTAAGCACAATCTCTGCGCCACGAGCATAACCGCAAAGTATATTTCCGAGGCGACCGGACTTAAGATAGAAAAGCTCCTTACGGGAGAGCACGGCGGCGAGCAGCAGATAACCTCTCGCCTTGCGTATAACGAAATAGATCTGCTTCTCAACTTCAGAGATACACGCTCGAGTGCCTCGTATAACGAGGAGGAGGCGGAGATGATGAGAATGTGCGACCTTTATAATATCCCCGTCGCAACGAATATCGCAACGGCGGAGATCCTCGTGCAGGCTCTCGACCGAGGCGACCTCAACTGGCGTGAGGTCTATAACCCCCGCTCCGAGTATAACAGAAAGAGAAATGGGTTTGT
>CAZONA010000075.1:3122-5367 GCA_964581025.1 uncultured Lachnospiraceae bacterium
AATTGTGCTAACATTTATAAAAATAAAAATGCAAGGGACACGCCCTGCACTTAAGCCTCGCACAGAGAGGGGATAGCATGCTGAAATATCCTCCGCGGCACTTGCAACGGTACCACCCGTGCGTCAGACGGAATATTCATCGAAGTTAAAATTTCGGGTGGAACCGTGCGTAATCAGCTTATCGCACCCCGAACGGCAGAGCCGTTCGGGGTGTTTATTTTTCAAATAATATTTTTATCATAAAGGAGAAGATTATGAAGATCAGAATTAATGACGTCAGCCTTGAATTCGATGCCCCCGTAACGGTGTACGAGGCGGCACGTGCGGCTGAAAGGATTGATCGTAGCGTTATCGCCGCAAGAGTTAACGGTAACGTCGTCGCACTCTCGTATCCGCTTTCGCAGGATTCGGAGGTCGAGCTGCTCACCTTTGCACATCCCGACGGCAGACACGTTTTCAATCACACGGCAAGCCATATTTTAGCGCAGGCGGTAAAACGCCTCTACCCCGAGGTCAAGCTCACCATAGGACCGGCTATCGAGAGCGGATTCTATTACGATTTTGACTCCGACGTGCCCTTTACTCAGGATTCCCTCGCAAAGCTCGAGGCGGAGATGAAGAAGATAGTTAAGGAAAATCTCCTCATCACGAGAAGCGAGCTCCCCAGAGAGGAGGCAATCGCCCTTATGCAAAGCAGGGAAGAGCCCTATAAGGTTCAGCTCATCGAGGAGCTCCCCGAGGACGCGACCATCAGCTTCTATACTCAGGGCGAATTCGTCGACCTCTGCGCAGGTCCTCACCTTTTCTCGACCGGTGCGGTTAAAGCTGTAAAGCTCACACAGTGCACGGGCGCATATTGGAAGGGCGACCAGAGCAATAAAATGCTTCAGAGAATATACGGAATCGCTTTTCCCTCTAAGGACGAGCTTAACGCACACCTCACGATGCTCGAGGAGGCGAGAAAGAGAGACCATAATAAGATAGGCCGTGAGCTTGAGTACTTCACCACGGTCGATTGCATCGGTCAGGGACTTCCCATCATTCTGCCTAAGGGCTCACGCACGATTCAGGCACTTCAGAGATGGATCGAGGACGAGGAGCAACGCAGGGGCTACTTGCTCACCAAAACGCCCCTTATGGCAAAGAGAGAGCTTTATAAGATCTCGGGGCACTGGGATCATTACCTTGACGGTATGTTCGTTATCGGCGATCCTCATGATGAAACAAAGGAATGCTTCGCACTTCGCCCGATGACCTGCCCGTTCCAGTATCAAGTATTTCTTAATAAAAAACGCTCCTACAGAGATCTCCCGATGAGACTCGGCGAGACGTCCACGCTTTTCAGAAACGAGGATAGCGGCGAAATGCACGGACTTATCCGTGTCCGTCAGTTTACCATCAGCGAGGGACATCTCATCCTCCGCCCCGAACAGCTGGAGGAGGAGTTCAAGGGCTGCCTTGACCTCGCACTCTATTGCCTCGATACACTCGGACTTAAGGAGGATTGCTCCTTCCGCTTCTCGCAGTGGGACCCCGAAAGAACGGATAAGTACGAGGGCACGCCAGAGCAGTGGGACCTTGCTCAGAGCATAATGGGTAAGCTCCTTGACGAAAATCTCGGTAAGGGTAACTATACCATCGGAAAGGACGAGGCGGCGTTCTACGGTCCGAAGCTCGATATCCAGATCAAGAACGTTTTCGGTAAGGAGGATACCCTCATTACAATACAGATAGATATGCTCCTTGCGAAAAAGTTCGGAATGGAGTACGTCGATTCCGATAATACACTTAAAACACCCTATATCATCCATAGAACGAGCATGGGCTGCTATGAGAGAACGCTCGCATTGCTGCTTGAAAAGTACGCAGGCGCACTTCCCACTTGGATGGCTCCCGTTCAGGTCAAAATGCTCCCCATCGGCGACGCACAGATCGAATATTGCGATGAAATATCCCGCCGCCTTATCGAGCTCGGAATCAGAAACGAGGTCGATAGAAGGAACGAGACCATCGGCTATAAGATCAGAAGCGCACAGCAGGAGAAGGTGCCGTATATGCTCGTCGTCGGAGGTAAAGAGCTTGAGAGTAATACAGTTGCAGTCCGCTCTCGTAAGGACGGCGATATAGGCTCTATGAGCGTCGATGAATTCATCGCTAAAATCTCCGAGGAAATTAAAAATAAGGTCAGATAACCCGAAAATAAACCCAAAAAGCCACCCATCCGGGTGGCTTTTTGTGCGGAACA
>CAZONA010000076.1:0-5345 GCA_964581025.1 uncultured Lachnospiraceae bacterium
CACAGATGGATTCTTTTGATGCAGTAGCTTTCGGTTGCCCTGCCATGGGTGCAGAGGTGCTGGAAGAAGATGAATTTGCGCCGATGTTTGAGTCCTGTGAGAGCAAGCTGAGTGGCAAGAAGATTGCTCTGTTCGGCTCTTACGGTTGGGGCGATGGCGAGTGGATGCGTAATTGGGAGGAAAGCTGCATTTCGGATGGTGCAGTCATGGCTTGCGACTTTGTGATCTGCAACGAAGCCCCCGATGATGATGCGATTGCAGCTTGCAAGGCTCTCGGAGCATCGCTTATTTGAGAAAATACGATATACGGACATACGATTTGCAGTGTGTGTCCGTATTATTCTGTAAAAGGGTAAGATGATGCGAATGAGAAGAATAAGACATTTATCTTTGGTACTCACGGCGTTCGTAATGTTCTGTATCTGTTCGGTAACCGCAATGGCCTATGATTATGATGATTTACCGGAAGGTACATATCAAATCAAGGCAGAACTCTCCTGCTATGTAAATGCGATGGGGGGAGTTGAATTTGGAAAACCTTTGCTGATGTCCTCGTCTGTAACAGTAGCGGCAGACGGGAGCAGGACGATGACGCTGCATTTCACAAAAAGTCAAGTTACGATATACGGTATTACTTGTGACACTTTTGTTGATGTTTTGCCGTCTTATGTTACCGAAACAAACGGAATTCAAAGCGGAACGATTGGCTATTATAATACCGACGGAACGTTGATAACCGATACAATTACTTATACACTAAGCGACGATACCGCGGAAAATGCTCAAAAAGAGAAAGTTCATTATGTGGATTCCGTGACTTTTCCTATCGAGTATGAAAGCGCGAAGTATGAGCTCACGTTGTTTGTCAACAGCAATGTGATGGGAACACAGTTCACAAAAGACGGTTATGCCGCAACATTATCCGTGGATTGGTCATCACTTTCTGTAGATGGCGCTTTTGATACGGACAACAAACCGAGTGACAGTAATGATTCGGGAGAACAAAAGCCGTCATCAAACGGAACAAATGCGGAAAATAAAGACGGGCTGAACATTTATCCTGCGGACGAAAATTCCGATAAGAATTCCGAATCCGATGAAAGTGCGGTCACGGGCAATTATACGGCATACTTCAGAGAGAATATTTTAATTTCTGTGACAGTAGTTGCGGGCATTATGATTATATGCGGCTCGGCACTTGTTATAGTTGCACGAAAGGAGAAAAAGAATGAGTAAATTAAAAAGACTTTTGGTCTTAGCACTTAGCAGTTGCTTATTCATGTTCGGCGGTTGTGCATCCTTTACTCAAAATGCTCCCAAAGATGAAGCAAACGGTGAGATTACCATAGTTGCTACTTCCGTTGCGATTTGTGAGATATTGAATGAGTTCGGATACGATAATGTGATCGGTGTTCCTGAAACATCGAGAACGCTGCCGGAGCGTTATCGTGAAATTACAACGGTTGGCGCGCCTATGAACCCCGATTTGGAAATCATTAAAAGCCTGAATCCGGACTTAGTGCTTTCTCCGCAAACATTGGAATCAAGTCTTGCCGAGAGCTATCAAGCGGCGGGAATCACATCGGCATTTTTAGATCTGAGCAGTGTTGATGGAATGTACAAAGCCATTAATTCGCTTGGAGAATATCTCGGATGTGAGGATGAGGCAGAGCGACTCAATAAAAAATACCGTGATTATATGGACAGTTACTCAAACGATGTGGAAAATGAGCCGAGCATATTGCTGTTGATGGCATTCCCGGACGGATTTTATCTTGTGGCTACGGAAAACTCCTATGTAGGCAATCTCGTTAAACTTGCAGGGGGCTGCAATGTTTACGGTTCCGATTACAACGGTGATGAAAACGGATTTGTAAACATCAACCCGGAAGATATTGTTCGGAAGAAACCGGATTATATATTTGTTTTTGCACACTACGCAGAGGAAGATGCTTTCAAATATATGAAAAGTGAATTTGAAAGTAATGCCTCGTGGCAATATTTTGATGCAGTAAAGGAAGGACGTATCGTATATCTTCCGTCGGAGCATTTCGGAATGAGTGCTACGCTTTCATGGACGAAATCGCTTGAATATCTGCGTCCTATTTTACATGGTGAAGCGCAATGAAAAAAGAAAGTAGAAAAGTATTCTTTGTTTTCGTAACAACAGCAGCTTTGCTCCTTGTGACTTTTTTCTTTGCGGCGAATACAGGTGGCCTAAAAACAACGGTATCACAACTTTTCAAAGGGTTATTTCTTGAATATGATGAAACAGTTGCAATTATTTTGCAACTAAGATTTCCGAGAATTATCGTTGCGATGATTGGCGGCGCATTAATGGCTGTGTCTGGTGTTTTAATGCAGGCGGTTATGAGAAATCCTCTTGCCGATCCGGGTATTATAGGCGTCAGTTCGGGTGCCGCTTTGGCGGCTGTCATTGTAACCTCGTTTTTTCCGTCGATTGCCATGTTTACACCGATCTTCTCGTTTGTCGGTGGTATGGTTGCTTTTGCCCTTGTCTATCTGTTAGCTTGGAACAAGGAAATCAGCCCTGTTCGGTTGATATTGACCGGCATTGCAGTGGATGCATTCTTTACGGGATTATATCAGGCATTTAACGCTTTTACCGGAAACACATATTCAGGTGCCGCAAGTATCATCAATGCAAATATCTCTTTGAAAACATGGGAAGATGTATATATTCTATTGGTTTATGCGGTGATTTCGGCGGTACTCTGTGTTTTTTCGATAAAAAGCTGCAATTTGCTTTCACTGTCAGACAAAACGGTGATCGGTTTGGGTATAAATATTAACCGAACGAGGATATTAGTGTCCGTACTTTCGGTTTTGATGGCATCCGCATTTACGGCAATCATCGGTGCGGTTAGTTTTCTTGGTCTTGTAGTTCCGCACATTGCAAGATTACTTGTCGGTAGCGATCATAAGAAACTGCTACCATACAGTGCCTTGCTCGGTGCGTTGGTGTTTCTTACGGCAGATACGGTGGGCAGAGCGGTTGCCTACCCTTATGAGATCAGTGCCGCGATCATTATGGCAATCATCGGTGGCCCGTTATTGATCGTGCTTTTGAAAAGGAGTGGTGCTGTTTATGGAAAATAAGAACGTGCTGTCGATCGAAAATGTTTGCTATTCATACGAAAAAGGAACGGAGATATTACACGGTGTGTCAGCTTCTTTTAAGGAAGGAAAAATAACGGCGTTGATTGGTGCAAACGGATGCGGTAAATCAACGCTCTTGAATCTGATTGCCGGGGTATTGAAACCGAACAGCGGAAAAATTTTGCTAAACGGCATTGACACTGCTTTGATGAAACGAATGACCGTAGCGAAAAATATTGCCGTGGTGCATCAAAGCAACACTGCTCCCGGTGATATGACAGTGGAAAAACTTGTTTCGGCAGGTCGAACGCCATATCAAACTATGTTCCGTTTTGCCAAAGAGGAAGATGAAATTGCCATACAAAAGGCTCTCGATGATACCAATACGGCAGAATATGCCGACAGAGCGGTTTCGGCTCTGTCGGGCGGTCAAATGCAACGGGTTTGGCTGGCAATGGCATTGGCACAGGAGACGGAAATTTTGCTTCTTGATGAGATCACCACTTATCTCGATATTCATTATCAGATTGAAATATTACATCTCATAAGAGAATTGAACCGTAAAAAGAACATAACTATCGTTATGGTTCTCCATGACATTAATCTTGCTCTTGAATTTTGCGATGAGGTCATCATTATGAAGGACGGCTTTATTACGGCGCAAGGGGCAATTGATGAAGCGGTAAGTGAAAATATATTAAATGAGGCGTTTGAAGTGTCTTCAAAAATCGTGTCGATAGACGGAAGAAAGCACTGCATATTCAGCCGTAAAGGAGGTACTTGTGGAAAAACAGATTAAGAAAAAGGCTACTGCGGGCTATACATTGATTGTTGCCGGTGTTACGGCATTGATTTGTTTTTTTGTATTTGTTTTTTTCGGTTATCATTTCGTATTAAAACCGGAAATCGAATTCGAAGCAGATCAGACCTTAAATCAATCCGCGGCGCAGTCTGACAAAATATCAATTCCGGGATTTGAAACTTGGACGATAGATTCGGGAAAAACAACTGTATCTGCCAATTTCTATAACCCTGAAAAGAACAACTGCTACTTTGTGATCAGTGTTATTTTGGTCGATACCGGCGAAACGATATATGAGTCTAAATATTTGAAACCCGGTCAGCATTTGTATGAAGTTGAGCTGACACAGGCGCTTTCCGCAGGTACATACAGTGCGACACTTCATTACAATACATATTCAATGACTGATCTGACCCCCATGAACGGTGCGGACGTACCGTTTGAGTTAGCGGTAAAATAACTTAATTTCGGCTCGAAAGCTAAAATGCTTTGAGAAATAGATTATTGGCGCACAGCGCAAGAAAGGAGTACATACAAATGTACAAAACAAAAGGATCCCTTTTGGGGAAAATCATGAGTTGTGTTATCGCAGCTGCAATGCTGATGTCCATGTCGGCTGTGTCTGCATTTGCAGCGGAAGCAACGGAACTTACACAAGGAAAATATTCCGTAGATGCGGATATGAGCCTCTATGTGAATGCAATGGGCGGTATTGAATTTGCAGATGAATTCACCAATTCCATGGGTTCTTCCGGTACCGTAGGCGTTTATAAAAGTGCTTCTATTACCGTAGATGAAAACGGAAATAAATATGTGACCGTCAATTTCCAAAAAGGAGCCGGTGTCATCTATACCATTGATTTTACATCGTATGTAGATAGTAACTATGACATCAAATACTATAATGCTAATCATGAGTTGAAGAACGTCACCTCATGCACTACCGAAACCGCAAGCATTGTAAAGCAGGGCGAAACAGAGGCAACAAATGTTACAATTGTGACATCCATCACCTTCCCTCTTGAATTGGATACCAACGCAAATATTTATGATTCCGATTCCGGTTCAGTCGTTTCCGCAGGCAATACTGCCGACGGCACCACGGTTGTCATTGACCTGTGGATGGTTGTCAACAGCAATGTCATGGGACTGCAATTCTGCGATGGTAGCGGTACGGCAGGATCCAACACATTTGACACCGCTACAAAATATGTAGCTTCTGTTTCCGTTGATCTTTCTTCCGCAAAGAAAATCACAGAGCCCGATAAATCAACAAATCAGAGTGCTAATGTTGAGTATACCGTTGAAGGCGGATATGAGGTTGAAATTCCCGCAACCATCACAGTTGATGCAACTACGAAAAAAGGCGAATACACCGTAACGGCAAAGAACTTTGTGATTAGCGAAAATGCCTATGTTACGG
>CAZONA010000077.1:0-5271 GCA_964581025.1 uncultured Lachnospiraceae bacterium
AAAAAAGCACGGCGAGGTGTACTTGTCGTGCTTTTCGTTTCAATTTTCTGCGAAGGTATATTCGGGGCAATGGTTGACGGTATCGAAGTAGTAGCCCTCGGAGATGAGCCGATCGAGGATCTCGGGCAGGGCTTCACGTGTCGTTTGCATATCGTGCATGAGGACTATCAGCGGTTCGCCTCGATTTTTTGCCCTTGCGAGCGTTGCTTCAAGCTCATCGAGCATATCCTCGGGCTCGGTATTAGCCGGCGTATCTCTATCCCCGGTTAGAGCCGTCCAATCGTAAATTTTATATCCCTTATCCTGTATTGCGGCGATATATTCAAGTGCTTCGGCTCTCGTGAGGATATTATTTTGAGTCGAGCCGCCGGGGAAGCGGAACAGTCGTCCGACGGAATCCATTGCGTTCTTGCCGAACACCTTCTCGACGTCCTTTTCGTATGCGTCGATCTCGGAGAGAAGCTTATCAAGACCGCCCTCGCCGTAGATTTTCGACAGGTCGTGCGAATAAGAATGGCATGCGAGCACGTGCCCACGCTCCACGATGGCTTTTATGCGGTCGCCGTATTCGGAAATTCTGTTTCCGACGACGAAAAAGCTTGCGCTTATCCCACGCTCATCGAGCATATCCAAAATTTCAAAGGTATTATACGCAGTCGGTCCGTCGTCGAACGTGAGGTATATCACTCGGTCGATTCCGATCTCGTTTGCGTGGAGGGTAACGGTTGCGCCGTGCTTTATTTTCAGTCCCTGCGACGTCTTCTCGCCCTCGGCGTCGACGCTCTCGACGACGTTTGCCCGTCTTGAGTCGGTGGCTTTGATCTCAAAGGAAAGCCCCAGCCCCCCAAGGATCTCTCTTGCCTCTGCGAGCGTTTTGCCCTCGAGGTCGGGAAGGAGGACGTATTCGTCGGGTGCTTCCTGCGTTGTCGTCGTTTGCGTAAAGCGGTCTATATTCAGAAACACGAGCGTTCCGAGCACTGCCACGCACAGCACGAGCAGGGCGACGAGCACTGCGGTCTCTTTATTTTTCAAGCCTTCAAAAAATTTTCCCTTATTTTCGTTCATTTGTCGTCATCAAGCTCCAATCAAGCCTCTTTTTCAATCATTTTACCACCAAAGACGGCGATTTACAAGTGGAAAATGCGGATTTTTCAAAAAAATTCACAGCACGGTCATATAATTTTTAATATTTTTCTTGCGTTGCGGTCGAAAAAGTGATAAAATGATTATGTATATTTTTCAGAACGGAGGATAAATAATGAATTTTTCCGAATTTTTAGATTCAAGGCGTGCCGCTTGCCGCAAGCTCGTTGCGGAGCTTTCCCCGAGCTTTGAGTACGTCGGCGTGCTCGGCACGGACGTAAGCTCCGCCAGCGTGCGTGTCAACCGTGCCGTTTCCAGCATCGGAGAGGGCGGGGGAGCGGAGTGCGGCTTCGTCGTAAAGCTCCACAACGGTCGCTCCTTCTTCGAATACTCGCTCGACGACATCTCGGGCGACGTTGCCGCTCTCGCTCGCAAGATTGAGGATGCGGTCAAGCTTGACGAAAGCCTCGAGGACAGGCAGATCACCGTTCCCGTGCCGGCGGACGAGCCGATGGTGAAATCGTTCTCACGTGAATGCGATTTCGACAAATTTTCCGATGAGGAGCTTCTGCGCCGTTGCACGGAGCTAAAGGACGAGATCCTCGGTCGCAGCGACAAGATCGTAAACGCCATGGTGGTTGTAATGCCCCTCGTTATCTCCAAGCTTTTCGTTTCCAAGAACCGTGAGCTTGATCAGTTCTATTCCTGGGTAAACGTAATGGCGGTCGCAGTCTACCGAGACGGCGAGAGGATCGTTTCCGCAAGGGAGGGAACGTATTCCAACCTTATGAGCGAGGCGTTTGACGAAATGCCCTCCCACCTTGATGCACTCGTACACAAGTGCGAGATGCTCTCGAAGGCAAAGCCGATAGTTCCCGGCGTTTACGACGTTATCACCGATCCGTCGATCTCGGGGCTTATCGCACACGAGGCGTTCGGACACGGAGTTGAGATGGACCAGTTCGTCAAGGACCGTGCTCTTGCAAAGCACTACGTCGGCAAGTACGTTGCCTCTCCGATATGCAATATGCATGACGGAGCGTCGGCAACATTCTCGACGGCGTCCTACTTCTTTGACGACGACGGTGTTCTCGCTCACGATACGCAGATAATCAAGGACGGAATACTCGTTTCGGGCATTTCCGACCTCACGTCCGCAACCGAGCTCGGCACCGAGCCGACCGGCAACGGCAGACGTCAGTCCTACAAGAGAAAGGCGTACTCCCGTATGACGAACACGTTCTTCTGCCCCGGAAACGACAAGCTTGAGGACATGATAGCGTCCGTCAAGCACGGCTATATGCTTTTTGAAACGAACAACGGAATGGAAGATCCGAAAAACTGGCAGATACAGTGCACGGCGGAATACGGCATTGAAATAATCGACGGAAAGCTTACGGACAATTACGTTTCTCCCGTCGTAATGAGCGGAAGCGTTCCCGAGCTGCTCAAGTCCATCTCGATGGTCTCGGACGATTTCAAGATCATCGGCGCAGGCTCGTGCGGCAAGGGCTATAAGGAATGGGTGCGTGTGTCCGACGGCGGACCTGCCCTGAAAGTGAGGGTGAAGCTGGCATGATAAACAGAATAATCGACATACTCAATTCCACGGGCGGCATCTCCGACTGGAGAGTCGTCTCCAAGAGAACGGAATCGACGGAGCTCTTTTTCGTTCACAGGGATCTTGAAACGGTGAGAAGCACCGACACGACCGCAACGAGCGTTACGGTCTACTCCGAGCACGACGGCGCACTCGGCTCGGCAAGCTTTTCGGTCTATTCGTCCTACGACGACGAGCGTATCGCCGCAGAGGCGAGAAAGGCAGCCTCAAGAGCAGCTCTGATCTCCAATCAGCTCCACTCTCTCCCCGGGGGTGAGGTGGGTGAATACAGATCCGACTCGAATTTTACCGACTACACTCCGAAAAAGCTCGCTTCCGAGATCGCATCCGCCTGCTTTGAGGCAGACTGCGTCGAGGGCTGCTCGATAAATGCGCTTGAGATCTTTATTTACAAGGACACGACCACCGTTCGCAACAGTTGCGGCATAAACAAGACGCACGTCGGCTACCGTGCAATGGTCGAGGCGATCCCCACCTTCAACGGCGAGGAGAGTGTTGAGCTTTACGAGCAGTACAATTTCACGGAATTCGATCACGACAGAGTCAGGGAAGAAATCGCAACGAAAATGCGTGAGGTTCGTGATAGGTATTTCGCAAGGAAGCCCGAGACGAAGCTTGATTGCCCCGTCGTTCTCGGTGCTCCCGAGCTTGAGAATTTGTTCTCCGAAATAGCGTGGGATTTTAATTTCAGCAACGTCTATCAGCACATGAACGCATTCTCCGTCGGCGACGAGCTTCAAAAGAACGCAAGCGGCGACGCTATAGGCGTTACTATGTGCGCCGAGGTCAAGGGAAGCGTCAAAAGCGCCGCATTCGACACGGACGGAACGACTCTCGTTGACAGAAGGGTCATTGAGGGGGGACGTGCGACGGCTCTTTGGGGCGACACGACGTTTGCACAGTACCTCGGCGAGAAGCCCACGGGCGACCTCGGTTGCATTAAGGTGGAGCTCGGTACGCTCACGGACGGCGAGCTGAGATCAAAGCCCTATTTCAGATGCGCTTCGATGTCGGGACTCCAGCTCGATATCTATAACGACTATATCGGCGGCGAGGTCAGACTTGCATACTATTTCGACGGCGAGCGTGAGATTCCCGTAACGGGAATTTCCATCAGCGGAAAGCTCTCCGCCGCCCTCTCGAGCATCAGATTCTCGAATGAATCCACCACCCACGAGGGCTATAACGGCCCGAAGCTCGCACTCATCGAGGGCGTGGAGATCGTTTGATAAAAAAAGAAAAATCCCCCCCGGAGTGCGTTTATTTTGCACCGGGAGCGGAAATACGGCGGTCTATTTTGCAAAATGTGCCCTTTACTTTTGCGGGATAATGCCGTATAATAAAATCAGAAAATAAATCAATTATCAAAAGGAGGAAACTATTATGCCAGGACCAGGCGGAGGATCAAGAGGCGGCGGCTTCGGCGGCGGCTCAAGAGGCGGCGGAGGCAGCTTCGGAGGAGGAGGCAGACCGGGAGGCGGCGGCTTCGGCGGCGGACCTCGTCCCGGAGGACCTCACGGAGGACCTCACGGACCACACGGACCTCACGGACCGCACTATCATCACCACGGCTTTTGGGGCTGGGGTAGACCTTGGGGCAGACCTTACGGCAGAGGCGGATGCCTCGGTGGGCTTTTCGGAATGCTCTTTTCGGGAATCATCATTGTCCTGCTCATCGCAATGCTCGTTTTGGGGGGCGTTGCGTCCCTTTTCGGAGCTTGTAACGTAACGATCAACAATTACGACGAGAGCACGATGCAGAATTACGCAATGAAGCAATATGCGGCTGCATTTGAGGACACGGCGAACTACGAGGAGAATATTCTCCTCGTATTCACCGTTTACGAGGACTATAACGGATACGAAACGATCGCAATCGTCGGAGACGATCTTGACGATAACGTGCGCAATATGTACGGAAACGAATATACCGAATACGGTCGTGCCGTGCTCGCTTCAATGCCCGATTCCTACGAGTTTGCAATGTCGAGCAGCCTCAAATCCATCGTAAATAAAATGGCGGATTATACTGCGGAATATTCAACGGCTACCGGTAGCGTTGATACGAGCCATTCAAAGCTTATAAACAATTCGTCCCTCAACGTTAACGATAATACCGTTAACGGCGCACTCGTTAGCTTCACCGAGAAAACGGGCATCAATATCGCAATCGTCGTCGCAGACGGCGAGGAGCTTTTCGGAACGTCGGGCGGATTTGTCAGCGTCCTGCCGTTCCTTATCGCAGTCGCACTCATCGTGGTGCTCGTCGTGATGATAAAGAAATATCGCTCGAACGGCGGTGGCGGCAATACGTCCAAGACCGATCCCAACGCCGGACAGGGAAAATACGATCCCAACACCGGTACTTATACGAGCTGACGCTTAACGCATAAGCTGCATTCGTTGCAGCCGAAAGCCGAAAACACGAAACCGCCCGAGCGAAAACGTTCGGGCGGTTTTTGCGTAGGTGGCAAATTCTCGATTTTGACGAAAGGAATGATAAAATGTTGTGTCGCAGGATAATAAATTTAAGTGTTGTACTCTGTGCAAGGTCTGATGACCGGACG
>CAZONA010000078.1:0-5170 GCA_964581025.1 uncultured Lachnospiraceae bacterium
GGCCGCCGCCCATGCCGCCGGGGCGTCCGCCCATCATTCCGCTTCCGTAGAGGTAGCCGTCGAGCGTTACCGTTCCGAGCTCGGTGAGGTTCTCGGCGGTGGTATTATGTGCGAAGCCGTTTTCGTCAAGTCCCTTGACCGTTCCGCCCATACAGACGGTATACGAACCGTCCTTTTTCATTTCGGGTGCGGAAAAGAGTGCGCAGCTGAAGGATTTCGTTGCGGTAAATGTGAGGATGACGTTCCCGTCCCCGTCGCAGATCGACATCACAGTTCCTGCGCTTCCGTAGCCGTTAAAGCCGACAAGTGCACTTCCCTGCGTTGCCTCGCTGAAATTTTCCGCCATATCGGACGTACCGAGTGCAACAACGACACCGCCGGTGATCTTTCCCGACACGTCGTAATCGACCGATCCGTTTCCGCCCCTCGACGGTCCGTCGATGAGAATGACGCCGCCGCTGACCTCGAGCGTTCCATTGGAATCAAGTCCGTCGCCCTCGACGTGCATTATGATATACCCTCCGCTGATCTTCAGCGTACCGGTGCTGTTCGAGCCCATAAAATGATCCATGCCCGGTCTGCCGCCGACGCCCGAATTGCCGTCGTTTCCGCCTGCGGCGTTGATTCCGTCGTCGGACGAGGTGATATCAATATTTCCGCCCGAAATATTTATCTCGGTCGCCTCAAGTCCCTCGTAGGACTTTTTTATTTTAATATTTCCGCCGCTTATCTCAAGCGTGGTATCGGAATGGACGCCGTCGTCGCCCGTGGAGATGATAAAATCTCCCCCGGTGATGAGTATATCGCCGTTCGAATGGACTGCGTCGTCCGTTGAATCAATATTGAACTCGCCGCCCGAAATTTTGATGCAGGTATCGCTCTTAATTCCCTTTGCGCTCGTATCGGAATCGGTTGCGGACGTTTTTATATCAAGGCTTCCGCCCTCGATGCTCAAAGCGCCGATCGCCTGTATGCCGTCGCAGTATGCCTCAAGCGTGAGATTGCCGTCCTTCATATAGAAGTACCCCTCCGCCTCGGTATCGGACGATTTTCCGGCACGGAGTGCGTCGCTCCCTGCCCTGACCGTGATGCTTGCCTCGGTAATTCTGAGGCAGTCCTTGCCCGAAATGCCGACCTTCTTCGCCTCGACGCTTATTTTGCCGCCGGTAAAGGTCAGTGTGTCCTTTGAAACGATACCGTGCCCGTAATTCCCGACGACGGACAGAGAGCCCGTGCCGTTTATGACGAGATCGCTCTTCGAAAAGACGGTTGCGTCGGCGTTGTCGTCCTCATCAAGTGCGGAATAGCTCTCGCCGTCCGAGAGGCTGTTCTCCGTGCCCTCGGCGAGCGTCAAGGTTATTTTCTTACCGCTACGCACGTATATTGCGGGCGAATCCTCGCTCGAGAGATCAAGTCCCGAAAGAACGAGGCGGACCTTATTGCCCTTGCCGCAGTCGACGGTCAGAGAGCCGTTCTCGCAAGTGCCCGAGAGGACGTAGGTTCCCTTTGAATTTACCGTAACGTGCGTGCCGTCGACGCTCACGCCCTCGCCGTCGACGCTGACGCCGCTATTCGAAAAGCTTATTTTGACAGCGGTCTCGCTATCGTAATCGGGATCAAGCTCGCCGCTCGAAAATTCGGTATCCATCTTCCCAAGCTCCTCCTCGACGTCCGCCGAGGGAGTGCCGCCGTTGTCGTTTTTATCGTCGTCGTCCACACAGGCACAAAACGCAAGGCAGACGAGCACTGCCGCAAAGAGCAGTGCGATATATTTTTTCATCATAATTCCTCACTTCCCTCCGCCTTCGACACGGAGATCTCGAGATTGCCGTTGCGAACTCTGAGCTCGTCAACGAGCTCACGGAGCTTATCCTCGCTCTTCATCTCGATTATGTAGGAAAGCTTATAGAGGCTTCCCATATTTGACGTTTTGACCGAGAGTAGCTTATGCGTATCCGTATATTTTTCGAATATTTCGTCGAACGCTCCCTCGAAATTCAGCGTTTCGGGAACGGTTATGCGAAGGCTCAGCTCTCTGTCCTCGGAGAGCTTTATTTTTCCGAGGCAAAGGACGACTCCGCAGGCGATGAGCGTAAAGATCACCGCTATTGCGACGTACCCCGACGCACAGCAAATGCCGGCGGTCATTGCAACGAAGATAAGTGCGATATCCCTCGCTCTGCCCGGAGCGGAGCGGAAGCGCACGAGCGAGAACGCACCTGCGACGGCGATTCCCGTTCCTATACTGCCGTTCACCATTATGATGACCGTTTCCACCGCAAACGGCAGGACTGTCAGGGTGATGATCAGGCTTTTTGTCGCTCTGCCTATGCGGGACGTGCAAAATGCGCTCATTCCTCCGCAAAGGAGTGCGACGAGCGATGCGAAAAGATACGTGCCGACGGTCAGCCCGTCGCCGAAAACGTTGGAGAAAAGATCCATTTTTATCTACCTCATTTTTTCTTTTTTATTATATCGTAATATGCGTATGCGTATTTTGAAAACGGACTCGGGTATATTTCAAGCTCCGAAAGCGCACGGGAGAGCCACAGCGGCATCGCCCCGGGCGTTTTTATCTCGAGGATGCACTCGCTCGCATCAATTATCGGCGTGCCCTCGAAAAGCGTTTCCGCAGTCGGAAAGCTCCGTCGCCGATATCGCAGTCCCGAATCGAACGTGAGCCTGATGCTCGGATCGTCGGCGGCGAAATACGCTTCCCTCTCGCAGATGATGCAGACCGCAGGGCGTGGGTTTCCGTAGCGTTTCATCAGATAGTCTATCTCTCGCATTATCTGTGAGTCAAAGGGCGGCACGCCGCTCTCGAGATAGTCGGTCAGCTGATTTCCTGTGATTCTCACACGCCTTTTGTAAACGACGCCTCGGTATTTTTTCTTTATTTCGAGAAAAAGCTTCCCGTCCGCAGTCGGCGCACCGTAGCTTCGCACACGAAGCTTTTCCTTATAGGCGACGGCATCGATGGAATTTCTTATCAAAAGAAAATCCGGCGTATCGAGATAGAGTGAGCAGACCGTGCTCCTGCCGTGCTTGTCGGGCGAGAGCCTGTCGCCTATTTTTTCAAGCAGGGCAAATTTTTGCTCCTCGCTTATGCGGTACTTTTTCTCATACCGCTTAAATATCATTACGTCCGACATTCCGCACCTCCTCTCGCATTTTATTATTTTACCCCCTCTGCCTTAAATAAACCTAAAAAAGCGAGCGCTCCGGATCACATTTAAGCATTTTTTAAGTTTTTTGTGGTAAACTTCTTGTATAATAGGTCGGATTGTATTATAATTAGTATAGAAAGCAAAGAGGTGTATATGAACATATTGATAGTTGAGGACGAAAAGCGTCTTGCCGACGCACTCGCCCACATTCTCGTTGATAACAAATATATCGTCGACGTCGTCTACGATGGAGCGGACGGGCTCGCATACGGAGAGAGCGGTATTTACGACTGTATCATACTCGACGTGATGCTCCCCTCGATGAACGGCTTCGATATTTGCCGCAGGCTTCGCAGGGAGAAGATAACCACTCCCGTTCTTATGCTCACCGCAAAGGATACCGTTACGGACAAGGTTACGGGGCTTGACGCAGGGGCGGACGACTATATGACGAAGCCGTTCTCGCCCGAGGAGCTTCTCGCAAGACTTCGAGTGCTCACGAGGCGAAAGGGAGAGGTGATACTCGATGAGCTCAAATACGGGGATATCACCCTTCACATCGATCAGTCGAAGCTGTCCTGCTCGCAGAGTCTGAAATATATTCACCTGAATTTCAAGGAATGCGAGATGCTCAAGGCGTTTATGCTCAAGCCCGATATAATCATCTCAAAGCAGGATCTCATCGCTCGCATTTGGGGGTACGATTCCGACGCCGGAGACAACAACGTCGAGGCTTACGTTTCGTTCCTGCGCAAAAAGCTCGCCTTCGTCGAAAGTGAGGCGCAAATAATTTCGGTCAAAAAGCTCGGCTACAAGCTAACCTCAAAAGGATAGGACAAAATTATGCTTAAAAAGCTCAAACGCAAGTTTATTCTTCACAATATGATGCTCATGAGCGTCGTGATCGCATTCGTGTTCTCCGCATTTTGCATTATGAATTACGCACGTGAGGAAAGCAGGATCACGAACGCACTCGACGAAAATCTCATGCTCGCAAAGCAGGCTCAGCTTCCATACCTGCCGACGCTCCCGGCGGATAATGACAGCGTCGTGTACGATCTCTCGTTTACCGTTCTGCTTAACAACGACGGCGAAATACTGACTCAAATGGGCAATGAAATGCCCTACTCCGATTTTACCGATGCGGTAGAGCGTGCGTTTGAGTCGGATTACGAGCGTGGAACGATCAGCTCGCTGAATTTGAGCTATAAAAAGGCGGAAACCGGCATGGGTACGATAATCGCCTTCGTTTCCCGAGAGCACCTTGTCGAGCGTATGCAGGATGCGTTCGGACAGGCACTCGTTGCGGAGCTCGTGAGCATTTTGCTCTTTCTCTACATAAGTAAGCGGATCGCCGATATCGCAATATCCCCCGTGGAGGAGGCGTGGATGCAGCAAAAGCAGTTCATCGCCGACGCATCCCACGATCTGAAAACGCCCCTGACCGTCATTCTCGCAAATAATAATATCCTCGCCGCCCATAAGGACGAGAGCGTGGAATCCCAGATGAAATGGATCGAGAGCACGAGCGAGGAAGCGAACAGAATGAGCGATCTTATCAATAAAATGCTCGAGCTTGCGAAAAACGAGGCGGCGCACGAGGAGCTTAAGCTCGGCGAGATCGACCTTTCCGAGCTTGTCGAAAACTCCATTTTGCAGTTTGAGGTCGTCGCATTCGAGAGAAATATCTCGATCGAGAGCGGAATACAGCCCGGGATAATCGTCAAAACTCACGCACCCACGTTTTCGAAAATACTCGAGATACTTTTCGATAACGCAATAAAATATAGCGATGAGGGCGGAAGAATCAATATCGCACTCTATCAGTCGTCGAAAAAGATACATTTTACAATTAATAATAAGGGCGAATATATCCACGAGGAGGACCTGCCCCACGTGTTCGAGCGTTTTTATAGAACGAATAAGGAGCGTGAGGTCGGCGGACACGGACTCGGACTCTCGCTCGCAAGACGGAAATGCGACCTCATCGGCGCAAAGATCTC
>CAZONA010000079.1:0-5103 GCA_964581025.1 uncultured Lachnospiraceae bacterium
GAGCATCTCCACACGGATCGTGGGAGCTTCCGAACGCAAAATGTCAAACGACTTCGGCGAAACGAGCTCGTCGAGCGCCGATTGGAACGACACACAGGGCGTCTTGAAATCGGGAAGAAGCCCACGCACAAGACGGATCTCGGAAAAAAGCTCGAGATATCTCGGTATCAGCTCCAGGTACGCAAAGGGATTTTTGGTCATTATAAGCCCCGTGCATTCGCTCGCCGAGGCGGCGAATGCGTCGCTTGGATCGAGCGTTCCGAAATACATCTTCAGCATCGTCGAGAGCATCCTGTACTTAAATCCCACCTTGATTGGTATCGAAAGACAGAAAATTTTCGTGATCCGCTCCTCACGCATCGCTTCCTCAATGGCAAGCAGCGTTCCCATCGAGTGAGCGAGAATGCGAACCTCTCTGTGATTACGCAAAAGCTCCGTGGTGGCGGCGTGAACCTGCTCACGCCACTTTTTCATCGACGAATGATAAAAATCCGACACAGTCCCGCAGTGCCCGTCGAGCACCATATTGTACACCGTGTAATTTTCGGGTATTATGGGAATAAATTCCCTGAAATGATTCGGCGAGCCGAGTATTCCGTGAATGCAGAGCACGGCAACGTCCGCACCCTCCGCATAACGCTTAAGCTCTCTGTGCTTGCTTTCCTGCATTTTTCGAAGCCTCCCTGTGCTCGATTATCGCCACGACGCCGTAGTAGATAGCGTAGATCAAAAGGCACATTGAGAACACTGCCGCCACGACCGCATAGGGCATAGCCTCGTCGGGAATGAATGAAAAGATACTGTTTGCAAGGAAGAACCAGTTCTGATCCTCGTAAAGCGTGTTTCCGAGAGTCGCCCAGAGAAGAATGAGAAGTATTCCGCAAAATTCCTGCCAAATCGTGCGAATGTTAAGCTTGACCACACCGAAGGTGAGATTGAGAAAAGCCCAACCGAAGAGCAGACCGTGGAACATAAAGGTCTGGAATACAACGTAGGAGAAGGGAGGCTCACCGCCGAGCGCAGAGCCGGGGTAGCACATCCACATAAGGGACGAAACGAGTGAAAGCACGACGATGGGAGTCTTTATCGGCTTGAAGCGAGGATTGAACTGTGCAAACGCCGCAAGGACCGACATAAGAGTGCAGATGTGGAAGGGCAGCTTGTTTATCGCAATGCGACCGCCGTAGCTGTCGGAGAGCGGCATAAGGAAGAAATCCGCAATGTAGAGCCCGATGGTCAGGTAAGCGTAAAGGCGAAGGATCTTGACCTTCGTAGCCTCGGAGCTTTTTCTGAATATCGCAGTAACGGCAAAGGCGGATGCGAATACGACAAAAAGATAGAAAAAGTGCCATTCGTTAAAAAGTGTGATCTTGAGGTCCGAGTTGTTTTCGCTCAGTAACCAAAGTACAAAATCTCTCATACAGATCTCCAAAATTGTAAATTTTTTGTGTCGCCACGAATCTATTTTATCACAACGCTCGGGGCGTGTCAATAAAAATCTCAAAAATATTGAATAAGGATAAAAAATCTGCTATAATATCTTTAGCGACATTTAAGCGATACGCTGTAAACTGTAGAAAAAAGGAGGTAGGGTATGAGAATACTTGTTGCGGAGGACGATCCGAAGCTCTTGAAGAGCCTTGTTCATATATTCGAGCTGAATCATTACGTCGTTGACGGCGTAAATAACGGCGAGGACGCCTTTGATTTTGCGTCGTCGGGGGAGTACGACGGTCTCGTGCTCGACATTATGATGCCGGGCAGGGACGGCATTACTGTGCTTAAGGAGCTTCGAAAAAACGGAATAAATACCCCGGCACTCTTTCTCAGTGCACGAACGGAAACGTATCAAAGAATAGAGGGACTCGACGCAGGAGCGGACGATTATCTGCCAAAGCCCTTTTCAACGCAGGAGCTCCTCGCACGTGTGCGTGCAATGCTCCGCAGGGGAGATAATTTCGTCCCCGACCTTTTGCCGTTCGGAGATCTGACGCTCAACCGCTCGACCTACGAGCTTTCCTGCAAAGAGAGAACGGTACAGCTCAGCGGAAAGGAATTTCTCGTCATGGAGCTGCTTATGCGGCAGGCGGGAATGATAGTAACGACGGAGCGACTCATCACGAGCGTTTGGGGCTGGGACGCAAGCGTCGATACGAGCGTTGTTTGGGTTCATATTTCGAATATAAGAAAAAAGCTTGACCTGCTCGAAACGGCAGTACACATTCGCTTCTCACGAGGCGCAGGCTACGTGCTGGAGGTATCCGATGGTACGTAAGCTCCGAAAAAGACTCATCACGATAGGTGCGATCTCCGTCCTTGCGGTGATGCTCGTGATATTTTTCATAATGCTCTTTTTCAACATCTCCTACGTTGAAAGAAACCTCGATACCCTCGCCGATACCGTCTCCGCAGGCGGAGGAAAATTCCCCACCTCGCAGAACGATACGCACGAGCCGACGGGGAAGCACCCCGGGATGAGCGACGCATTTGAATTTATCACCCCCGAAACGCCGTTCTCCACAAGGCATTTCACCGTGCTCTTTCATAACGACGGCACGGTCGCAAGGGTAAATACCGAATTTATCTATTCCATCACCCCCGAGGACGCACTCGACTACGCACTCGACGCCTTGGATAACAGCTCGGAGAGGGGCTGGATATCAAGCTACAGATATAAGACCTTTTCCGATAACCTCGGCTACGGCGTCGTGTTCATCGACGGAAGCACGGCTCTTGCGTTGTTTTGGCAGTCAACGCTCATCTCGGGCATAGTCTTGCTCACCTGCGGAGCACTCATAATACTTCTTATGACTCTCCTCTCACGCAGAGCGGTGCTGCCGATAGTGCAAAGCTACGAAAAGCAAAAGCAGTTCGTAACCGACGCAAACCACGAGCTGAAAACGCCCCTGACGCTCATACTCACCAATCTCGATATCGCCGAGAGTGAGCTTGGGCATAACGAATGGCTCGACGATATACGCTCGGAGAGCATGCGAATGACTGAGCTTGTAAATCAGCTCGTCTCACTCTCCCGAATGGACGAGGACGGCGCAAAAATATCCGCAACGAGCTTTTCCCTTGATGAGCTTGTCGAGGAGAACGTGGCGGAATTTCAAGCCCTTGCCGACGCACGCAGTAAAAGACTCACCTCCGAGATCGAGAAAAATATCGACTACCGAGGCGACGTCGCACTCATAGCAAGGCTCGTTTCGATATTGCTCGATAATGCGGTCAAATATTGCGACGACGGCGGCGATATATGCGTAAGGCTCACAGGGCACAGACACCCCACCATCACGGTCGAAAATACCTACTCCGCCGTCGGCGAGGTGGAGCTTGAAAGGCTCTTCGACCGCTTTTACCGTGCGGATAAGGCACGCACCTTCAGCGGCGGCTACGGCATAGGGCTCTCTCTTGCAAGATCCATAGCGCAGGCTCACGGCGGAGAGATAACGGCATCAAGGCACGGAGCGGACGGGATAATCTTCAAGGTAACCTTAAAATAAAAGAGGCGTTAAAAATTTCCCACGAAATTTTTAACGCTTTTTTCACATTTAACCATAGGCACGCTTTAGGCACGGGAGCTATAATCATATCATAATAAATATGGAAGGGAATTTATATGAAGAACAGATCGACACTTATAATAATGATAATATGCCTCGTCCTCGTCTGTACCTCCACGGTGCTCTCGACCGTTGGATACATAAGAAGCCTCGATGACGAACCGCAAAATAATGAGCAAACGGAGAGCAAAACCGATACCGAAAAGCCCGAAACGATAGTAAATAATAATACGATCTATATAGAGGGCAAGGAAAACGGCACAGCCTATGCGGCGGCAGTCGGACTCAGAAGCACGGTGAGCGTCTATTGCACGTTTGAGGCGACCGTCGGCGGAACGAGCTTTTGGAATCCCACCCCCACGACGCAGACCTATTACAGCGCAGGCTCGGGAGTTATCTATAAAACGGAGGAGGACGGCTCGGCGTTCGTGATAACGAATTTCCACGTTGTCTACGACGGAAGCAGTAATACCGCAAACCGTATAAGCGATAAAATATATATCTACCTTTACGGACTTGAAAGCGAACAGTACGCAATATCCGCAACCTACATCGGCGGCTCGGCAAGCTACGATATCGCAGTGTTGAGAGTGGAGCAAAGCGAAGTGCTTGCGAGCGCACTCGCCACGGGTGCGGCGGCGGGCGTCGAGATCGGAGATTCCGACCTCGTCGCCCCCGGTCAGAGCACCGTGGTGATAGGAAATCCCTCCGCAACGGGACTCGGAGGGCTCTCCGTAACGCAGGGAATAGTGAGCGTCGACTCGGAGTATATCACAATGAGCGCAAGCGACGGCTCGGGCGATACCGCTTTCAGAGTCATCAGAACCGACGCCGCCGTCAACGCAGGAAACAGCGGAGGCGGAATGTATAACGACCGAGGCGAGCTTATCGGAATAGTGAACGCCAAAATCTCAAGCTCCGAGATCGAGAATATCGGCTACGCCATACCCTCGAGCGTCGTCCGTGCGATCGCCGATAACGTCATCGACTATTGCTACGGAAAGAATTGCGAAAGCGTTATGCGCTGTATCCTCGGTCTTACCGTGAATACCGTCTCGCTTTCCTCGGAATACGATGCGGAAAGCGGAATGATCGTAAAGAAGGAGCAGGTCGCCGTCTATGAGATAAGCGGCGGCGGACTCTGCGACGGAGTCCTCGAGGAGGGGGATATAATAATCTCCGTAAGTGTGGGCGATAAAAATATCAGCGTAACAAGACGCCACCACCTCACCGACGCCATGCTCGACGCACGCCCCGGCGATACCGTCGAATTTGAGATCGAGCGCAGCGGTGAAACCCTCACCGTAACCCTCACCGTTACCGAGGATTGCCTCACCGCTTATTGAAATTGAAATAGAAAACAAAATCAGTGCGAGAACTTACACCTCACACTGATTTTTTGCATTTTATATATAAAAAACCATTTTATAAAAAAATATATTGACATAAAAGTATATAAATGTTATAATTGGATAGTGGAGAAATGGTTTTAACATTAAAATCGCCGCAACGAATTTCATACCGCAAAATGCGAAGA
>CAZONA010000080.1:0-5070 GCA_964581025.1 uncultured Lachnospiraceae bacterium
GGTTCAAATCTCTAACACAAAAGCACGAAAATATCTTTTTTATAGTCCACTTACAGAAAAAAGCACATTGCAATGCAATGTGCTTTTTTCAACTAAGTGTGCCTTACGGCACGAGAAGTGCACCTGCGGTGCGAGAAGTGGGGCTTCGCCCCGTGAAGTGTCTGCGGACGTGGGTGGCACGCTTAACTTCACATTGTGCGCAAGCACAACACTTCACTGCAAGCGTAGCGAGCAACTTCACGTTGTGCGCAAGCACAACACTTCACGAAAGCCACAGGCTTTCACTTCACTGCTCGCTTGCGAGCAATATCCCCCCTCGAACAATGTCGACGATTTCGGTATTGACAATTTTGCGATTTCGGGATATAATATACGGGATGATGAGTCCGAGTCAAAGAGGAACGGTTGAGGTCTGCCGTAGCGGTGTGGTCGTTTTAGTCCGCAAGGGGATCTCCGCACCTACCGTTCTTCATACGAGATCCCGCACCGACGGGCTGTTTTTGTGTGCCTGCGGCGAGGATCGCAAATTTTAATACCGATTTAACGTTTAAGAAAAACGAAAGGAGAGAAAGATATAAAAAGATGAAATCAACGAAGAAAAAGACCGCTCCGTCCCCGTCCGCATCGGGCGAGGAGAAGCGTGAAAAGATAAAAGCCCCCACGCACAAGCGAAGCAAGGCGTCGGGCAAGAAGCAATCCGCCGAGAATGCGTCCAAATCTCAAGCTACGCAAAAGGCACAAAAGTCGCAAAAGCCGCAGAAAAAGCAGGATTCCAAGGCGGAAAAGGCTAAAAAGAATCAAAGCACAAAGGCTCAAAAGCCCGAAAAATCGAGCAAAAAGAGTACGGCACGCTCCGGTGCACCGCTCCGCAAGACGAGGGGCAACCGAGGCGGCGTTATTGCCCGTGATCCCGAGGCGAAGGTGCGCATTATTCCCCTCGGAGGACTGCACGAGATAGGGAAGAACATCACGGCATTCGAGTGCGGCGACGACATAATCGTCGTGGATTGCGGCTTTGCATTTCCCGATGAGGACATGCTCGGCGTCGATCTCGTGCTCCCCGATTTCACGTATTTGCGTGATAATGCGGACAAGGTCAGAGGGCTTATCCTCACTCACGGGCACGAGGACCACATCGGCGGCATACCGTATCTGCTCCGTGAGCTGAATATTCCGATCTACGGCACGCTCCTGACGCTCGGAATAATCAAAAACAAGCTTGCCGAGCACAAGCTTCCGACAGAGCCGAGGCTCAACGTTGTGAGCGCAGGCGACAGGATCAAGTTGGGTAAGAGCTTTTCGGTCGAATTCGTGCACGTCAACCATTCGATAGCGGACGCCTGTGCGCTTTGCATCGACACGCCTGCCGGCAGGATCTTCCACACGGGAGATTTCAAGCTTGACCTGACGCCCATCGACGGCGAGGTAATGGACATCACCCGTCTCGGAGAGCTCGGAAAGGAAGGCGTGGACCTTCTTATGTGCGAGAGCACGAATGCGGAGCGTCCCGGCTACACCCCGAGTGAGAGAAAGGTCGGCAGATCCCTTGAATATATTTTCACCACGCACGAGGACAAGCGCATAATCATTGCGACCTTCTCCTCGAACGTTCACAGAGTTCAGCAGATAATCGACACGAGCGCACGCCACGGTCGCAAGGTTGCGATCACGGGGCGGAGCATGCTCAACATCGTCGGAGCGGCAACGGAGCTCGGATATATGAGCTTTCCCGAGGGCGTGCTCATCGACATTTCGGAAATAAAAAGATACAGACCGGATCAGATAACCATAGTAACCACCGGCTCGCAGGGTGAGCCGATGAGTGCGCTGTACAGAATGGCGTTTTCGGATCACAGGGAGGTAACGCTCGGCTCGTCCGATGCGGTGATCCTGTCCTCGAACCCCATCCCCGGCAACGAAAAGCTCGTCGGGCGTATCATCAACGAGCTGCTCAAGAACGGCGTTGAGGTCGTGAGCGACGCAAGTCTGAGCGTTCACGTTTCGGGACACGCATGTCAGGAGGAATTAAAGCTCGTTACGGCACTTCTCAAGCCGAAATATTATATGCCCGTCCACGGCGAATACCGCCACCTCGTTGCGAACAAGGCTCTTGCGCTCGAGATGGGGATAGAGGAGAGGAACGTTTTCATCTCCGACATCGGCAGGGTGCTTGAGCTCGGAGGGGGAGAGGCACGCTTTGCACAGACCGTTCCCTCGGGCAAGGTGCTCGTGAACGGAAATGCGGTCGGCGAGATCGGAAATATAGTTCTTCGGGACCGCAAGCATCTTTCGCAGGACGGACTCATCGTCGTCGTGGCAAACGTCGATCTGCGTGCGGGGCTGCTCGTTTCGGGACCCGACGTGATCAGCCGAGGATTTGTGTACGTCAGGGAATCCGAGGAGCTGATGGACGACATCAGGGACGTTGCGCAGAGCTCGATCGAGGATTATCTCGACCGTGCGAGAATGGCGGACCGCTCCGCACTCAAGACGAGACTCCGGGACGACCTCTCGAAATATATCTATTCGAGAACGAAATGCAGACCTATGATACTGACCGTTATTATGAATGTTTGATGAATATTGTATAAAAATCGTAAACAGTGCTACAATTCACGGTTTGTTCATATTTTGTTCACAATAAAATAACATTATTCAATTATAATGTGAATATTAATGCCTATGAAGGAGAGATTAAATAAAATGGCACAGGTTAAACCCACACAAAAGAAGAAAATCAGCGGACCTGCGCTTGCGGCAATTATCGTAAGCATCGTTCTCATCGTTGCTATGATCGTTTCGCTCGTCGCATCCAGCGGAATTTTCACACGTCTGAAGACGGGAGCATCCACGGAGAATTTCAAGATCAACGGCTCGATGCTTCAGTACTACACGATGTCTTATTACCAGAACTGGTATTACAACAATTACTACTATATCCTTCTCGGATATATCCAGCTTGACGATTCCAAGCCCCTCAGCGAGCAGTATACGGATACGTCCAAGACGACCACCTTCGCACAGGGCGTGAGAAGCTACGTCGAGCAGATCCTCAAGTACTGCGAGGCGGCACTTGCCGATAAGGATTTCGACTACGACAACGCACAGAAGGAGGCAGAGGAATACGCCGACAGCTCCATCGCATCTCTTAAGGAGAGCGCACGCAGCAACAGCATGAATCTTTCCACCTATATCCGTGCAAACTTCGGCGAGAATGTGAGCAAGAGCGATCTTGAAAAGGCTATTATCCTCCAGTCCGTAGCGTCCGATTATGCGGATTTCGCTTACGAGAGAATCTGGGATAATATGACCGACGACCGCAAGGGTGAGTACTTCCTTGACAACCTTAGCAGCTTCGTTAAGGCAGAGTATATGTACTTCTCCCTCAGCCAGCCCGAATCTCCCAAGGAGATCGACGCAGATCAGTACGAGGGCGGCAAGGACAGCGAGGAATACAAGGCAGCCGTTGAGGCCGAAAACGAGAGAGTAAAGGTTCTCAACGACGGCAAGAAGCTTCAGGACGAAGCGTTCATCAAGCAGCTTTCCGAGGCAAAGGACGTTGATGAGTTCAAGAAGATCCTCATAACCTATAAGTTCAACGACGATTTCTGGACAACCTATAGCACCGAAACGAAGGAATGGCTCGATTCCGAGAAGTTCAAGGATCAGGAATCCGCAGAGAAGGAAGGCACGGAATACGTAATATTCCGTGATAGCGTAAGAGACGCCATCATCGAGGCAGTCCTTGCAGGCAAGAGCGATATCACCTCCGACGAAGAAGGCACGGACGCTCAGGCGGACGAGGATACCGATACCACCGCAAGCGAGGAGACGAAGTGGGAAAAGCTTCAGAAGACTCTCGCTAAGAGCGTTATCACACAGATCAATAAGACGGTTTCCAACGCTACGAAGACAACGAGCTATGCAGTTTCCACCGGTCTCGGCAAGTGGCTCTTCGGCGGCGTTAAGGATCAGTTCGGCGGCGAGTACGACGAGGACGAGACGTTTGATCACGTAAGTGCAAAGGAAAACGAGACTTGGACCAACTCCACCGAGATCACCGATGAGACAAAGCTCGCATACGGCGCATATACCGTAAACGCTTATATCGTTGTAAAGCCCGCTTACAGAAGCGAGGAGCCTACCTATAACGTAGGTCATATTCTCTTCAAGGTCGATTCCGGTGCAACCGACGAGGAAAAGGCAGAAATCGAGGCTGAGGCTAAGGCTGTCCTTGAGCAGATCAAGGCTAAGGCAGTTAACGGCGTGGTTTCCGAGGAGGATTTCGAGAAATTCGGCGACGAGCATACCGCAGATTCTAAGGTGTTCTATGAGAACGTCGCAGACGGCGATATGGTCGATGAGTTCAACGATTGGATCTTCGGCGACGATTCAGAGGCGCATAGAACCCACGGATTCGTCGATATCATAAAGACCGAGGATTACGGCTGGCACATTATGTACTTTAACGGAGTGGGCGAGACCGAGTGGTCGGCAGACGCTCACGACGGCGCAGCGTCCGAGGACCTTGAGAAGTGGTACGATGAACTTAAAACTACCGTAACCATTAATACAAGCCTCATCAAGACGTTCCTTGACGACTGATAAATAATTAAAATGGCACGGATCTTCCGTGCCATTTTGAAACTTTTGTAGCCGTTGCGGCGAAGCCGCACGATTAAAAGTTTTTGCTCCGCTTTTTTCAAAAAGCGGATGCGCTCGAGCCGCATAGGCTCGTCGCCCTTCGCAGAGGGCGAAACTCCCTTCCGGCGTTTCTTTTTGTTAACTTTTTCTTTGCGCCTATTTGGTCAAAGAAAAAGTGGCTAAAAAATCTTCGTGTCAATCCCACCGTTGCTTTCCCCCGAAATTCACCTAATTTCTGCGGAGATGTAGCGACCGCACCCACGGAGCGAGTGGACGCAGAAAATTGGTAGCACATCGATAATTTTTGGTTATACTAAAACCCCGTTGCTGTCTCATCGTAGGGCGGGGCTTGCTCCCGCCGGGTTCAAAACAAAACTAAAATTTATATTTTCGCTTTTCGTCTGTATTGATGTTAGTTTGAATTAA
>CAZONA010000081.1:0-4955 GCA_964581025.1 uncultured Lachnospiraceae bacterium
AGAAATTAAAAAAGTGTATCATACAGTAAGTAAAAAACATAACATTTTATACTAAAATGCAATATTTTTTCTCCTGTCCACTGCACGGGAGAGTGAGTAGGAGAGTGTGGATCTGTGGATAAAAAAAGAGGATACTGCACCGTCACATATCGCTTCCGGTTGCACTGTGAACATATGGATTGGTTGAAAGAAACAAAGCAGATGTATAACAAAATGATTGTTTTTTACTATGACCTTATGTTGAAGGAACCGGAAGTTTTGGAAGTTCCGAAACAAAAGCGGATGCGTGCCTTAGAAGAGATATCGATAGGAACAAAAGAGGATAAAGGTAAGGCAAAATATCCGATCCCATATCAAAAGGTACCTCTCTATTTCCGAAGGGCTGCAATAAATGATGCAATCCGGTTACAGGAGAGCAACGGGCAGAAAAATACACAGAAAGAGATCAGAAAGCTTGACAGTCCGCCCGTTTATTATAAGGGAATGTATCAGGAAATAACATCATGCTCGATTCGCTTAAAGGTATTTACCGGTTCTGAATGGATATGGATATTGTGTGATCTTGACACCTGTGGGAGAGAATTTCCACAGCCGGAGCAGATCATGTCGCCGGCTATTGTGATCAATAAAGGAATTGCCATGCTGCATGTTCCGGTAAAAGAAGAAGTAGAAGATGCCCGAACGGTAATGGAGCGTATGGAAGCGAAGGAAAAAATTTGCGCAGTATATTTTCCAAATGCAGATACGATGGCAGCCTTGGTTGTTCTTGACAAAAACGGAAAATATGAAAAGAGTCGTTTCATTTATGGGGGCAGAGAACTGCTGCACCGTAAAAATCAGATTTTAGCACGCATAGAAAAAAACCGAAAGAGTATGGGAGGCATAAAAGCGCGGCTCCCGGAAAATGAAAATCAAAAGTGGAAAGAAAAGATACATTCCTTGACAGAAGAAGCTGCACATCATGTTTCGCGGGAAATTGTAGAATTCTGCAAAGAACAAGGGGCAAAGATACTTGTTGTTCCGGGATATCATCAGAGTATGGATTTTAATCGGATCGGCTACGTTAGTGCAAACAATTATGATTGGTTAGGAAGGCGGATCATTTCCTATCTAAGATATAAAGCATTTGAAAAAGGAATTGTGGTTGCAACGGCAAGTACACAGGGGATCGCCTCTACATGTTATCAGTGCGGGGCGAAGATTAAGAAATACAATAAAGAAATGCGTCCGGGAATCAATTTTTATGGAGGAACCAACTATCTGTGCCCGAATGGACATCGAGGGAATTCTTATTTTAATTCTGCCATGAAGGTAGGGGAAAATTTTTTGGAACAGCATAGGGATGCGGATGTATTACAAAAGGAAGAACAGCCGGAAACGGCTTCTTTATAAACAAATGGGAACATTTGGACGGGGTCTGTAAAGTCAAGAGTGACTTTGTATCTTTCCGCATGCGGAGGGAAAACGGCTATAGGCCGGGGCTCTTACGGTTCCGTACCGCCGGTTTCTTTCAGACCGGAAGAAGCAAAGGTACGGGAAGTTATTAAAAGTGAAGAATCAGGCAAAAAAAGAGGCAACGGAATGAAAGAAATCGGAGCAAAGAAGTGGAAGAAAGCTTTTGAATGGCTGAAGGAAAGCCTGTTCGGAAGAGTCGTGTTCTTCCTTGTCAGCATGACACTGATCCTCTGGTGTTACCTGGCAGCCTCACAGCAGATAGAGAAGAAAGTACTGAAGATGCAGGAAGACGATTTCTCCTGGATGTTCCAGATAGATTCCGTCACGGAACAGAACGGACAGGTATGTTTCCGGGGATGGGCGTTTCCGCTTTCGGATGATGCAGAGACAGGAAACTGTACGGTACTTTTAAAGAATGTCAAAAACGGAAAAATGATCTATGCCGATATGCAGTATCAGGACAGGGAAGACGTCAATGCATATTTTTCCTGTGAAAAAGATTATACGCACTGCGGTTTTACCGCCTGCGTGGATGAGGAAAAACTGGATACGGAAGACGGTATTTATGAAATCATCCTGAGAAAGGCAGACAGCCGGGAAGCATTTTCCACCGGCACTTATTATGCAGCCGGGAAACTGATGCTCACTGACCCGGAGGAGTTTGTCCCACTGGAAACGGAAGGGACGGTTCTTGAAAAGGTAACGGAAGAAGGGGCACTGTTAGTGTACCGCCCGGATGTACATATGTACGTGTACCAGTACGGCGGAAGCCTGTACTGGATCGCGGAAAAAGAGTACGGATTTGTGGACGGTGATACCCTTATCCAGTTCCAGATGAAAACGACACAGCCGGAGAAGCTGCCGGAAGAGCGTCTTGAGAACGGATGGCTGTGGGGCAACATCGGGTTCCGCTTTGTAAAAAAGGAGATCACGGATGCCGATACGGGGAAGTACCGGGTGGCAGTGTGTGAGCTGCCGACGGAGTACTCCATAACAAAAGTATGGACGGGAAACTATATAGAGGAATGGATCTGGAAGGAAACTTTCCGGATCCGGCTGGAGTTTTAAAGAAAAGACGGTAAGAAAACCGGAAAAAAGGACATGGAAAAAATGACAGAAGCATTTAAGGAAAAAGTCTGGCTGTCTTCTCCGACCATGCATGGAGAAGAACTGGAGTATATAGAAGAAGCGTATCGTACAAACTGGATGAGTACGGTAGGGAAAAACATCGATGAAGTAGAGCGGATCGCCGCCGAAAGGTCCGGTATGCGGTATGCGGTCGGACTTTCCACATGTACGGCGGCACTCCATCTTGCCGTAAAACATGCGGGGGAGACCCTGTATGGCAGACCCCAGACGGGTCACGGAGCATTGGAGGGGAAAAGGGTATTCTGCAGCGACATGACGTTTGATGCGACCCTGAACCCCGTCGTGTATGAAGGAGGCATTCCGGTATTTATTGATACGGAGGCAGAGTCATGGAACATGGATCCTGCGGTACTTAAGAAGGCATTTGAACTGTACCCTGACGTGAAACTTGTGGTTTCCGCTGAACTGTACGGATTCCCGGGGCGCATGGACCTGATCAGGGATATCTGCGAGAAACATGGTGCCCTTCTGATCGAAGATGCGGCAGAAGTACTCGGAGCGTCCGTCCACGGGAGACCGTGTGGTTCGTTTGGGGATTACGGAGCCATCAGTTATAACGGGAATAAGATCATTACCGGGTCGTCGGGAGGATGCCTGCTGACCAATGACATCGGAACGGCAAACCGGGCAAGGAAATGGGCGACACAGGCAAGAGAGAATGCTCCCTGGTACCAGCATGAGGAAGTCGGCTATAACTATCGGATGAGCAATGTGATCGCGGGGGTCATCCGCGGGCAGTATCCGCATCTGGAAGAACATATCGCACAGAAGAAGGAAATTTATGAAAGATACAAGGAAGGATTCCGGGATCTTCCGGTACAGATGAACCCGATCACGGAGGGGACGGAGCCAAACTACTGGCTGTCTGCCATGGTGATCGATCGGGATGCCATGTGCCGCCAGGTAAGGGATGATGCAAGGGCACTTTATGTAAAGGAAAAGGGAAAGACCTGTCCGACAGAGATATTGGAAACCCTTGCAGCACATAACGCGGAAGGACGTCCGATCTGGAAACCGATGCACATGCAGCCGCTGTACCGGATGCATGAGTTCATAACGAGAGAAGGAAGCGGAAGATGCAGGACAAATGCTTATATTGCAGGAAGCGGCACGGATGTGGGTGCGGACATCTTCGAACGGGGACTGTGTCTGCCGAGTGACAATAAGATGACAAAAGAGCAGCAGGACAGGATCATCGGACTGGTAAAGGAATGCTTCCGATAGACATGTCCGGAGAAAAGAAAAATGCAGAGGGACCGAGGATGCACCAAAAAGGGATCTATGAAAAGTACATAAAACGGGGACAGGATTTTTTGTGTGCCCTGCTGGCCCTCCTGGTCCTGAGTCCGGTCATGGCAGTGACTGCCATTCTGATACGGTTCCGGCTGGGGACACCCGTCATATTTACCCAGGAGAGACCGGGAAAAGACGGCAGGATCTTCCGGTTATATAAATTCCGTACAATGACGGATGCCAGGGATACCGACGGAAAGCTGCTCCCGGATGAGGAACGGCTGACTGCGTTCGGCAGGAAACTGCGTTCGGCTTCGCTGGATGAGCTGCCGGAACTTTTTAACATCCTGAGGGGGGATATGAGTGTAGTAGGACCGAGACCCCTTCTGGTAAGCTATCTGGACCGCTACAGCGTCCGTCAGGCAAGGCGTCATGAGGTAAGACCCGGATTTACGGGACTTGCCCAGGTAAACGGAAGAAACGCCATCAGCTGGCAGGAAAAGTTTGACTGGGATGTGGCATATGTGGACCACATCACGTTCTTAGGAGACTGGAAGATCATTTTTAAGACTGTCGGGACGGTATTAAAAAGAGACGGGATCAGTTCGGAGACGTGTGCAACAATGGAAGAGTTTATGGGAAATGAAGCGGAGACGGAGGAAGATGAAGAGGCTGATCATCATCGGTGCGGGCGGTCACGGGAAAGTGATCGCGGACATCGCTTTAAAAAACGGATATGAGAACATCTGCTTTACTGATGACATGGTAAAGGACAATGTCATGGGCTTTCCGGTCATCGGAACGTGTGATGATATCGGTTGTCTGGATGACGGAAGTACGGATTTTGTCATAGGGATAGGAGACAATGCCATCCGCAAAAAGATCGCGGAAAAATATCACGTAAACTGGGTATCTGTTATTCATCCTTCGGCGCAGATCGCAGTTAATGTAAAAATAGGAAAAGGCAGTGTTGTCATGGCGAATGCTGTTGTCAATGCCTGCGCATCGATAGGGGAACACTGTATTATCAATACCGGTGCAATCGTTGAGCACGATGATGAGATAGAGGATTATGTACATATATCTCCGAATGCGGCACTCGGAGGGAGTGTTTGTGT
>CAZONA010000082.1:0-4947 GCA_964581025.1 uncultured Lachnospiraceae bacterium
TGGAGGTGATTTTGCATGGTTAAGTTGCTTATCGGCGGGTCGCCATGCACTTAGCCTATTGGAGTGTTGCCCAGACCAAGAACCGGGAGACCACGGCGGAAGGTATCGGCTGGGAGCTGTTCAAAAATTACCTGATTGCCCGCGACAAGTACAAGCCCGATTATTTCCTTTATGAGAACAATAAGAGCATGTCGGCGGCCATCCGGGAGCAGATCACTAAGGAGCTGGGCGTGGAGCCGGTGCTAATCAACTCCGCACTGGTGAGTGCGCAGAGCCGCCAGCGCCTCTATTGGGCGGGCAAGCGGAACCCGGACGGTACATACAGTCAGGTGCAGATCGAGCAGCCGGAAGACCGGGGTATCCTTCTGCGGGACATTCTGGAAACGGGATACCCACTGCGGGACGACTACAACGAGGCGATACCACATTTCCAGTATTTCGAGGTCAACGAAAATCCGCAGAAGACCAACTGCCTGTCCACGGTGGAGAAGGACAACATGGTGGCAGTGCCTGTGCGCGTCGGAGATATGCCGAACGCCGAGGGCGTTATCCGTGGCGGACAAGCCCACCGTATCTACGACAGCGACGGGAAGGCGGTCACGCTGACCGCGCGCCCCAACGGCGGCGGTGTGGACGGCCCGCTGTATGCGACGCCGGTATTGGCGGAGCACGCGGTGGATGCAGAGAAAAATCAGACGGTCTCACGCTCCATCGACGAGATCGTGGAGAAGAAAGGCTACCTGCCGGAGATGTTCAACCCCTACAACCGGGCGGAGATCAAAGAAAAATCCCCTACTCTTTCCACGGGAAGCATGGTCACAAGCAGTTGCGCGACGCTGGTGGTGGAGGAACTGGAAAAGCCGGATGCGCCTGTGCGTATCGGCACCATTGAGAACGCCGCGAAGAACCCAGACCATGACAGCCAGCAATACCGGGTCTACAGCCCGGACGGCAAGGCCGTGACCCTCTGCGGCAATGGCGGCGGGCTGGGCGCTAAGACTGGCCTTTACGCAACGCCCGTCGCCCCCCCTATGCGGGTGCGAGAGGCGACAAAGCAGGGCTATGTGTACATCCAGCCCGGAGAATGCGTGGACCTGTCCATGCCGAACAGCAAGACAAGGAGGGGACGAGCAATGAAGGATAAAAGCAACTGCCTGACGACCTCCTGCGCCTTTTACGAATACTGCGGAACGCTGGATGCGCCCGTGTACAAGGTGAAGGATGGCAAGATCACCGTCAAGGGCAAGGAATACCCCATCAAGCTGCGGGACGGCTGCTATATCATCCGCAAGTTGACGGTGACGGAGTGCAAGCGCCTCCAAACCGTGCCGGACGAGTTCGTGTTCCCTGTCAGCGACAGTCAGGCATATAAGATGCTGGGCAATGGCTGGACGGTGGATGTGATCGCGCATATCATGAGCCACTTTGAAGGGCTGACGACAGAGCCGATAGAAGTTTTATCCATGTACGATGGCATGAGCTGCGGGCACATTGCCCTGGACAAGCTGGGAGCGGACATTACCCGCTACTACGCCGCCGAGATCGACAAGTACGCCATTCAGACCACGCAGGCGAACTTCCCCGACACGGTGCAGCTCGGAGACGCATTCCAAGTGAGGGATGCTGGGTGGAGCTTACCGGGAGGGAGACTATGAAGGAGATGAAAGCATGGATTTAGAACAGACCGCTATTGAGCGGCTGAAGGTGGCGGCGGGGATGTCTGAGCAGCTTTTCAAAATGCCGCTGGTCATCACATACAGCGGAGGAAAGGACAGCGATGTGCTGTTGCACCTTGCGGAGAAAAGCGGTATCAAATATGAAGTGATCCACTCCATTAACAACGACAACGAGGAGGGCAGGCGGCTGTTTGAGACGTGCCGGCTCAAAGGGAGGCGCGTGGTGAATCCAATCGTAGATTGGGGCGATGAAGATGTTCTTGGTTATGCCGAGGCAGAGCACATTGGTCTAAACCCACTTTACTGCGAGGGATTCAAGCGCATTGGGTGCATCGGATGTCCGATGGCTAGACAGAAAGGCAGAAATGCGGAGTTCCGCCGCTGGCCAAAATACAAGTTGGCGTATATTCGAGCGTTTGACCGGATGCTAGATGAGCGAAAGAAGCGAGAACTCCCCTCCGAGTGGCAGACCGGGGAGGATGTATTCCACTGGTGGATGGAGGACGGCGTGATGGCCGGACAGATATATTTTGAAGGGTTTGGTGAAAATGACATGGTTTGAGTTTTTTACGCAGTCACCGGAAAGGTTGGTATTGCTGATCTATCAGGCGGTAGACGATGCACTGGAGGCACGGGGCTGTTCCTACGACCTGAAGCTCCCGTATGCCCTCTCCACAGACCCAGACAAGTATGTTAGCTGGACGGATTTTTTGAAGGAGGAGATGTAATGGTGGAGAGGTCGTGTAAGATGGGCGAAATTCTTACATGCAACAAATCGCCGATGATTAACCAACGGTTAACCCAGTATAGTATAGGTAAGGATAGGTTAGATAAGGGTAGTGAAGATGAGTGTATGACCCCGCCTGCGGCGGAGCCCGCACCCGCCCCAGAATCTTCACGCAAAGAAAAAGCTGTGCGGCAGAAATACGGGGAGTGTCAAAACGTATTGCTCTCCGCAATGGCGTGACTTTTAGGGAGGATGTATGAACAAACGTGGGCGGTTAAAATTCGGTGGTTGCAAAAATGCGGCACCGTTCCAGTCTATGGTGGTGAGATTCAGGAGGGCAACTGATGTTTAGAGTATGGCACAAGGCGAAAAACAGGTGGTACACCGTCTACCATGTAGTCCAGTCCAAAGGCTACCCGCACTTTCTGATCTGGGACGATGGGCAGTGGAAGTATCTAAGCGCTAAGCATTTTGAACCGGATGAGGAGGATGACTATGGGAGTATTACCAGTAACTGAGATAAGATTTGAACATATGGGATTCCCCTGCGTGGTTCTATTTATGCCGATGGGGTACAGATGCGGCTATGTTGGTGTGCCCCAAACACACCCGGCCTATCAGAGGGGTTATCACGAACTTAATATCGACTGCCACGGTGGCCTGACTTATGCCGAAGATCATCTGTGCAATCAGCACGATACCGAAACATGGTGGCTGGGTTTCGACTGTAACCACTATGGAGATGCGCGCGATATTGAAGCAACGAAGCGATATTTCCCAAAGTGTTATGAGGAAATGAGTAAGTATAGGTATTATCACTCCTATCCGGGAGATCGCCCGTGCTCTCTGGAATACGCGAAGGTGCACTGTAGAAGAATTGCGAAACAGTTGAAACAGATGGAGGATGACGAATGACCGATAACATGTTCACACCACCGGATGACCTGATCCGCGTGGTGAGATGCAAGGACTGTGTGCATTACAAGTCGATGTATCGAAAGCCGGATCAATGCTGGTGTACAGACATGATGGCTTTGTGCGGGGCAAAACCGGATGACTATTGCAGCCGTGGTGAGAGGAGGACGGATCATGCTGAGGATCACGATTGATGTTGATGCGCCGTCCGGGTTGTCGATAGCCGTCAAAGAGCGGCTGGCTATGGATCTGGAGCGATACGGTGATACCAGAGTGGTAGACGTAAAGGTGGTAGAGGAGGGCAGGATATGCCGAAACGGAATCCGTACTTAGTCAAGCAGGCGGAGAAACAGAAGCAACGCGATATGGTCGTAGCGGTTTGGTCGTATCAGGTGTGCTTTGACGCGCTGACGCTTGTGCTTAATGACCCGGAGGTCATGGGCAAGGATGTATTTGGTCAGAAGCGCTTGAACAAGCTCTGCAAGGCGCTGAATGCGAAGATCAGGGAGATTCAGCCGGGACTGTCCGCCGCGGAGAATTCCAGTCATGTGAGACGGTTGGTGGACGATGCGCTGCGGAAGATCTGCGGAGAGGACTTTATCCCGTGGGAAGACAGATACGAACTATGGGATGATCGGGGGATTTGAGATGAGCAAAAAGAAAACAACACCCGCTCCGAAGGCAGCTCCGTTTGTCCCGGCTGACCCGCGATGTAAAAAGTGTGCGTACTACAAGAGCATATCCGGATTTGCAAAGAATGTCGGTACCAAAGCCTGCCACTACATGCTTTACGAGGGACAACGCAGGGACATGATATCGCCAACCGAGTGTGGATCGTTTCAGGACGAGAAGACCGCCCCAAAGCGGAATATGCACAATACGGAGGTTTCGATGATCCAGTGGGGGTGCGGCGGGGTGTATGACAGTGATTATGCACAAGAGAGGTGACTGCATGGAATTTCACGAGCGATTGCAGGCATTGCGCGAGAAGAAGCGCCCGGTGATTAGCAGGCGTGTTACGTCGGAGCTGATCGGGTTGGGGAAAGACACATTGCGCAAGTATGAGCGGGGTGAGCGGGAGCCGGGATTAAGCGAATTGAAATTGATTGCAGAATATTACGGAATAACCTTGGACGAGCTTTGTAAGGATAAATAAAAAATTTTTTGATTTTGCCCCCAAATGGGGGCAGCAGGGGGAAAAGTGCTGTTATCATGTAGTCGTGGGGCTGATCCACCCACATCTCCTTCATTGTCACTTTCATGTGACAAACCTCCTCCTGAACCCGGCAGGCAGCCACATACTTTTGCTGCCTGTCGGGGAATATGGAGCCGTCCAGTGACAGATGCCCGGTGCAACTCCGGGCGGCTCCTCCAGATTCCGGGCAGCTCCCGGACAATGTGGGCGCGTATCGCTTTGCCCCACATGGAAATGAAAATGCTCGCTGAAAACTGCGTGGTGGGCGCTGCTGTACCGTATCGGTGGAAGGCGCAACGTAATGGTGCAATTCGAGGCAATCCATGATGTGACAATCTAAGCGGGAAGGCGGCCAATATGTAAACGTTGCATAGGCACACCGTAAGGGGAAGGCCACAGAGAGCGGCGGCAGCGTCTGTCGAACCGCTAAAGTG
>CAZONA010000083.1:0-4935 GCA_964581025.1 uncultured Lachnospiraceae bacterium
AAAACGGCAGGCTCTGTGAGCCTGCCGTTATTTTATGCGCTTACTTTGTTATATATCTGAGATATGCGTTGATGAAGCCGTCGATATCGCCGTCCATTACCGCCTGAATATTGCCGTTCTCGTAGCCGGTGCGTGTATCCTTGGCGAGAGTGTAGGGCATAAACACGTAGGAGCGTATCTGCGATCCCCACTCGATATTTGCCTTGTTTCCCTGAATATCCTCCACACGCTCGAGATTTTCACGAAGCTTTATCTCAAGAAGCTTGGATTTGAGCATCTTCATCGCAGTCTCCTTGTTCTGAAGCTGCGAACGCTCGGTCTGACAGCCTACGACGATTCCCGTGGGCTTGTGAAGTATTCGGATCGCAGAGTCGGTCTTGTTGATGTGCTGACCTCCTGCGCCGCTCGAACGGTGCGCCGTAACCTCTATATCCTCGGGACGAATTTCGATGGTGTTGTCGTCCTCAAATTCGGGCATTACCTCGATTGAAGCAAAGGATGTCTGCCTTCTGCCGTTTGCGTCGAACGGGGAAACACGAACGAGACGGTGTACGCCGTTCTCACTTTTGAGATAGCCGTAAGCGTTCTCACCCTCGATCATCACGGTCGCACTCTTGATGCCGGCGGCGTCGCCGTCGAGCCAATCGAGAAGCTTGACGGCAAATCCGTGATTTTCCGCCCACCTCGTGATCATGCGGTAAAGCATCTGCGCCCAATCCTGCGCCTCCGTGCCGCCTGCACCGGGGTGGAAGGACACGATCGCATTGTGCCTGTCGTATTCGCCCGAGAGCAATATCTCGATTCTCATACGCTCTTCCTCTTTTTCGATAAATTCAAGCTCCGCACCGACCTCCTCGGCGTAGCTTTCCTCGTTTTCCTCAATAGCCATGTCCGCAAGAGCGATCGCATCCTCAAGCCGTGTGGCAAGGGAATTGAATTCGTCGAGCTTGCGCTTACCCTGCTTTATCTGCTGAAGTATCTTGGACGAGTTGTCCTGATTTGACCAGAAATCCGGATCGAGCGTCTTTTCCTCCATCTCGCCGACGCTTTTCGTCAGCTCGTCGATCCGCAGGGAATTGCGAAGCTCCGCAATATCACGCCTCATTCCGATCAGCTTGTATTTGTATTCTTCAAGTTCGATTATCATTTTGATCCTCCGATTTTGCTCACATATTAATCCATTATATATATTAACATATTTCCGCCGTCTTTGCAATGCTTTTTTCAAAAATCCCTAAAAAAATTACCGCACACCGTGCGGTAATTTAATTTATTCGACAATATCAAACTTATATCCGACGCCCCAAACGGTCTTGAGAGCCCATTTGTCCGAAACGCCCTCAAGCTTTTCACGAAGACGCTTGACGTGAACGTCGACCGTGCGCGAGTCGCCGAGATAGTCAAATCCCCAAACCTTGTCAAGCAGCTGATCACGGGTGAAAACACGATTTCTGTTGTACGCAAGGAAGTAGAGCAGCTCAAGCTCCTTCGGGGGAATGTCCACGGGCTTGCCGCAGAGCTTAAGCTCGTATTTCTGGAGGCTTATCTCCATATTTTCAAACTTGATGACCTCGTTGTCCGTCTTGGGCACGGAATGCGAGCGTGTGCGGCGAAGGACTGCCTTGACACGAGCGGAAAGCTCCTTGATGTCAAAGGGCTTTGAGAGAAAGTCGTCCGCACCGAGCTCAAGTCCGAGCACCTTGTCAAAGGTCTCCGCCTTGGAGCTTACCATGATTATAGGCTGATTTGAAACCTCACGGATCTCTCGGCATACCTGCCAACCGTCCTTTTTGGGGAGGAGTACATCGAGAATAACTATATCGGGGTTAAAGAGCTTAAAGCTGTCTATGCCGCAGACGCCGTCGTTTACGGTCTTGACCTCGTAGCCCTCTTTTTCAAAATGATTTTTCAGAGCCTCGCATATTGCGGCATCATCGTCTATGACTAAAACCTTTGTATCGAGCATTGATATACCTCCCGGGAAAAGTGCGTGTATGAATAATTTAGATAAATTTCCATTTACGAACTGTATTGTAGTCTATGAACCTTAAAAAAACCTAAAAATTTGATCAATTTTTTAAGATTTTGTATAATTTTTTTCAAATGTGGACAAAATTCGAATATTCTTTGAACAAAGTGTTTCGTTTATAAAAATTATATCATATCGAAACACAAAAGTCAAGAATAATTCACAAATTATTAATAATTTCGCTCGACACCCTTCGACGAAAAAATTCCCACTGCCGAGGCAGTGGGAATAGTGTTATGAATTTATCAGAAGTCAACCTCTGTGTCGTAGTAGCAGCACTTAAGAAGCTTTTCCATCTCTTCCTGAGTGGGAATACGGGGGTTAGAGCCTGTGCAAGCGTCGCCGATAGCGTTCTTAGCGATCTCGGGGAGTCTCTCAAGGAATACTTCCTCGGGAACGAAGCCCTGCTCGCAGGGATAGCTGTCGGGACCGTAGTTCTTGATGCAGTGAGGTATGTTGAGCTGATCGTTCATACCGCGAAGGAATGCGATAAGGTTAGCGACCTTTTCGTCATCGTTAGCACCGCCGAGTCCCATGAAATCAGCGATCACGCCGTAACGAGCCTTGGCGACATCGTTCTTTGCGTTGAAGGCGATAACCTTGGGAAGGTACATAGCGTTAGCAGCACCGTGAATGATATGTGCGCCGTAATCTGCAAATGCAGCACCGGTCTTGTGAGCCATCGAGTGAACGATACCGAGAAGAGCATTGGAGAATGCCATACCTGCAAGGCACTGTGCATTGTGCATGGAAGCACGCTTGCTCATATCACCGTTGTAAGAGCCTACGAGATCTCTCTGGATCATCGTGATAGCGAAGATAGCAAGGGGATCGGTGTAGTCGCAGTTAGCGGTGGAAACGTAAGCCTCGATAGCGTGAGTGATAGCGTCCATACCCGTGTGAGCAACGAGCTTCTGGGGCATGGTCTCTGCGAGATCGGGATCAACGATAGCAACGTCGGGAGTGATCTCGAAGTCAGCGATGGGATACTTGATACCCTTGTCGTAGTCTGTGATGATGGAGAATGCGGTAACCTCGGTAGCCGTGCCGCTGGTAGAGGGAATAGCGCAGAACTTAGCCTTCTTACGAAGCTCGGGAATACCGAATACTACGCACATCTGCTCAAAGGTCGTCTCGGGATACTCGTACTTGATCCACATAGCCTTTGCAGCGTCGATGGGAGAACCGCCGCCCATTGCAACGATCCAGTCGGGCTCAAACTCAAGCATGAGCTGTGCACCGTTCATTACTGTAGTAACGGAGGGGTCGGGCTCAACGCCTTCGATGAGACGGACTTCCATGCCTGCCTCTTTGAGATAATCCTCGGCTCTCTGAAGGAAACCGTTTCTCTTCATTGCACCGCCGCCTACGACGATGACAGCCTTCTTACCCTTAAGATTCTTAAGGTTTTCAAGCGCACCCTTTCCGTGGAAAAGGTCGCGGGGGAGAGTAAATCTTGCCATAAAAAATAGCCTCCATTTTTAATTATATTTTTTTGAAATTTTATGACCTATTTCAACATTGTTAATAATATCACAAACGAAGAGCAATGTCAACGATTTTTTGAAAATTTATTAAAATTTCCGAAGAAAACAAAATACACGAAATATTTGCTCGAATTATGTTGATAATATACAAAGACATAGTATTGCATTTTGTCGTGCATGGGTGTATAATGGTCTTGCACGGATGTGCAAAAATGAAAAACGGAGATGATATTATGTGGCTTGTTTTGGCTCTTGCGTCGGCGGTGTTCGCCGCACTCACCTCGATACTTGCGAAGGTCGGAATCGAAAACGTAAATTCAAATCTTGCGACGGCAATACGCACGGCGGTCGTGCTCGTTATGGCGTGGGGAATGGTATTTATCACGAATGCGCAAAGCGGCATCGGCGATATAAGTAAGAGAAGCTGGTGGTTTCTCATTCTCTCGGGACTCGCAACGGGCGCATCGTGGCTCTGCTACTATAAGGCACTTCAGATCGGTGAAGCGTCAAAGGTCGTGCCGATAGATAAGCTCAGCGTCGTGATAACTCTCGTGCTCGCATTCGTATTTTTGCACGAGGAATTCACCCCGAAATCCCTTGTCGGATGCATACTCATAGGCGCAGGAACGCTCTTTATGGTGCTGTAATTAAAAAGACTCTCGCAGGAGAGTCTTTTCAATTTTTTAACGTAAAAATTCAAATTTTTTTATATATCCTATTGACAAATAAAACGAGGGGGAGTATACTTGTAATGCTCATTATGTAATCATCATTACATATTAAAAATCATGATAATAAGGACGGTATAATAATTATGAATAATGATATTATAAGAAAAATATTAATGGTCGCAGGCATTTGCCTTAGTGCCTCGGCAATCATCTTCCTCTGCCTTTCTATCTTCGGATACGGGAATGATTGGACGCTGATTGCCGCTCTCGCATGCAGCTCGCTCTCGTTGCTTTTTCAGACCGTTAAGCCTAAGGCAAAGCAATAATAAGGAGAAAATATGACAAGCCTTACGTATATCACACTAAGACAGCACCCGGAATTAAAGGAGCAAAGCGCCGAGTGGTTTCACGAAAAATGGGGCGTGCCCCGTGAAGCATACCTTGAATGTATGAACGATTATTTGAGCGGAGAGACCGAATACGGCTGGTATCTCTGTATGGATAAGGATAAGATCGTCGGCGGACTCGGCGTGATCGAGAACGATTTTCACGACAGACCGGATCTTACGCCGAACGTCTGCGCAGTCTATACCGAAGAGAGCCATCGCCGTATGGGAATCGCAGGGCGACTGCTCGATATGGCGGTGGAGGATCTGCGAAGCCACGGCATTTCGCCCGTCTACCTGCTCACCGACCATACGGGATTTTACGAACGCTACGGCTGGGAGTTTCTTTGCATGGTGCAGGG
>CAZONA010000084.1:0-4814 GCA_964581025.1 uncultured Lachnospiraceae bacterium
ATAGGGTTTTACCCGTTATATGAAAAACCACCAGGTCTACTGGTGGATTTTTATTTTATATTAATTTCAAAAAATATGGGATTTCAGGTGAAAAAAAATAATTTTTATGTTATAATGATTGTGTGTAAATTCCTGTAATTTTGGTTATCTGGAAGTTCGCATTGGAGGAACGCCTAATGATTATCGATAAGAGCTTATCTGAAGAGGATGTAAAGAATCAATTTATTACGCCTGCGTTGGAGAAAAGTGGCTGGACTAAACAGCAAATGCGTATGGAGTTTTCTATGCGTGAGAACATTCCTTTTACTGATGGTAAGGTTATCATCAAAGGTAAAACCGCTAAAAGAGGTGTAAAGAAGTCCGCCGATTATTTGCTATATCATCACAATAATTATCCTATTGCAATCGTTGAGGCAAAGGATATGAATCACTCGGTTGCCGATGGTATTCAGCAGGCAATAGATTACGCCCGTATCCTTGATGTTCCGTTTGCCTTTGCAAGTAATGGAACAGGTTTTGTGATGCATAACATGAAATCAGGCGAAGAGAAAGATTTAAGCATTGATGCATTTCCAACCGCAACAGAGTTGTGGGATCTTTTTAAGTCGGATAACGAAATAAGCGAAACGGTAGAAAAGGTAATTAAAGAGCCTTATTATTATCGTGAAGGAATGTATAGACCTAGATATTATCAAAGAATTGCAATCAATAGAATGGTTGAGGCGGTTGCTAAAGGTCAAAAGAGATTATTGCTTGTAATGGCAACAGGAACAGGCAAAACTTGTACTGCATTCCAAATTATACATAGATTATATTCTGCAAATAAATCGACAGGCATTAAGAAGATACTATATTTAGCAGATAGAAATATTTTAATCGACCAAACCATAAATCAAGATTTTGCTCCTTTTAAGGACAAGGGCATTTTGACGAAAGTTCAAAAAGGTCACCTTGATAGTGCTTATGATATTTTTATGTCGCTATATCATCAATTAAGCGGTGATGATGAAATGGAGGTATTCCGTCAATTCACTCCCGATTTCTTTGATTTGGTTATAGTTGACGAGTGTCACAGAGGTTCTGCAAAAGAAAACTCTCGTTGGCGTAAAATTCTTGATTATTTCAAGAGTGCAATTCATATCGGTATGACAGCAACACCGAAAGAAACTGAAGATGTTTCTAATAGTCATTATTTCGGTGAGGCTGTTTATACATATTCTTTGAAACAGGGCATTGATGACGGTTTCCTTGCTCCTTACAGAGTTTTAAGGTTTGGTATAGACAAAGACCTTGAGGGATATATCCCCGAACAAGGCAAGGTCGATGTTTACGGTCAAGAAATCGAGCAAAAGGTTTATACATCAAAGGACTTTGATAGAAAATTAATCATCGATAAAAGAACGGAAACGGTAGCAAAGAGAATTACGGAGTTCCTAAAGCAAAATGACAGGTATGCAAAGACGATTGTTTTCTGTGTTGACGAAGACCATGCTTTGCGTATGCGTCAAGCATTGATAAATGAGAATAAAGACTTGGTTGCAATAAACGACAAGTATGTAATGCGAATCACTGGCTCGGATACACTTGGCAAGCAACAGTTAGAGAACTTTATCAATAACAACACCAAGTATCCGACAATTGTAACGACGTCGGAATTATTGTCGACTGGTGTTGATACTAAAATGGTTAAAGTCATTGTTTTGGACAGCGTTATTAATTCGATGACCAAATTTAAGCAAATTGTAGGTCGTGGTACAAGACTTGTATGGGATAAGGACAAGCGATACTTTACGATTATGGACTTTAGAAAAGCGACATTGTTGTTCAGCGACCCTGAGTTTGACGGACCTGCAAGTTCGGTTTATGATGGCGATGCAGAGAAACCTATACCTGCAAAACCGTTTGAAGATAAACCTGACGATGATGACGATATAATTGATGAGGAAGACACTATAAAGTATAGAGTTAACGATGTCGATGCAAAGATTATAAGTGAGTTGGAGTTGATATACGGCGAGAATGGTAAACTCATTGCAAACCATTCCGATAACTTTAAGAAACTAATAAACGAGCAATACAGTTCGGCTGAAGATTTTAGAAAAGCATGGTTAGAAGAAGACCGTAATGCAATCATTAGCACCTTTGAAGAAAAGGGCGTTGATTTTAATCGTTTCAAAGAGGGAATCGGTCAAGACGTCGATGTATTCGACATTATCTTGATGGTGGGATTCGATAAAGAGGCGAGATTGAAATCAGAAAGAGTTTCGTATGTTAAGGACGATAAACTATACGATTCGTTAAACGATATTCAAAAGCAAATTGCAGACACCATATTAGGAATATATGAAAATAACGATGTTATTTCTATTCAAGACTTGAGAGTGTTGGCTGTGCCTGACTTTAACGGGTTTGGTGGATTTATACCAACAATTAAGAAAATGGGTGGTAAAGCAAAATATATGGATTTCATTGGTAAACTTATCAAGAAACTTTACGAGGAAGAGTAGGAGTAAAAAATTATGTCTATTGAAACGCTAATTAAGAGATTAGAAAAAATAATGAGAGGGGATGACCTTGCAGGAACAGTCCAGTATTTGAAACAAATGATTTGGATGATATTCCTTAAAATATACGATGCTAAAGAGGAAGAGTGGGAGATACTTGATGACAACTATCAATCAATTATTCCTGATGAATTAAAGTGGCGTAATTGGGCAGTCGATAATAACGATGGTAAAGCGTTAACAGGTGATGAATTAATCAAGTTCGTTAACGATGAACTTTTCGGCACTTTGAAAAAACTCGAAGTTGACGAAAATACTCCTAAAAAGCATTTGATTGTTAAGCAAATATTTGAAGACGCATCCAATCTTATGAAGAATGGTGTAAAACTTCGTCAAATGATAAATGCTTTAAATGAAATTGACTTTACGAACTATACTGAGGCTCACGAGTTTGGTGATATGTACGAGTCGATGTTAAAGGATTTGCAGGAATCGAAGAGAGATGGTGGTGAGTTCTATACTCCAAGAGCATTGACTGATTTTATAATAGAGAAGGTTGACCCTCGTCTTGGCGAATCGGTAGCGGATTTTGCTTGCGGTACAGGTGGTTTCCTTGTTAGTGCATTAAAGCATATGGAAAGCAACGTTCATACACCTGAAGACCAAGAATTATGTAGAAATGCTTTGTACGGAATTGAGAAAAAGTCGTTCCCGTATTCTTTGTGCTTGACGAATTTAATTCTTCATGATGTTGAAGAACCGAGAATTGTTTATGGTAACTCGCTTACGAAGAATGTAAACGATTATAAAGAAAGCGATTTGTTTGATGTTATCGTAATGAATCCTCCTTATGGTGGCGCTGAAGATGCGATTGTTCAAAGCAACTTTCCAGTAGAATATAGAGCATCGGAAACAGCTGATTTGTTCATGGCAGTTATCATGTATAGATTGAAACAAAACGGTAGATGCGGTGTAGTATTGCCTGATGGTTTCTTGTTTGGGACAGAAGGTGCAAAGAAAAACCTTAAAGAGAAGTTATTAAGGGAGTTTAATTTGCACACTGTTTTGAGATTGCCTAAGAGTGTGTTTGCACCATATACTTCGATTGCAACGAATGTTTTGTTCTTTGATAAAGACCAAGACGGAACGAGAGATGTGTGGTTCTATAGAATGGATATGCCTGAAGGAATGAAGGCATTTTCAAAGACAAAGCCTATTGAATTGAAACACTTTAATCCTGTTCGTGAATGGTGGGATAATAGGGTTGAAATGCAAGATGAAGACGGCAATTACAAATCAAAGAAATTCACAAAGAAAGAGATTATCGAAGGCAGTTATAACTTGGATTTGTGCGGATATCCTCACACAGTCGAAGAAGTGTTAGAGCCTGATGTTTTGATTAAAAACTATTTTGACCAAAAGGCAACGCTTGATGAGAATATCAAATCCGTATTGTCAAAAATTATGGAATTGTTGGAGACGAAATAATGACTGCAGACGAATTAAGAAAATCAATATTGCAGATGGCGGTGCAGGGGAAACTTGTAGATCAAGATCCTAATGATGAGCCAGCATCTGCTTTATTGGAAAGAATAAAAGAAGAACGCAAGAAACTTATCCAAGAAGGGAAGATAAAAGGTAAGTTCGTTGATTCTGTCATCTATAGGGGTGACGATAATTCCTATTATGAGAAGGTCGGTGAAAAAATCACTTGCATAGATAACGAAATACCATTTGAAATACCTGAAAACTGGACTTGGTGTAGACTTGATGAACTTGGTGCCTTTGGAATGGGACAAACAATTTTAACAAAAGATATGTTATCCGCAGGCATACCTGTTTTTAGTGCAACTATTGAGGATAAGCCTTTAGGATATATTGAATCTCATAAGAATTCCGTAGGCTTAAAAATGGGTGATATTGTTATTCCTGCACGTGGCAACTCTATTGGGTTTGTCACTCAAATAACAATGCCGTCTGCATCATGCACACAAACGACAATTTATCATAAATTATTTGATAAAAAACTTTCGGATTGGATTGTTAGTTTCTACAAAGCATATAAATCAGAACTATTTACCTATACTGGCGGTGCAATTCCTCAGGTAACTATTTCAATGATACATGGGCATATTATACCTATTCCTCCAATTAACGAACAACAGCGTATTATAGAAAAATTAAAAAATATACTTATATTTGTAGATGAATATAAAGTTTTAGAAATCAAGGAAAGAAAACTTAATAATGAACTTCCTGATTTGTTGCGCAAGTCGATTTTGCAATATGCAATTCAGGGCAAGTTAGTAC
>CAZONA010000085.1:0-4770 GCA_964581025.1 uncultured Lachnospiraceae bacterium
ATAAAATAATCCCCTTATCGTAGTCTTGAAATTCAAGCGTCTACTTTAAGGGGATTCATCTTTGCGTCGATGGATTGTTTATTTGCCTGCTGTAAGCTCTTTGTCCTTGAGGGCGGAGAGGACGGATTGCAGGATCGGAATGATTGCTGCCGCCTCTTCCTCACTGCACGACTCGACGAGCAGTCTGAGCTGACGCAGAGCAGGGGAGTCCCTGCGGATCTCCGGATAGAACACGTCTCGAGGATCTATACCGAGTCCTCGTATAAGCGGATACAGTACCTCGAGCTTTGGATTGCCCTTGTAATTTTCAATGTTAAGTACGGTTCTTCCGTCTATGTCGGCAAGCTCAGCCACCTGCTTTTGCGTAAGTCCGGTGCTGCCTCTTGCCCGTTTTATAGCATCGCCCAATGAGCGTGAATATTCATGCATCGTAGTTCACCTCCGAATATATTTTACAATATATTTCCTCTTTTGGAAATTCATCGCAATTCACATTTTTAATGATGTCTGGTTCATATAAAAATATACCTCAAATCTTTTACAAATCCGTTATCGGTACTTGAAAAAAGCTTGAATTTATGGTATACTGTACGCAAGGGCGTATCGGACGGAGGTGAGCGGAGATAAAGGACAAGATTTTGGCGGTGGTCGGACCTACCGCAAGCGGAAAGAGCGCACTTGCGATAGCGATAGCCGAAAGGTACGGCGGCGAGATCGTTTGTTGCGACTCGATGCAGATATACAAGGAAATGGACGTCGGCACGGCGAAGCCGACGGCGGAGGAGATGAGTGCCGTTCCGCACCGTCTTTTCGACGTCGTCGAGCCGACAGAGCCCTTTTCCTGTGCGGATTATATCCCTCTTGCCGAGGGTGCGGTGCGTGATATATTAAAAAGGCATCGCCTGCCGATCCTCTGCGGCGGAACGGGACTGTACCTTGACAGGTTTCTCTCCGGAGCGGAGTTTGAGAGCACGTCCGTCGACGAAAAATTCAGAGCGGAGATGGAGGGGCTCGCAATTAAATGCGGCAATGAAGCGGTGCACGACTTACTCTTCGAGATAGATCCCGAGGCGGCGGAGCAGATACACCCGAACAACCTCAAGCGTGTCATACGTGCGCTTGAAATATACAGGACCTCGGGGCGTACCAAAACCGAGCTTGACAGGGAGAGCCGAAAAAGCGAGGATCGCTACGACGCCTTGCAGATAGGAATACGCTTTGTTGATCGGAGCAAGCTCTACGAGCGCATCGACCGCCGAGTCGATCTGATGCTCGAAGCGGGACTGCTCGAGGAAACGAGAGCCTTGCTTGAATCGGGCGTTTTTGAAAAAAATTCGACCGCCGCACAGGCGATCGGATATAAGGAGCTGATACCCTGCATCCGAGGTGAGCAAACGCTCGACGCTGCGAGCGAAGCCCTCAAGTGCGCAACGAGAAGATATGCGAAAAGGCAGATGACTTGGTTTTCGTCCCACGGCGACGTCGTCTGGATAGATGCGGACGGGAAGAGCGCCGAGGACATCGCACTTGAAGCGAGCAGGCTCGTCGAAAAATTCCTCGCAGAGCGGAGCGGATAGCGAAAAATCATCAAAAAACAGCCCCGACGGAGCACTTTTTCGTGAATTTGAGTGCCGAAGAGGTCAAAAAAGCGTTTATTTGAAATATTTTTTTCGAAAGTTATGAATAAATGCTTGACATTTTGATAAAAAAATACGATAATATATATAAGACCATCTCTGTGCGGCGTATGTGCCGTGCATTAGCAAAAAATAAAAAGAAAGTTGGAATTTGAAATGAAAAATTTATCCTCCATTTTAGGTATGAGCAAAAAAGACGGTAACGATTACGATAAGTACTATCGCGACGAGGACGATATCTACGGCGACGACGAGGAAGGCGACGAGGACGTTACCCCCTACGGCAAGAAGAACGACGGCGTTTCCTTTAACGCAAGCTCCGCTCCCGTTTCTCTTAAGGTGGTCAAGCCCAAGAGCTACGCAGACGGTCCCGTTATCGCAGACCATCTCGCAGCGGGAAGCACGGTAGTGCTCAATATCGAGGCACTTGATCGCTCCGGTGCGATCCGCCTTATAGATTTCCTTATGGGTGCTATCCATGTTCTCGGCGGAGATATGAAGAGCGTTACGAAGACGACACTCGTATTCACCCCCAGAAACGTCGGCGTGTCCGATTTCGATAACGTGGACGAGAACGAGAGCCCCGCAGAGTCCGAGGGCGAGGAGATCGAGGACTGATCCCGATGCCCGATCCGAACACCGCACAGCCGAAGGAGCAAAGGCTCTTTCTGGCAAGGCTCGACGACCTCGAACGCCGTGCATGCGGCGGAGTCGTTGCGCATTCGGCGTTTTTGACGCCGAGAGAGCAGAGATGTGCGGAATTATATTTTGAAGCAAAGGGAAACAGAGAGGGGATCTGCTTTTTCGGGGGATATTTCGAAGCTCAGAGAAAGCAGATCTTTCTTTTGCCCGACTATATAGACGTAAGCTGCGGCAGAGAAGCGTTGATCCAAATGCTCTCCGAGGATATCGCAAACGCCATGTGCGCCCTTGCGATAGAGGGGAGCGGATTTCGCACGCTCTCGCATAGGGACTATATGGGCAGCGTCCTCTCCCTCGGAATAGAGAGGGATGCGATAGGGGATATCTACGTCATTGGTGATACGTCCGCCGTCCTCGTGTGCACACCCGAGGCGGCACGGCTGATGCTTTCCGAGCTGACGACCGTCGGAGCGGATAGGGTAAGAGTGAAGGAAACGACGCTTGACGTCAATATGCCCTCCGCACAAAAATTCAGCCCCCTGACCGATACGGTCGCATCCGAACGCCTCGACTGCGTCGTGGCGTCGCTCTGCTCGCTTTCGAGGGAGAAAGCGCAGGGAACGGTGTCCGCAGGTCTTGTCGAGCTGAATTACGAAACGGCGCAGAAAAACGATACGCCCGTTCGCTGCGGAGACATCATATCCGTCAGAGGATACGGCAAATTCGTCGTCCGAAGCCTCTCCACAGCCACGAAAAAGGGCAGACTTAGGCTTTTTGCGGATAAATATATATAAAATCATTGACAAAAAAAGCTTTTTGTGGTATATTTGATATTGGCGTTGATAAAGACGGCGTCCGCCCCGGGAGTCAAAGAGAGTGCGCGTAAGGTGCGAGCGCATACTTCCTGCGGAATGCAGATCACTTTTGAGCCCGACCGCCGACTGTAACCTTAAGCGGTCCGTAATCCTGCGTTAAAGGAGTAAAAGAGGCGTCCTCTTGGGCGCAAAATGAGTGGTACCGCGGTATTTCCGTCTCATAGGCATACGCCTGTGGGACGTTTTTTACTTTTCGGTGCGTAAAATAGATAATTATTTTTTGAAAATATAAGAAGGAGAAAAATTTTATGGCAAAGGATTATACGAGCACGCTCAATCTTCCGAGCACGAAATTTGAAATGAGAGCAAATCTCCCCACGAGAGAGCCGCTTATGCTCGATTATTGGAAGAGCATCGACCTCTATTCGAAAATGCAGGAGAGAGCGGCAGGAAAGCCGACCTTCGTGCTTCACGACGGACCTCCCTTTTCCAACGGCAATATCCACATGGGTACTGCGCTCAATAAGATACTCAAGGACTTTATCAATAAGTCCAAGGCAATGGAGGGGTACAGAGTGCCCTATACGCCCGGCTGGGATAACCACGGTATGCCTATCGAGTCGGCGATAATCAAGAAAAACAAGATTGACAGAAAGAAAATGAGCATATCCGACTTCCGCCGTCAGTGCCACGCATTTGCGCAGGATTTCGTCGATATCCAAAGAGAGCAGTTCAAGAGACTCGGCGTCTGCGCCGATTGGGATCACCCCTACCTTACGATGAACCCCGAGTTCGAGGCAAGGGAAGTTCTCGTTTTCGGCGAGATGTTCAAGAAGGGCTATATCTATAAGGGACTGAAGCCCGTTTATTGGTGTCCGAAGGACGAAACGGCTCTTGCGGAGGCGGAGATCGAATATAAGACCGATAAGTGTACCTCCATTTACGTAAAGTTCAGAGTCGAGGACGACCTCGGCAAGCTTTCCGGCGTCTGCGATACGGAAAATACCTATTTCATCATCTGGACGACCACGACGTGGACTCTCCCCGGTAACCTTGCAATAGCACTTAATCCCGACGAGCCCTACGTCGTCGTGCGTGCAAATAACGGCGAATGCTATATCGTCGCAGAGGCACTTCTCGAGAAAACGATGAGCGAGGGCGGAGTCGAAAGCTACGAGATCCTCGCAACGATGCCCGGAAGAGAATTCGAGCTTATGAAGGCAAGACATCCCTTCCTTGACAGAGACAGCATCGTCGTTAATGCGGACTACGTTACCATGGATAGCGGAACGGGATGCGTTCATACCGCTCCCGGATTTGGTGCTGACGACTACAGAACCTGCGTAAGATACGGAATAGATATCATCGTTCCCGTCGACGACAGGGGATATCAGACTGCCGACGCAGGTAAATTCGCAGGACTCTATTACGAGGAGTCCAATGAGGCAATACTTGCCGATATGAAAGAGAGCGGAGCACTCTTCGCATCGAAGGAATTTGAGCATGAGTATCCTCACTGCTGGAGATGTAAGAACCCCATCATCTTCCGTGCAACGCCCCAGTGGTTCTGCTCCGTCGACGCCTTTAAGGACGCCGCCGTCGCAGCCTGCAAGGGAGTAACGTGGCTTCCCGAATGGGGCGGAGACAGAATGGAGCAGATGATAAGAGAGAGAGCC
>CAZONA010000086.1:0-4715 GCA_964581025.1 uncultured Lachnospiraceae bacterium
CGGCCTACACCCTTAGCAGGGGCGCCTCTTCGGCCTCTTGAGTACTTCTCCGTACACTCGCTGACTGCCGCTTCCATTTCGTCAACGCCTAAACATTATATATGATTTTTCTCCGTTTGTCAATAGGTTTTTCAAAATTTATTGTTTTTTTACAAATTACTTTTTCTCGCAAAAATATTGCAATTTCCGAAAAAGTATGTTATCATAGCTGTGATATCTTTTTTCGGGAGAAAACGCATGAAAAAAACAAGTCTGATTTTAGCAATTATTTTAATGCTCGCCTCGCTCGCCTGCCTTGCCGGCTGTCATTGCGAGCCGTCGAGCGTGGATTGGAAGCTGCAGAGCTACATAGTAAATTACGAATTCGTCGGCGGAGTGCACCGCAAGATCGGTTTTGCGACCGCTTCCGTGCCGTTCCCGTTCGTTTCGGCGGATTTTGAAAACACCTACATTCGCTTTTCCGAGGACGGCTCGGTGGAATTTTCGACCAACGAGGGCGAGCGTCTTTTCGGCACGTACACGGCAGAGAACGTGGGCAATTACACCACCTTCCACATTGTGTTTACGAACGGCGAGGAGCTCGATGGCGATTCGATGAATCTGCTTGACGGCGACAAGCTGACCTTCACATTCAGGGACATCACGTATAATTTCGGCACGGAGGAGCATGAGCAGACGAGCATGGACGAGATAATCGGGATCGTTCGCTCGGGTGAGGCAACGGGGCTTTACGACGCCACGGTCGCAAGGACCGAGGAGGACGGCTGGGAGATCGTTTATTCGGAGGATTACACCTATTCCGTTAACGAGGAGACCGCCATCTACGCTGTCAGGATCAACGCCGACGGCACCTATGAAGAGCTGCACGAATTACACGAGGGCTCGGCTCGTTCGACCTATAACGAGACGGCGAATTACATCGTTATCTACTATCTTGAGGACGTGAAGGAGTAACGGTCGGTTATGGTAAAGGACGGACGCGAGCTGCTTCGTGCACTCAAATTCACATTAATATCAATAAGCGCAGGGATAATTCAGGTCCTCTCCTTCACGCTTCTCAATGAAGTTATCGGGATACCCGAGCCCGAGATATCCCACCTTATCTCGCTCGTGCTTTCGGTGGTCTGGAACTTTACGATCAACCGCAGGTACACCTTCAAATCATCAAACAACCTGACTCGCTCGATGCTGCTCGTGGCACTTTTCTACCTTGTTTTTACGCCGACGTCCACGCTTTTTACGAAATGGGCGACCGATGCGGGACTCAACGAGTATCTGGTCGAGGCGATCAATATGATATCGAATTTCATTCTCGAATATCTTTTCACGAGATACGTGGTCTACCGCAATTCCTGCGATACCGCTACCGAGAAAAACTGAAAAAACGGCACGGTTGCGTGCCGTTTTTTGCGTCAAATTATCAAAAATTTTCGCCCACCGACGTCCTCGCCGTCGGGAATGGAATTTCTCGACCTGAGCTCTCCCTCGGGCACGCCGTAACGCTTCCCGACGTCCCAAAGGCTCTCATCGCTCGAGGGGTAGTACAGCACCGTCTCGCCGACCGACCGCTCTATCGGCTCGCCGACGGCGACCGTGTCCGCAATTTCAATATCCGAATACGATTGCACGAATACTGAGAACGCCAGCTCGCAGTCGAAAAGCGTCCTCTCGCCGTCCGTTCTTGCCCTCGGAGAGATCGTCTCGGAGCTTATAAAATACCGAAGCTCCCCACCGCTCACGGCATCACGGCAGTCGCAAAGGTAACGGAAAGGGATATTGCAATCGCACACGCCCCACTCGCCGTCGGAAAAATAGATCACGTGATAAACGCAGCTTCCGTTCACGGCGAGCCGCTCGCCGACAAGCTCCGCAGAATCGACCGCCACCCTTGCGCTCACGTCCGTGATCTGTGCGTCCGTCGGTATCCCGAGCTCCGAATTTGCGACCGATTCGTTCTGTGTCAGATTTCCGTTCGTGCAGAGCACTGGAGTCATCACCGAAATATTCCGCAGAGCAACCTCGGAGCGAGCACCCACGGAATACGCATCACACGCATAGCTTACTGGAACGCTCTCCTGCACGGCAACGTCAACGGCAATATCCGCCTCGACCGAGATCCCGTCCCCGTCCGTGCCGAGCCTTATTTCGTATATTCGAGCCCATGCGGAATATTCCGCAGAGCCTGCGGGGCAGGCGTAGGGTATCTCCGCCTTCAGCGGAATTCGCCTTGAAAGCGTGAGCGGACGCTCGCTCTCCTCGTCGTTGCAGTACAGCACCGTGAGCATCAGCTCACCCCTTACGGCGATTCCGTCCCCGAGTGCCGTGCATTCCGAAATAAGTGCCTCGGCACGTGAATCGATCAGCCTCAGAGCGTCCGTACCGGAGTCCGTCGGAATATGCTCCGTAAGCGTGATAATATCCGAGCTGGAGCTTCCCACGCAAGACGTGCGAACGGTGCACAGCCGCCTCTCGAGCTCCGAGGACGCCCCGATTCCCTGAACGGTCGGTGCGTAATACGCCGGAGCGAGAGCGAGCACCCTGTGGGACAGACGGGTGCGGAAGGTCAGCCTTCTCGGACCGAGGGCACGTGCCGAAACGCCCTCGCATTCGCAAAAATGAACGACCGTAAGATCGTCTCTCCCTGCGGATTCCGCACTGAATTTCAGCTCCGCACCGAATGAATAAACGTCGCCGAGCACGGCGGAGTATAAAGCCCCGTCCGCACCGACGTAAAGTACGTTGAACGCAAGCTCACCCCTCAGCTCCATGCTGCCCGAGCCGACGTATTCTCCCGAGGGAAGTGTCCTCGCACGCACATCGACTATTCTGCGTATTTCGGGCTGATAATCGGGAAGGGACAGCTCCGATACGACCTCGCTCACACCCTCCTCGTCGCATATTGGCATCTGCGGAAAATACCCTGCCTCGATCTGCTTTTCTTTCACAATGCTCCTCCGTTTCTCGCACACGGCAAAAAAAGAGCCGCGGCGAATTTTCTTTTTTGTAGATTCTATGCCGAAACAGTCCCGTTTATGAATTTCAAATACCGAAAGGCACCGAAAAAAGCAGGAGGAAAAAGCACGATTTCACGCTTTTTGCCCTTGACAAGCCGAGATAAAATGCTATAATAAATATGAAGAATGTGTCGTCCGACGGAGGTATGTACCAATGAAAAAAACTGCGCTTTTTGCCCTGATATTCGTTCAAATAATCGCACTCTGCTCCTGCTCGCTAATCTCACTTAAAAACGACGACGCAAGCGGAGAGTTTTTTGCGGATGAATATCTTGCGGAGAACGACCTCGATATGCTCCCGATCCCGAATCTCGAGAGCTCCGTGCTCCGCAAGGACAAAACGCTCTATCTCAACCTTTCCGACGACGAATATATCGCCTACCTCGGACAGATAGTGAAATATCTGCGTGAGAGGGACGACGTTTTCAATTTATCGAAATATGTCAAGCAAAATTATCTGATGATCATACCGACAGAATCCGTTTACGCTCCGATCGGAGACGGCTTTGTCCCGAGCTGTGAATCCGTCAAGCTCGCATTCTCCCGTGTCGAGGAGCTTACGGAGGACGATGATCTCATAGATCCTATATGCATTTCCTTGAATCGTCAGAGCGGCACGCTCTCGTATTCGGGATTCACCTACAACTGCTCCCTCACCATCGGTACGCCGAGCACGAGCTGTCGCCTTGACCGTTGCTATTATAACCATACCTACGACGAGGGCGAGGAGCTCATCGTTCCCGCTACGGACGGCACAAGCACCGTTACGCACTATACCTGCGTCTATTGCGGTCAGACTCATTTTTCGAAATTCATCGGGGATATGAAATATTACAGTGCCACCTTCGCCGAGGGCGGAGAGTACGTCGCAAGAGGCTCGGGAGATCGGTACGTTTCTGGAGTTATCGTGGACGTCTGCGTAGCAAAGCTCCACAGTAACCTCATTCTCACCGTAAACGGCACGGAAATTCCGGGACACGCCTCGGGCGAGGACGCACTCTGGCACTATACGTTCGTGATGCCCTGTGAGGATATCACGCTTTCCCTTAAAACACCCGAAGCGTCCCCCACAGCCGCAAAAAAGCTCACGGAGCTTGAGCCGTGGCTCACAACGGCGAATGCGGAGAGCATTGCGGCAATCAAAATAGTCAGCACGCCGCAGGGAGTGAAGCCCTGCTCGATCGAAACCGTGTACCGCACGGAAAATGCGGAGAGGATAGCGAATATTCTCGCCTCGCTCCGAGAGATCAATATGATGCCCACCGCACCCAAAAACGCAGTGGTAGACGGCGGACGGGAGCTTGCGTTCGAATTTACGCTTGCGAACGGAGAAGTGCATAGCGTCGCTTTCAAAAACGACTGCTACCTCCTTGAAAATAATAATTCCTACGTTTACTATAAAACCGATAATCTCCCCAAGATCACCGAGGGAGAGGGCGTCAGCGTGTCGTATTCATTCATCGCCGGCAAAAGCGTAGCATACCCGATGCAGTACGATAGCTCCGCCGACGGCTATAAGCTCGCCGAGGGGTACGAGATCGACCTCTCCGAGCTTGAATTCGTGCCGTGCGCCGAGAGCGAAGCGGAAAATTGCCCCTGTATCATCCAAAACGACTACGTCCGCCTCTCCGTCCTCGGAAATACTACCTTTAAGCTCGGCGACTCATGCTATCGGCTCGTGAATACTACCTTCCGAGCCGC
>CAZONA010000087.1:0-4464 GCA_964581025.1 uncultured Lachnospiraceae bacterium
CTTGCGGTCGCGCAAATGGCAAAACGGCTGGCAGGGCGGGATTTATAAAAGGGTGTCCTTTCTTTCCCGGGGGCTCCTCGCCCCCCGGACCCCTCGCAGCCTTTTTTTCGCGAAACGCTTCCCTTTGTTTTCGGGGGCTCCTCGCCCCCGGACCCCCTCGCAGCCTTTTAAAAAAGGCTGGCGAAAACTTTTTGAAAGGCTCTTTATATAAATTGTTTGGCTACTACGACAGGATATGGACTCTTAAAATTGTAGTGGGGACCCCTGCCCCACAGCGGTCGGCAGGATGTAGGGCACGACCCGCGTGTCGTGCCGGTTGCATCTGTAGGGACCGGCGTCCTCGACGGTCCGCTTTTTGATTGGCTTGTCGACCGTTTGGTTTGCTGTACCGACATCAAGACGCACGAGAGAATGAATTTTAAAAAAGGCTCTCACCGGGGAACCGCTGATTTATTCGGCGGCACATCTTCGGCACATCTTTTCCCTCCTGCTTCTTGCCGAAAAACGCGAAGTACCTCCAGTACATCTTGCGTTTTTCGCAATTGCAGGCAAAAAAATCTGTACCGAATCTATACCACCTCATTAAATCAGTGTTTCCCCGGGGAGAGCTCCCGCGAAAGCGGGTGAGAGGGGCAGACAGCGCGGTTTGTCCGTTGCGATACCCCCGCCGTGTCATTCCAAGCAACGTGAAGAATCTCGGCGGGGGTGGAATGAAAGAGATTCTTCGCGAACGCTTGACAGCGTTTACGCTCAGAATGACACAATTGTTTGATACGCGGCAATCCCTCCGTCACGCAAAGCGTGCCACCTCCCTTTACACAAGGGAGGCTTCATTAGTTTGTGTTAACAGCAATCAATTTTGTTTGTTTTTGCCGAATGGTATTAACGTAATCGGCACGACACGCGGGTCGTGCCCTACATTTTGCAGACCGCTGTGGGGCAGGGGTCCCCACAACAATTTTAAGAGAGCACATCCTGTCGCAGTAACCGAACGGTTCGTATAAGAACCCTTCCAAAAAGTTTCGCCCGCCTTTTCTAAAGGCGGCGCGGGGTCCGGGGGGGCGAGACACTCCCTTCGGGAGCCGCCCCCGGAAAGAAGGGGGAGCCCCGAAAAAAGAATTTTATATAGTAAGGAGCGCGCGGATGAGTGCGTCGACCGAATGCGCGGTATGCGAAACGGCGCGGCGCACGGAGGGCATGGCATTTTCCATGGCAACACCGACAAAGGCGGGGTCGGTGAGCATATCCAGGTCATTTTCACTGTCGCCGATTGTATAAACGGCAGAGGGGCGGCAGGGAAGCAGGGAGAGCAATCGGTGCAGACCCTGCGACTTGCTTGCCTCAACACACACGGCATCAAAGGTGAAAGGCGTGGGCATCATGGCATGCACGCGGTCGCCGAGAGCGGCATTGACCATGGCGCAAACGCGTTCGGTCTCTTCGGTTGTCGCAAAGCAGGGGGTAATTTGATGCACAACGGGAAAGCACTTGCCGGCAAAATGCAAGCCATCGGGGGCGCGCAAGTAGGTGTCGGCGGACAGGGAACAGATCACCTCATGGTTGCTAATCACCACCGAGACCGGATTTTGCGGCAAAATCAAATCCAGGAGCTTGTCTGCATGGTCATCGGGGAGCGGAAGCGTGTAGATCGCTTCCCCTTTTTGATTCAGCAAAAAGGTGCCGTTTCCCGCAATTAGAAAATCGGTCCGGATGCCCTGCTCTGCCAAAACGCCGACCAGACCGGGCGGACAGCGACCGCTGACCACGCCGAACAAATTGCCCGCGTCTTTCCAGGCTTGCAGGGCGGCGCGCAGAGAATCGGTCATGCCGTATTGATTGAGGGTGCCGTCATAATCGGATGCAAGCAGCTTCATGCCTTCCCTCCGATGCGCAGTCTGCCGAAATAAGCGGGACGGTGAAAATCGGGCGTTTCGGTTTGGACGGGATTCCAACAGCCGTAATGCGGGCAGTCGGTGCGGTCGCCGCATTTGTAAAAATTGCCGCGGAAGGTGTACCCCTCCCGAAAAGCATCTTGCGATATGCCGTAGACACGGGAGAGCAGAGACAGAGGAATTTCCGCATCCACAGCCCAAAAGGCGGCGGCGCGCGTAGCACGGACCTGCGGAAGCTGTCCGTCGGATACCGCGGTCAGCGGAATGCGGTTTTCTCTCCCTTGCCCGATACAGCAAAGCAATGCGCCGTTGGCATTCATCTCCATATTGATGTATCGGTCGTCGTCGGCATCAAATGCGGCGAAAAATTCCAGACAGGAATCGGTATAGACAGGGTCGTTGTAATGATGAAATACGGCACGCGGATCGGCTTCCCGACATTCGGCGTGCAAAAGCAGACAGAGATTTTCGCGCAGTGCCAGCTGCGCGTAGGCGGGCAGTGTGTAGGCGGTTCCCCACGGGTAGTGTTGAATCGGCGCTTTGGGAAGGGCGCCCCAATCAAAATCGCCGCGGACGACGGTAATACGGTATTCCTGCATAGGTATGATGATTTCCTCGTTTCTTTTTGGTTTCCTTTTCATTTCTTCGGTAGCTTCGGTATCTTCGGTATCTTCAGTATAGCAGAAAAATATGCCGCTGTCAACCGCAAAACAGTAAAAGTCCGAGCAAAAGTAAAATGTTGTCGTCGCTTCCTTCCGAATTGCGCAAAATGAGCAGCATAATGCCGATAAGGAGCAGTTCTTCGGAGCCGATGCCGTGCCCGAGCCCAAGGGCGTCGCCAAGTCGAGGCGACAAAAGGGAAGCCCCCGGTGTACCACCGGGTGTAGCTCCCGGCATAGCCCCGGTCGTAGCCCCGGGCGCCTGTTCGGATGGGGAATGGCTTTGCGGAGTCGCTTTTTCTTCTTCGGGCGGCATTGGCGGCGGGCAGGCTTCCGCGTCAATGGGCGGTGGCGGCGGCGAGGAAAAGGCGTTGCCGCTGTAATTTTCGGGAATGCGAATTTCCGACTCCGCCGCAGATGCGGATTTTGAATAGGGTCTGTAGTACATGCGTCCCTCCTTTACAAAAGTCCCGACAGCAAATCATTCCATTTGCAGAGGGTGACCAGCGTGTCAATGCTTTCCCGCCGCGGCGAGGAAAGATAAGGCTTGAGTGCAAGCAAAAGAGCGATTCGGCGGTCGCGCGGCTTTTGGGGCGGCGGGGGAATGCGCCCCGAAGCGGTGGGAATCGCGTTGTCCTTTTCCTCCTCGGTGCTCTTTTCGCCTTTTTCGCTCTTTTCACTGCTTTGCATGAGCGGTTTTAAAAGGGTCAGCAGTTGCGGGAGCTTTTGCAGAAGGCTCGGGTCGGACAGAAATGACGGGATAACCGATGCGGCTGCCGGGGCGGCTGCCGAAGCGGAAGAGGAAGAGACGGCAGGGTCGGCAGAGGCTTGGTCTTTTGCCGTTTTTTCGGTATCGGCGGGCGGATCCGCCAGTGCCGCCAGAGCAGGGTCTGCCAAAATCTGCTCCAGCTTTTGAGACAGAAAATCGCCTGTCATTGGTCTTTGCGGGGGCGCGGCGGCTGCTGCCTTTGCAGTTGCTTTAACTGTTCGTTTGCCCGTGCAAGATCTTCGCTTGTTGCGAGCGCGAGTGCCGCGCGGATGCTTGCGGCATTGTCGGGGGTCATGGAAAATGCGGAAAGATCCAGACCCTGCTCTTGGCTCAGGCGTCGAATGACCTCCAAGAGTTGTGCGTCATTGAGTGAAAGCAGGCGGTCGATTGCCCGTTTATCCAGTTTCATATACGATTATCTCCTTTTCAATCGGATTGCGTCAGCATACAATGGAATGTGCCGCTTTTTGCGGGAGCCCCGTTTGGAAGGTTCATCATCAGTATATGCCGTTGCCTTTGGAGGTGTTTTGCAAATTTATAACCATTTCGGATTTAATTTCGGGAAAGCCCTTGCAAAGAGGTATCAAATGTGTTATAATGTGCAAAGACAGAAATTGCCCTGAGTTCCGACATTCGAAGTTGATTGTTTTGTAAACAGCGGTGGATGAGGTGTCGACCGAGCGGCTTGCTGTGTCGATACCGAGATGCAGGAGAGAATGAATTTTAAAAAAGGCTCTCACCGGGGAGAGTTCCCGCGGAAGCGGGTGAGAGGGGCAGACCGTGCGGTTTATTTGTTGCGATGCCTTGACGTCGCCCCGCCGTGTCATTCTGAACAACGTGAAGAATCTCGGCGGGGTGAAGGAAGAATGAAAGAGATTCTTCGCGAACGCTTGACAGCGTTTGCGCTCAGAATGACAATGTAGTTCGACAGCGGCGGATGAGGTGTCTATCAGACTCATTTTAATAGACCATATCCTGTTGCAATAGCCGAACAATTTATATAAAAAGCCTTCCAAAAAGTTTTCGCCAGCCTTTTTCAAAAGGCTGCGAGGGGTTCGGGGGCGCGGAGCCCCCGAAAACCAAGGAAGGCGCCCCGGAAAGAAAAGCCGATAGAAGAAAAAGGAGAGAAGCATGCATATTTTAG
>CAZONA010000088.1:0-4462 GCA_964581025.1 uncultured Lachnospiraceae bacterium
GAGCCCTCGTTCCTCTTCGGAACGAACGAGAAGGGACAGGATATCCTTACCCGTCTTGCAGCCGGTGCTCGCTTCTCACTTGTGCTTGCAGTCTGCATTTCCGCAGTTAACCTCTTCATCGGCGCTATCTACGGTGCGATCGAGGGATTCTACGGCGGTGCTGCCGACCTTATCATGGAGAGAATTTCCGACGTCCTCGGCGGTATGCCGTCAATGGTCGTTATGTCGCTGTTCCAGCTACATTTGGCAAACAAGGTCGGACCTGTGTGGTCAATGGTCTTTGCGTTCGTCTTGACCGGCTGGCTCGGTATGGCGGCGAGAACACGTATGCAGTTCTATCGCTTTAAGAATCAGGAATACGTTCTCAGTGCGAGAACGCTCGGAGCAAGCGACGGCAGACTTATGTTCAAGCATATCTTTCCCAATGCAATGGGTACACTTATCACGGGTAGCGTGCTTATGATCCCCGGAGTTATCTTCTCCGAGTCGAGCTTGACGTACTTGGGTATCGTTAACCTCGAGTCGTCCACGGAGACCTCCGTCGGTACGTTGCTTTCGAACGGTAACGGACTCCTTTCCACCTTCCCGCACATTATTTTGTTCCCTGCAATATTCATCTCGTTGCTTGAGATATCGTTCAACCTCTTCGGTAACGGTCTCCGCGACGCATTCAACCCATCACTGAAGGGAATCGAGGATTGACGATATGGAAAAGAAATTAGAAGTAAAAAATTTAAGAATATCCTTTAAGACCGCCAACGGTAAGGTCCAAGCGGTAAGAAATATAGATTTCGATCTCTATAAGGGCGAAACGCTTGCGATAGTCGGCGAGTCCGGCTCGGGCAAATCCGTAACGTCAAAGTCCATCCTCGGTATTCTTGCGGCGAATGCGATCATCGAGTCGGGCGAGATAATCTACGACGGACAGGATCTCCTTAAGATCGGCGAGGAGGATTTCTACAAGATCAGAGGCGATAAGATCGCAATGATCTTCCAGGATCCCATGTCGAGCCTTAACCCCATCATGAGAATAGGTAAGCAGCTCACCGAGGCAATGATCCTCAAGGGCAAGGCAAGACAGCGTGCGTCCAAGCTTGCGTTCAACAGCACGCTCAAGCTTCTTCAGGACACGATGATCGAGGCGATCGCAAACGGCGGCTATACCGCTCTCACCGGCGAAAAGGTGGAGCAGAGAAGTGCTGCCGAGATAACCAAGATGTGCAAGGATTTCGATACGTTCGAGATCAAGCACACAAGGCTCGAGGGCGCATACAACGACGCATATCAGTCCGTCGTTGAGTGCATACCCCTCATCGACGACGCACTCTTCCACATTGAGAAAAAGGCGTTTGCGGACTCCGCAGACAGCGTAAGAGAGATACTTGCCCTCCTGAAGAACGTCTACCACGAGTACGTGGTCAGCGCCGACAGAGAGAGCGAGCTCAAGTCGGTTGCCTCCGCACTCCTCTCCACCTATAAGGCGGACGATAAGGCTGGCGATTACAGCGCAACCGTTAAGCTCCTCGAGAGCGCAAGAGCAATACTTGCTGAGGCTGAGGCTAAGGATAAGCCCGACTTCTTCAGAATGGCTTATTATCTTCAGTTCGCAGGTCAGCCCCTGCCCGAAATGCCCGTGCTTGAGTTAAATGAGTACCTTCTTACCTACCTTGACGAGCACTTTATGAAAGCGTTCCTTCGTGATATCGAGATCGCCTTCAAGTACAGAGCACTCGTCTACGATAAGGAAAAGAGAGAGGCACTTGAAGCGGCACGTGCGGCGATCCCGTCGTTCTCCGGCGAGGGAATGCTCGATAAGAAGAGCGTTTACGACGCTGCAAAGAGGCTTATCAAGGAGGTCGACGAATCCATCGACCGCCTCGAGATACACAAGGACTCCATCGCATATACCTTCAGAACGAGCCTTCTCCACGCAATAGACAACTATTTTGACGCCATTCCCAAGAATAAGGCGGCTCAGGCGGCTCACGATAAGCAGCAGGCTAAGTTCGACAGAATAGTCGCACGCGGAAAAACGCCCGACTGGAAGGTCATTCCCGCCGCACTTATCGACCTTGAGGACGCAAAGAAGGATATCGTCAGCATAGTCGAAAGATTTATTAAGCATTACGAAAAGCGTCTTGCACGCTCCTCCGAGCGTGATTTCGCAAGGGAGACCGTCGAGCTTATAGATTTCTTCAAGCTTAACGCATCCGAGTCCGTATATAAGGTTACCAAGGCTATGGCAAAGCATAAGGCTATAAAGCTCATGGAGGAGGTAGGTATCTCCGAGCCCGCAAAGAGGTTCAAGCAGTACCCCTTCGAGTTCTCGGGCGGTATGCGTCAGAGAATGGTCATAGCAGTCGCACTTGCGGCTAACCCCGACATACTTATCTGCGACGAGCCCACGACGGCTCTTGACGTTACGATTCAGGCGCAGATCCTTGAGCTTATCAATAAGATCAAGAAGGAGCGTCAGCTCTCCATCATATTCATCACCCACGACCTCGGCGTCGTTGCGAATATGGCGGATAGGATCGCCGTAATGTATGCAGGAAAGATAGTGGAAACGGGTACGTCCGAGGATATCTTCTATTCTCCGGCACATCCGTATACATGGGCACTTCTTTCGTCCATGCCCGACCTCGATACGAACGAGGCACGCCTCGAGGCGATCCCCGGAACGCCCCCGAATATGATCTATCCCCCCGTCGGAGATGCATTTGCGGACAGAAACAAGTACGCACTTGAGATTGATTTCGAAATGCAGCCCCCGATGTTTAAGATATCCGATACGCATAAGGCGGCAACGTGGCTGCTCCATGAGAACGCACCCAAGGTCGAAATGCCCAAGGTCGTTTCGGATAGAATTGCCAGAATGAAAAATCGCGGAGGTGAACAATAATGGCACAGCACAGTAACGGTGAAGTTTTGCTCAAGGTCGATCACCTTTGCCAATACTTCGGCTTCAATAAAGCGGTCGATGACGTAAGCTTCGAGGTCCATAAGGGCGAGGTCTTCGGACTCGTCGGAGAATCGGGCTGCGGTAAGACAACTACCGGACGTACCATCATCCGCCTCTACGATCCCACCTCGGGAAGCGTTTACTTCAAGGGACAGAGAGTCGCAGCCGGCACAATGTCCTATAAGAAGGCTATCAAAGCCGCAGAGGGCGAGATCAAGGCTCTCAAGAGCGAGCTTAAGGGTGCAGACGCAGGACGCACGGAGGAAATAAAGGCACAGATCGCAGAGAAGAAGGCGTTTATTTCCGAGCAGAAGAAGGAAATAAAGAGCGCAGTTCACGATCAGAAGCATTGCGATAAGAAGCTTATTACCAAGATCCAGATGATCTTCCAGGATCCCATCGCATCCCTCGACCCCCGTATGACAGTCCGTGATATTATCGCAGAGGGACTCGTTATCAACGGAATGAAGGATAAGAAGGAGATCGACGAGAAGGTGTATAAGATGCTTGAGCTTGTCGGACTTGTAAAGGAGCACGCATCCCGTTATCCTCACGAGTTCTCCGGCGGACAGAAGCAGAGAATCGGCGTCGCACGTGCGGTAATTATGGAGCCCGAGCTCATCATAGCCGACGAGCCCGTCTCCGCACTGGACGTTTCCATTCAGGCACAGGTCATTAACCTGCTTAACGATCTGCGTGAGGAGCTTGGTCTTACCATCCTCTTTATCGCACACGACCTCTCGGTCGTCAAGTACTTCTCGGATAGAATAGGCGTTATGTATTACGGTAAGCTCGTCGAGCTTGCGGATGCGGATGAGCTCTTCCTCAATCCCCTCCACCCGTATACGAAATCCCTCCTCTCCGCAATACCGCTCCCCGACCCCGATTATGAGAAGCAGAGAAAGAGAATAGTTTATAATCCTCTCGCATCTCACGATTACAGCGTCGAAGGACCTACTCTTAGAGAGATCAAGCCCGGACACTTCGTGCATTGCAACAGTGCGGAGTTCGAGCAGTATAAAAAGGAATTGAAATAAGCGAATGGATAATCAAAAAAAGATAATATGGGCAAGACGAGCGGTAACGCTCGTGGCGGATATCGTCCTTGCCGCAGTGATAGCAGTCTACCGATATAATAATCCCCCGTGGGGCAACGATAGTATTCCCGTGATCTGGGCGGTTTCGGACGCCCTGTTCGTGGTCGGACTTATTAATTTCGGCTTCGGAGCACTGCTTTGGATATCGACTACGGGCTTTTTCGACATATTGGCGTATGGCTTCAAATCCCTTATCTACCTCTTTACACCGATAAAGAAGAATAGGGACGAGGGCGGATATTACGAATATAAAGTGGCGAAAAAGGAAAAAAGGAAGAAAGTCCCCTTTGAGGTGCTCTGGATAGGAGCGGCAATGCTCATCGCCGGAATAATCTGTAACGTTTTGATATATCTGTAAAGCTTTGATCATCGAAAAACACCCCCGTGTACGACACGGGGGTGA
>CAZONA010000089.1:0-4458 GCA_964581025.1 uncultured Lachnospiraceae bacterium
TTCGATATTAATTTACGAAATTATTTCGATATTATCTTACGAATACGAAGATCGACTTAGCAGTCATTTCGACGTTGCCGGTTCTCGTTTCGATTACTTCGGAGCCTGCCTGATCGATGGTCGCTACGAGATTCCACTGACCGTTGAGCGTGTAGTTATAGGAGAACGACGTGGGGTTGATAAGCACCGTTGCTTCTCTGCCGTCCGTGGTCTTCATAACAACTGCCATCTTGCCGCCATCGAGGTCATAGACCTGAACGTCTGCGCTGCAATCGGAGAGGATCGGGTATGCCTTTCTCATCCTTGCAAGTCCTGCGTAGTACTGCATCATCTTATACTCGTCGGAGTCTGCGGAGAGGACGTCCCATCTGATATTATTCGTATCGTCGCAGGAATTATAGCTATTCTCGTCGTAAACGAGCTTACCGTTCTCGTAAACAAGATTGCCGTCGCTGTCGTACTTCGGCTTCGAGCGGAGCATTTCCTCACCTGCCTGAACGAACGGTGTTCCCTTCGAGATGAAGAGGATCGCTGCGCCGAGGCGGTTCATTGTGAGTCTGTCATTAATGCTTGCCGTGGATCTTGTGATTGCGAGCTGATCCCAAAGGGTATTATTATCGTGGGCACTCATATAGTTGATGACCATGCCGTTATTGACCGTCCAGCCCGTGCCGCAGTTCTGCATACCGCCGAGGATTCCGAACTTGACCTTATTTGCGTTAGCCGAAGCCGCACCGCTGATATAGCCGGTCGAGCCGCCGTTATTGCCGCCTCTGAGACCGTCACGGATCGCATCGTTGAATACTGCGACGCTACCGATTGCGCCGTTCGTAGCCTCGATCTTGCTGATATTGCCCTGATTTGCCTGAGCAGAGCCGTCGATCGTCGAGCCCATCGTCCAGCCCTCGCCGTAGATGATTGCCTTGGGATCAACTGCGTGGACTGCTTTCTCTACGTCCTTCATTGTCTGAAGGTCGTGAAGTCCCATAAGGTCAAAGCGGAAGCCGTCGAGATCGTACTCATTGATCCAATACGATACGCTATCGACCATGAACTTATTGAACATATAACGCTCGGATGCGGTATCGTTTCCGCAGCCGGATGCGCTGGAGTTAGCTCCCGTGCTCGTATATCTGTAATAGTAATAGGGCACGATCTTATTGAATGCGCTGTTCTTATCGTAGGTATGGTTATAAACAACGTCCATAATTACGCCGATGCCTGCGTCGTGGAGTGCCTGAACCATCTGCTTGAACTCGTTGATTCTTACCTCGCCGTTATACGGATCGGTGCTGTAGCTTCCCTCGGGAACGTTATAGTTCTTGGGATCGTAGCCCCAGTTGAACTGGCTGTCGGGGTTAGCCTCGTCAACGGTTGCGTAGTCGTAAACGGGGTTAAGGTGAACGTGCGTGATGCCGAGCTCCTTAAGGTAGTCGATACCTACGGGGATATTATACTCGTTTACAAGTCCGCTTTCCGTGAATGCAAGGTACGTGCCTCTGTACTCTTCCTTGCCGCCCATCTTATTACTGAAGTCGCGAACGTGTACCTCCCAGATGAACGCTTCGGAGTAGGAATTGATACCGGAATCGAATTCGGTCGTGCGCCAGCCCTCAGGATCGGTGAGGTCAAGGTCGACTACCATGGATCTGTTGCCGTTAAGACCTGCCGCTCTTGCGTAAGGATCGGTCGCTACCTGCGTTCCGACGCCCGTGGTAACGGTATACGTATAGTACGTGCCGTGTCCTACGCCGTCGACGCTTGCAGACCAAACGCCCTTTTCTCCGCGTACCATCTTGATATCACGGGAGGTTTCCTCCTCGTGTCCGGTGCTATAGAGGTTAAGAACTACGCTTGCCGCAGTGGGAGCCCAGACCTTAAATGTTGTGCTGTCGCCGTGGATATATGCGCCGAGATCGTCGCCGTCGTAGTGATATTCCTCTGCAAATTCCTCACTGTCGAATATATCGGTAGGAACTACGGAGCATCTGCCGAAGCCCTCGATCTCTACCTCGTATATTTTATCAAGCTGAAGCTTTTCTTCAACGGTGATAACACCGCTGCTTGCCTTCTTACCCATCGTGCTCACCTCGGTTACGGTAAGCTGTGTATCGCCGTCCCACACGGTAATATCGTCGTAGGACTTAAGCTTTACGTTGGGAGTCAAGAAGAACTTGATCGTGTGATAAGTCGTCATGCCCGCAAGGCTGAACAATTTGATGACTTCCAAGTTTTTACCTCCGTCGTTGCTGCAATACTGATATGTATCGCCGTTTTTCAAATAAATGTAGGTGTCCTCACCCGTGATGACTGCAAAGCGGTCGGAATCGCCGTCCTTATTTGCATTACCCCACGATGTTCCGCCGGGATCGGAGCAGTTCTTACGAACGATAAATCCTACCTCGGTAACGTCCTCGGGGACGTTAACGACTACCTTTGCGCCGTAGTCGCACTCGTGCATAAGGTATCCCTGTCCGTTCGCACCGTCGTACCAGATCCAAATATCGCACGTTGAGAGGTCGATATTCAGAGTATTGCTCCAATAGAATGTGAGCTGATTATAGCCCTCTTCCTTGGGGATCGTGTACTCGTCTGCCGGGGGTGTCCAAACGGTCGTGTTTTCGCCGCCGCTCGGCTTTGTGGTCGTGGTAGTAGTGGTGGTATCATCATCATTATTACCGCCGCTCCACCAATTGCACGATGCGAGCGCACCGAGAAGCATTGCAGCAAGCAGGAGAAGTGCCAACTGCCTTACGAATGTTTTTTTCATAATAAAATCCTTTCTTTATATATAGTGTATTACTATAATCGAAATTTATCCGTTCGCTCTGCCGCATCTTACGGTAACGTCAAGCACCCTTGCGACAAGCTCATCGGAAGCGTAGTCGGGCAATGCACGGTACGTCCAGTTGCCCGTTGCGACGGCGGGGGTATTCACCCTACCTATGCTATTTGGAAGTTCGAGGTAGTCCTGAAGGGGTACCATTGCGAGATCCGCACAGCTCGTCATAGCGAATTCGATCACCGCATAGACGGGACTTTGACCCTCATGGATGGGGCACTCCTCGGTAAATCTTGCAAACGCCTCGGGATTTCCCTTAAGATTTTCGTACCACGTTGCGGTGCAATCGCTATCGTGGGACGCAGAATAAACTATACAGTTGGAATTCGGGTAATTCCTCGGGAGGTACTCGCTCTCGTCGTCGTAGAATGCGAAGTGGAGCATTTTCATTCCCGGAAAGCCGGTTGCCTTGAGCAGCTCGACGACGTCCTCGGTGATAAGTCCGAGATCCTCTGCGATTATTCTCGAATCGGGCATAGCCGCCTCGATCGCCTCAAAAAGCGCAAGTCCGGGACCGATCTCCCACGTGCCGTAGCGTGCGGTATCGTGGTGTGCCGGGATCGCATAGTAGCTTGCGAAGCCTCGGAAGTGGTCGATCCTGATGATATCGTAAAGCTCGAAGTTTGCTCTTGCACGCTTTACCCACCAATCGAAGCCCTGCTCTGCCATAAGTGCGTAGTTATAGATGGGATTGCCCCAGAGCTGACCGTCGGGTGAAAATCCGTCGGGGGGACAGCCTGCGACGATAGTGGGATTATAATCCCTATCGAGAAGGAACTGCTCGGGTGCGCTCCAGACGTCGACGCTGTCGTGTGCGACGTAAATGGGCATATCGCCGATGATGGTGATATTCTTAGAGTGGGCGTAGTCGACGACTCTCTTCCACTCTCTCATAAATTCAAACTGTATCCACTTCCAGAAACCCATCTCGCCCTCGTGCTCGGAAGCGTGGGAGCGTGCGGTGGCGATATTCTTATGCTCGTCCGACCAGAGCGTCCATTGGCAATAATTGTAGCTTACCTTGAGAGCCATAAAGAGAGCATAATCCTCGAGCCACGATGCGTTTCTCTCGCAGAATTCCGCATACTCCCCGTTCGGAGCAAAGCGAGAATACGCAAGCCTTAACATATCGTATCTCGTGTTGAAGAGCCAGCCGTAGTCGATCCTACCCTGCTCGTGCTCATAAGACGCAAGCTCCGACTCCGTAAGCAATCCCTGCTCGCAGAGCAGCTCGGGAGCGATGAAGTAGGGGTTTCCGGCGCACGCCGCAGGCGACTGATAGGGGCTATCGCCGTAGGACGTGGGGTTGAGGGGCAGGACCTGCCAGCAGGTCTGCTTCGTTTCACTCAAAAAATCCACAAAATCGAAAGCACATTTGCCAAAGTCGCCGATGCCGTATTTTGCAGGCAGTGAGCTTACGGGCATAAGTATTCCGCTCTTGTGTGTAAATCCGAAATTGTTCTTCTTGTTGTTCAAAATACTTCTCCTTTCGAAAAAAGAAACATTTCCACTGTTTATTATAACATCTCGAAAAATAATTGTCAATCGTTTATTGCTCAAATAAACAAAAAATAATACACAAAAAGCACCCGATATTTTCGGTGCTTTTCACGAAA
>CAZONA010000090.1:0-4408 GCA_964581025.1 uncultured Lachnospiraceae bacterium
TTAGTGAGGGTGTAAGTCAGGCATTGATTAAGATCAAAAAAGAGCGCGATGCGCTCTTTATTTTTTGACGTATTTGATATATTCGCAGGTATTATTTTCTGCGGCACGGGTGGACATTACGGTATAGGCGGCATCACGCAGGGAGGTTGTTTTTTCTCTACGGGTATTTCCGCTACACTCTATCGGTCCGTCGACGAAGACCGTTATTTTCGGTCTTTTTCCCTCTCCTCTTGACTGATAGGTAGTCGTCATCACGTATATCGGTTTATCAAGCGAGACGGGATAGGTAAAGGATGCGTCGGAAAATTCACGCACACCGGTATAATATTCCCAGAGGTGCGCTTCGGGGTAGACGACGACGGGGTGTCCCTCGTTGATGCGTGCTTTGATTGCGGAATTGAACTCCTTCGTTTTAGCAAGCGTTGACGGCAGGGGCAATGCGCCGAGCGGTCGCAGGATTTTACCGATAAGCGGCAGGTGCATATTTGCGACACCGACGACGGTATATATTCTTTTCGGCAGGCAAGCGAGTGCCGGGTGAAAGACGTCGCCGACGGGCTGCGTATGATTTGCGTAGATGAAAAATCCGCCCTTTTGCTTACGGAGCTTTTCCCTGCCCTTAAAATGCACGTGCAGGACGCATCTGCACCAAAGGCTCGAGATCGGCACGGCGAGTGCGTAGGTTAGAGCAGAGCCGAGGCGTTCGAAAAATCCCGTTTGGAGATATTTATAATTTTCGTCGAGCTTATACTGCCGCCCGACCTGAAAAAAGTCGTCCTCGGGGGTATCGTAGTATCTTATTCTTTCAGCTCTTGCCATTTATCCACCCCGCAATATCGCTCGGATCGAAGTCGTAGCTAAGTGTCTTGCCGTAGATGCGCTCATACGCTTCCCTCTTGAGGTCATAGTCCCTCCGGCACATTTCTTCCCTGTTTTCCCTGACGCTTTTTGTGGGATCGGGGTGGATAAATCCGAGAAAATGGACTCTGTATGCGGTCTTTTTGAACTCCTCGGTATCATTTTCGTCCATATCGATAATTTCGACAAAGAGGGACGCTATCGGGCATCCGAGCTTTGCGGCGAAGTGGTACGCTCCCTCCTTTGGCGGACGGGGCTTGCGGTAATTGAACCACATCTCCTCCTCGGGATAGATGAGCACCGCCTCGCCCCGATCGATCCTTTCCTCGATGAGCCTCGGGAGCTCACGGGCAATATATCTCGGGCTGTGCGAGATGGGCATCGTGTCGGAATAGTTCATAAGGAAGCCTATCATCCCCTTCATTGCGAAGTTGGAGACCTGACTTACGATACTCATTTTCTTTATTCCGTGCTCAAGCAAAAAATATCTGACGGCGGTATTTTCAAGGGGCGAGAAATGATTGCTCGTTACGATCACGCCCCCACGGAGCGTGTCGAAATCGACCTCTCCGATGTTTTCCGTGTTCCGATTTACCGCCCTTGTGGCAACTCGGGTAATTATACGTGCGATCTGCCGCTTGAATTTATAAGCCTTACCGTAGCGGTCGGTGAGATATGCGTCGGTGATCTTATTTTCCTGCTCGGGCGTGAGAACGGGATCTCCGAGCTCGACCTTACCGTAGAAATTTCCCGACTCGGCGTTTTTCTTTATATTTTCGATCACCGCCGCTCTGTTGTCGCCTATGATCATAATCTGACCCTAACTCCCGATTCGTATACCTTCTTAAACGTTACCTCGTTCGAGCAGAATTTTTCGCCGTTTGCGATGAGGATGCCGAGGCACTCTGCGTCGTTTTTCTTCTTCTCGTCCGAATATTCTCTCTTGTGCTCGATAGCTTCCTCAAGGTAGCCCGCCTCGGCGGCGTATTTCCAGAAATAATCGCCGTACTGCACGCCGTCGTAGCACCAAGGCTTTGAGAAAAGGTTATAGTGAATGAGCTTCACGTTATCAAGCTCCTCCCTCTTATCGTTGGGCATTGCGTCCCATCTTTCGTCGAGATAGTGGATCTTGCCGTTGCAGATGGCGTTTATATAGTCCTGATCGGGAGCGATGCTGTCGAAATGGTAGGTATTCAAAAGATTCAGAAAATGCTCGTCGAAATGCTTCTCACGCAGTGCGGCAAGGTTCATCAGCAGGACGCCGGAATTGATATACTCGTGCCTGTCGACGCCGATACAGCCCTCCATATAGTGCGCAAGCTCGGGAATGTCGATGACGCTCTTATCGTTGCAGGCGGCGATGTAATTGTCGCCGAGCTCTGTGTCGAAAAGCTCCGCAAGGTCGCCGAGGACGACGACGTCGCTGTCGATATAGATCGCTTTATCAAGCTCGGGGAACATTGCCGGGATGAAAAGGCGGTAGTATATCGTGAGGGTGAAATAGTCGCAGCGCAGGTAGTTCGATTCCCTGTCGGTTATCGTTTCAAGACCTCTGTCCATTCTGTAAAATTCAACCGTGAAATTCGGTGCTTCAAGTGCGGAGAGTCTTCTCTGATTCTCCTCGCTCAGCTCCTCGTGGAGCACTATCGCACGGTAGGAGCGGTCGGGGGAGCTGTTGCTTATTGCGGAGCGGAGCGCAACTGCGAGATAGGGTGCGTAGGAATCGTCTATCGAAAAGAAGATCGGTATTTCTCTGTTTTCGTTTGTGTTTACTTTGCTTGTGTTCATTTTTCGGTTTCTCCTTGGGTTTTGATTTTTGTATATTCGGAAAGCAATCTATCGTGTGCGTGCAGCTTGAGTGTGGCGTGCACCTCGTCGATATTCCATGGCTTTACGGTTACGGAATGAAAGTACGGGAAGAGGCGGAAGCTCGTCGTGAAATGCTGAAGCACGGTGTCGGTCGAGAGCCGCCTTTGCTCGTTGTAGCAGCGCTTGCAGATTCGTTTGTCGGTGCAGAGCTTATTGAGGGCGGACTGGTCGGGCATGAACATTTTCTTCTCCATGCACATTTTTCTTGCGTTGCGGAAAAGTCCGTTCTCTCGTATCCTTTTGAGGTTCAGGAGCAAAACTCCCGAATTCAGATAATCTCGCCGCCAGAGCTTTTGCCTGAAAAACCAGCTTCCGTAGTAGTCGAGCGTCCCTGCCATCGAGACGTCGTCGATATTTTGATGATAAAACGGTGCTACGTCCGCACGGCAGACGACGTCGTTGTCGAGATACAGAATTTTGTCGGGAAGCTCCTCAACCTCGTCAGCAAAAAGCCGAAGCATGCAGAGGGGCGTGAAGCGAGTTCCCATATTTGCGCTCGGAAGCTCCGAGGAAAATTTCTCGCTTATGTCGATTATGCGGACGGTCGTGCTCGGATTGTGGCGCAGAAGGTGGGGAGTCAGGTAGTCCGCAAAGCCCACGGGGAGTGCGTCCCTGTGCATTCCGTTCCAATCAACCGTGGCGGTGAGAATGTATATATTGAGCGGCTCGCTTACCGTCCTTGAAAGTGATAGTGCGGATATGATGACGCCGTCTGCGATGTTGGCGTCTCCGCTGTAAAGTACGTTCATTGTGCCCTCCTTTTCGGGTGCTGAGGACATCTTAGCGTTTTTTTGCTCCAAAGTCAACCTACTGTGGATATAGTAACCTATAAAGTAAAAAACTCTACGGTAGAGTCCCGAAGTAGAGAGCTCTACCGTCGGTAGAGAAAGAGAAAAAGCCTTGATAAATCAAGGCTTTTTCGATGTGCGTCCGACTATGGACCAGAGAATTATGATCGCCTCGCCGGGCAGACCGATGAGGTAAAGATTTACGAAATTCATGCCGAACGCAAGGAGCGAAAGGTGGATCGAGGCAAGGATCGACCACATAAGGATCGAAATTATGAGGTAATTGAGCCTCGGATTGAACCAAACGCTGTTGAGCACGAGGCAGACGATTGATGCGACGGGGACTGCGTAGAGGAACGCAAGCCAGCGGTACGGCGAGGACGGCAGGCAAATGTCGATCACGATCGCCGCAATCATCGCAAGGAAAAAGATAAACTGCGTCGAAATGCCGAGTATCGCAAGGTGGGTGCGGCGGTTTGCCCTCTGCGCCTTTTTGACGAGCTCACTCTCGGCGTCGGTGAGGGGCTCAAGCTTGTCGTGATCCTCACGCACTATGTAGTCGAGCGACACGCAAAAGAGGTCTGCGATCTCCACGAGCACCGCAACGTCGGGGATGGATGCGCCACGCTCCCATTTTGAGACCGCCTTGTCGGAATAGTTCAGCCGCTCGGCAAGCTCGAGCTGAGTCATGTTGTTGACCTTGCGCAGCTCGGTTATGTTTTTGGCTATTGTCATTTTTATATCGTTCATTTTGTCCTCTGTTTCTCCGCATTTGCGGACGGGGGTGATTTTTACCGAAAATATGAATAATTATATCAATGTTTTGTGAACGATTTGTGAATAAGCGTGGAATATTGTGTTAAAAAAGTTCAATTTTGCGTGAACCAATGACC
>CAZONA010000091.1:0-4376 GCA_964581025.1 uncultured Lachnospiraceae bacterium
GTGAGGAGCTTACCGACCTTATTCATCATTTCGACCTTATGCTCGGTGGTACTATGGGCGTAGCAATTCATCGTTACGGTCGGGGAGCGGTGTCCCAAAATTTCGGAGAGCGTTTTGACGTCCATTCCGCACTCGAGCGCACGTGTGGCGAAGGTATGGCGGAGGGTATGAAAATTCCGATACTCGATTTTCTGTCTTTTCAGAATTGAGGCGTATATTCTCTGATACGAGCGGACGCTGATATCCTTATTTTTATTCTTCCCCGTGATGACGTACTGATTACGGGAGACTCTTTTGCACGATTTGAGCAGGGGGAGGAGCTGTTTGGGTATGGGGATCTTCCGCTTGGAGCTGGCGGTTTTCGGGGTATCGACGATCTTTTGAAATTTGCCGTCGATATACGTATCCCGACACGTGCCGTTCACCGTTATCGTTCCGTGGGCGAGGTCGATATCCTCCCATCTAAGTGCCATAAGCTCCCCGATCCGCAGTCCCGTATAGAGACAAATCAGCACGCCGATGCGGTTACTTCTCGGCTTATTCAGGACGTCCTTCTCTATCCTTCTTTGCTCGGGAACGGTGAAGCAGCCGACGACTCGGCGATCATTTCTCGGGCGGACGATGTACGAGGTATATTGCTTATCAACCCGTCCGATCATCTGCGCACAGCCGAGGGATTTTTGCATCACGCTGACGATCAGTCTCGTCGTGCCGGGGCTGAGCCCCAAGCCGTTACGGGTATTTCCGCTCCTTCCGAGCTCTGCGACGAAGCCTTGCAAAGCGTCGATCGTAAGCTCGTCAAGCTCGTATTCGCCGAGCCCCGGCTTTATGTGCAGTCTTACGATGGCGGAATAATTCAAAAACGTTTTCTCCTTGACCGTGGCACGAACGTAAAGCTCCAGCCACTCGTCAAGCCAATCCTTATATTTCATACTTTTTTCTCCTTTCGTAGGATCTATTAACAGTATATCAATAATTTGTTAATAATCAATCCTTCGAAAAAAGCCCCCCCGAAAAGCGTGCTTTTCGGGGGGTTAGGCATTATTTTTGAAAATTTACGATCTCGATCTTATCCGAGCCGACTTTTACATAGTTCAATTTTATATAAAAAACAGCGTCCTGCTGGGGTACATAGTATGGTTCTCCGCCGTTATCGCACAATTTTGAGAACATGACCACAGTTATCACAATGCTTCCTTCATTACTATCGAACAGCTCCGAGGAAATATTGATTTGTTCAATATGATTGTATCGCTCATAAGCGCAAAACAGCTCACGCTCGACGGCATACCCGTATTCCTCGGAAAGTGCTTCTCTCTGATCTATATTTTTTATAAAAATATGATTTTCCACGTTCGATATATCTTGGATGCTTTCATCCCACACACTGTGCTCAGAGCGATAACCGGCGAATTTTTCATCGCAGATATATATACCGAACTCAAAGGGGCGGCTTACACAATTATAATAATCGCTATCCATGTCAAGCCGATATATTCCTATTGCAATATTCAAAGACACATCGTCAATATCAAATGTATCCGTATCCGCTCCGACCTCAAAGCTTTGCGGAAGAGTGTAATCACCAATTGGTTGATAATCTCGATAATAGCGAAACGCCGATTTAACGGGCACGCATCCGCACAAAAACACGAGACAGCACACAAAAGTCGTTAGAAAAAATGATTTGATCGCCTTCAATCAATATACCCCCTTTTTATTATAATATTCAGTTTATTTTTCCGTTGCAAGTGAGAGGAGAATTTTCGCAAGGTCGCTATGGGACTTTGCGGTATGGGTGGGGCTTGGGATATCCATATCGGGATAGTGTCCCGACTGCTCGGTTTCGATATAGACGGTGCGAAGTCCCGCACGGGTTGCGCCGAGGATATCGTCTCGCATATCGTTACCGACGTACACGCATTCTCCCGAGAGATCAAATTTCTTCCTCGCTATTTCGAAAATTTCGGTCGAGGGCTTTTTCACGCCTGCGTCGCTCGATATGAGTATTCCGTCAAAGAGGGGCGTAAGTCCCGTAATATCAAGCTCCTCAAGTGTAAAGCAGGTCTGTGCGTTGGAAACGAGGTAGACGCCGGCTCCTGCTTTTCCGAGATCCGAGAGCATTTCGGGGACGCCGGGGAATGTATTGAGCTTTTCCCTTGAAAGTGCTCTGAAGCGGCTTGCGAATTTGGGAGCGTCCGCCGGAGAGAGAGCTCTCTTTGAGAGCATATCCTCGAAAACGTGAATGAGGTCAAATTCCCCGAGGGGATCGGTGCGCTTTGCGGCGTAGGCTGCGCAGAGGCTCTTATATTCCGCCTTCAAGCCGTCCGTCGCCGTCTCACTCTCGCCGAGCATATCTGCGACGCCGAGCCAAAGCTCGTGCTTTTCCTCGTCGGTTCTTATGTCTATCAACGTTCCGTAAAGGTCAAATAAAAAATTCATTTCCGTCCTTTCGACGCACGGGGGCAAGTGCCCCGGCGTGCCGTTTTGAGTTTATTTTAACATATTTTAATACCGTATCGGCGAATTGTCAACGATTTTTCGCATTTTCGGGCGTTTTTTTGAAATCAATCTTGCAAAATGCGGCGAAATGATGTATAATCTCCTTGGAGGTGAAAATATGAAGAACGCAACGCTGTCGCTCGCCGTCGATTCGAGGGGGGGCATGGCATTCAATCACCGCAGGCAAGCGAAGGACACAGAGCTCATCTCGGGGCTCGTGCGGCGTTTCGGGGGCGGCGGAATATTCATTTCTCCCTATTCGGCACGGCTTTTCGAGAGCTTTGGCGGTGTCGCCGTTTGCAACGATCCCGTATCCGAATGCGTGGGAGGCTCGCTTTGCTTTGTCGAGAGCCCGTCTTTACTTCACGACGTTCACGACAATTTTTCGAAAATAGTCCTCTACTGCTTCGGCATTCCCTACCCTGCGGACGAATATTTCACTCTCGATCTTCGGGAGCTGGGCTATCGGCGCATTTCGAAGGAAAAGCTGAAAACCTATCTGCACGACCGTCTCACGTGTGAGGTTTGGGTGCGAGAAGAAAATTAAAACAGGTAAAACAAAAATTCACATATAACAAGGAGAACAAAATGAAGACCAATCTCAAGGCTATATCGAGAGCGTTACTGCTCTTACTTGCGATGTCCCTCGTGCTCGGCTCGTGCGAGCTGCCCGATATATTCGGCGGCAGTACTACGACAACGGCAACGACAACAACGACCACGGTAACGACTACGCAAAAGCCGACGACCACAACAACTACGACCACCACTACAACGACAACGACGCCGACTACAACCACGACGACCACTACGACGACCGAAAACAGCGGAAATGATGATCCCTACCCGAAATTCGATCTCGATCTTATTCCCGAGTATTCGCCCGAGGTCGCTCCCGACGGCTATGTCGTAGTCAACAACAACGTTCCGTTTTTCAGGGACGACGAAATCGTCAGCGAGGCGTTTGAGCGTTACGGCGAGCTTGACGCATACGGCAGATGCACCGAGGCTTTTGCTTGCCTTGACAAGTCCCTGCTCCCCGACGGCGAGCGCGGAAGCATCAGCTCGATAAAGCCTACCGGCTGGCACAGCGTAACCTATCCCGAAACGGGAAATCAGTCCCTTTACAACCGCTCCCACCTCATTGCGTGGTCGCTCACGGGTGAGGATGCGAACGAGAGAAATCTCATTACGGGAACTCGATATATGAATCAGCACACGATGCAGATCTTCGAAAACCAGCTTCTCACCTACGTCAGGGGCAACGACACGCACGTTATGTACCGTGCAACTCCCATTTTCGAGAGGGACAATCTCGTGGCGTCCGGCGTACTCCTTGAGGCTATGTCCGTCGAGGACGGGGGCGAGGATATTATGTTCTGCGTTTACGTTTACAACGTTCAGGAGGGTATAATCATTGATTACGCCACCGGGGAGAGTGAGAGAGAAAACGGAAACAGCTTGAACACCGGAACGACCTTTGACGGAACTATTTACGATTTTGCGGATTTTGCAGGCGAAACGAGCAACACGTTCCGCACCATTGAAAAAGGCGGCTGGACTATAAAGGCAGGACACCTTGCCCCGTCCGATTATCTCGGCAAGGAGCTTCCGCAGGTTACTCTCAACGGAACGCTTAAGCAAGGCACTAAGGGCTCGATCCAATCCGCTCCGATATCGGACGGAATAAGCGAGGTATATTTCAACCTTGCTCTGTGCAATTCGGACACGAGTATAGCCGTCAAGGTAAGTATACTTGACAAGGACGGGAACGTCGTGGCATCCAAGCTTATATCGAGTGCGGACAAATCGTCGTGGGCTGATGACGCTTGGCAATATTCCGGCAAGGCTGCCGACAAGGTCGAGGTCAGATC
>CAZONA010000092.1:0-4244 GCA_964581025.1 uncultured Lachnospiraceae bacterium
CCGCCCAAATCATTCTCCAAAATGCCCTCGATAGACTTAAATATATGCAGTAAAAAACCGCAAAAGCCATAGCTTTTGCGGTTTTAATTTTGTTTTTAGGTTACGCTGCTATCAAGTAGAGCACGAGCACGCAGATTGTGAAAACGACTGCGAGCACTGCCGTGATCTTGAAAAGGAGCTTATCCTTATCGCTTGTCTTGCTGTTTCCGAGGTAGGAGTTATTGCCGCCGGCGATAGCACCGGAGAGCTCCTTACCCTTGCCCGACTGCATGAGAATGAGCACGGTGAGAGCGATAGCTATAAGGATGATTACAATACCCAAAGCGATCTTCATATTAAATCCTCCAGTTAAAATTCAGTTTGGGGGATCAACCAAGCTTAGCCTGATTAATTTTGATGCCGGGGCCCATCGTGGATGCGATAACGCAGCTCTTGATGTACTGACCCTTTGCGGCAGCGGGCTTAGCCTTGATAACTGCGCTTACGAGAGTGTTGAAGTTCTCGGCGAGCTTTTCGGGGCCGAAGGAAGCCTTACCGATGGGGCAGTGAATGATGTTGGTTTTGTCAAGACGGTACTCGATCTTACCAGCCTTAGCCTCGGTTACAGCACGTGCAACGTCGGGGGTAACGGTACCTGCCTTGGGGTTGGGCATAAGTCCCTTAGGACCGAGGATCTTACCGAGACGTCCTACAACGCCCATCATATCGGGGCTTGCGATAACGACGTCAAAGTCGAACCAGTTTTCCTTCGTGATCTTCTCAACCATATCGAGATCGCCGACGTAATCAGCACCTGCAGCTCTTGCCGCATCTGCCTTATCGCCCTTAGCGAATACGAGAGTTCTTACGGTCTTACCCGTTCCGTTGGGAAGGACTACTGCACCGCGGACCTGCTGGTCTGCGTGACGGGAGTCAACACCGAGGCGGATGTGAAGCTCGATGGTCTCGTCGAATTTAGCCTTAGAGGTCTGGCACACGAGTGCGAGTGCCTCTGCAGGCTCATAAGTTCTGTTCTTTTCGATAAGCTTAACGCTATCGGAATACTTCTTTCCTACTTTAGCCATTTTACTTCTCCTCCTTACTCTTCAACGGTGATACCCATGCTTCTTGCAGTACCTGCAACCATGCTCATAGCAGCCTCAATAGAGCCTGCGTTGAGGTCGGGCATCTTCGTCTCGGCGATTTTTCTGACCTGCTCCTTGGTAAGCTGAGCAACCTTATTCTTGTTGGGCTTATCGGAGCCGGACTCGATTCCGCAAGCCTTCTTGATAAGAACGGGAGCGGGAGGAGTCTTGGTGATAAATGTGAACGAACGGTCAGCGTAGACTGTGATAACTACGGGAATTATAAGACCGATATCGTTCTTAGTTCTTTCGTTAAATTCCTTTGTGAATACGGGGATTGCAACGCCGTACTGACCAAGAGCGGGACCAACGGGGGGCTGGGGAGTAGCCTTGCCTGCAGGCAGCTGCAATTTAATGTAACCCATTACTTTCTTTGCCATTTTTTAATACCTCCAATGTGGTAATTATACGGGAGAATTGATAAGAATTTTTCTCCCTCCCACGTGTGCGACTGACAATGTCGCAATTCGGGCGGTCAAATGCCGTCCTTGAGCTTGAGCATACCCGAATCGAGCTCGACGGGCATATCTCTGCGTCCTCTGCTGACGAGGACGGTAACCTTGTTTGAATCGTCGGAAATTGACTGGACCGTACCCGAATAACCGTCGAAAAGACCGCCGACGATGAGCACGCTGTCTCCGACAGTGTAGCTGAGCTTGACCTTCTTTTCCTCGATATTAAGGGCTGCCACCTCTTCGTCCGAAAGGGGAGAGGGACGTGATCCGGGGCCTACGAAGCCCGTGATACCCGTGATGGATCTGATAGCGTGCCAGCTCTCGTCGTTCATCGTCATTTTGATGTAGACGTAGCCGGGGAAGAGCTTTTCCTCGACCTCGATCTCCTGATCGCCCTTCTTTTCGATAACGATCTGAGTGGGGATCCTGACGTCGTAGATCAGATGCTCCAATCCAAGGTTTTCAATTCTTTTTTCAAGGCTGGTTTTAACCTTGTTTTCATAACCTGAGTAGGTGTGCGCCACATACCATCTCGGGCCAACGTTCATTTCGTTAAAATCGCTCATACGCCTCTACCTTTATCAGAAGAGCTTTCCGAGCGCTGTGATTCCCTGAGCAAAAACGTAGTCAACTATTGTGAGTGCGATAGTGCACGCCGCGATAACGACGACGACGACGAGCGTATTCTTGCTGACGTCGGACCAAGGAGACCACGAGATCTTCTTAACCTCACTCTTAATGCTTCTCGCATACGCACAGATCCTGCTCCAGAGAGAAGGCTTGTCGCTCTTTTTCTTCACCTTTTTCGTATCGGGAGCATTTGCTTTTTTGTTTTCCAAATCTGCCATAATTCTCTCCTTTACGATTACTTAGATTCTTTGTGAAGAGTGTGCTTGCGGCAGAATTTGCAGTACTTGTTCATTTCAAGTCTGTCGGGATCATTCTTCTTGTTTTTCTTTGTCTCGTAGTTTCTCTGCTTGCACTCTGTGCAAACGAGAGTAATCTTGACTCTTGCATCATTAGCCATTTTTTCGGCACCTCCCATTAATATTTTTTTGACCTTGCGGTCAGTGTACCTCCCTCTCGGATGGCGCTATGCCTTGTCCTGTCGGACGGCGCGTCAGGCATAACGAAAAAAGCCCATTTACAGAGGTAATGCCATTATAGCACTTAGTCAACCTCGTGTCAAGGGCTTTTTCAAATATTTTTAACTTTTTTTGAACACTATTCCTTTATGTCCGTCAAAAGCTTCAGCGTGTCGTATATCGAGCCGACGCCGATAAGCTCGATCCCGACGTTCGGCTTGCGCTTTTCGAGATTTCTCGCAGGCACGAGCGCACGGGTAAATCCGAGACGTGCCGCCTCCCTCACACGCTGCTCAAGGCTCGCAACGGCACGCACCTCACCCGAAAGTCCAAGCTCTCCGATGACGATCAAATCATCGGGAACTACCTTGTCTCGCAGAGAGGAAATGAGTGCCATAGCTACCGCAAGGTCGCTCGCAGGCTCGTCAATTCGAAGTCCGCCGATGACGTTGACGTATGCGTCGTTTGCGGAGAAGCGAAGCCCGAGCCGCTTTTCGAGCACGGCAAGGATCAGATTGAGCCTGTTGTAATCTATTCCGTTCGACGTCCGGCGAGGAGCGGGGAACGGAGTCGGAGAAACGAGTGCCTGAACCTCCGCAATGAGAGGACGTGTGCCCTCGATCGTGCAGAGCGCACAGTTGCCCGAGGCGTTCTTCGGACGGTCGGCAAGAAGCATCTCCGAGGGATTGGTAACCTCGATAAGCCCCGTGTCCCCCATCTCGAAAACGCCTATCTCATTCGTCGAGCCGTAGCGATTCTTCATCGCACGGATTATCCTGTACGAATGCTGCCTGTCGCCCTCGAAATAGAGCACCGCATCAACCATGTGCTCGAGTATCTTCGGACCGGCGATCGAGCCCTCCTTGTTCACGTGCCCGACCAGAATGACCGAAATCCCCTCACCCTTCGCCTTCGCAATAAAGGCGAGAGAGCATTCCTTGATCTGCGTAACCGTTCCCGGCGCACTGGCGATCTTGTCGTTGTAGATCGTCTGTATCGAGTCGACTATGATAACGTCGGGCTTGATTTTGTCAATTTGAGCAAGGGAACGCTCAAGCTCCGTTTCCGTAAGAATGAAGAGATTTTCACCCCGAATTCCGAGACGGCGTGCACGAAGCTTTAATTGCCCCGTGGATTCCTCACCCGAAATGTAAAGTACACGCTTCTGCTCGCCGAGAGCGTCGGAAATCTGCATGAGTAGAGTCGATTTTCCAATGCCCGGCTCACCGGCAAGTAAAACCACCGAGCCGTGAACCAGACCGCCGCCGAGAACCCTGTCAAGCTCCGATAAACGAGTGTTGCTCCGAATGTATTCGGGAAGCTCCGTCTCGGAAAAGGGAAGTGCCTCGTTGGTGCGATCGGATGCAAGTACACGATGCTTCGTGTCAGCGGATTTTTCGGGAGCGGTCGAAATAACGTCCTCAATAAGCGAGTTCCAAGCACCGCACCTGCTGCATTTTCCAAGCCACTTCGGCGAAACGAATCCGCACTCCGAGCATACGTAAACAGTTTTAAGTCCCTTCATAATTTTGTGTTCCTTTCAACGTCAAGCGTGATAATTTTGGTATCTAAATGGGCGT
>CAZONA010000093.1:0-4201 GCA_964581025.1 uncultured Lachnospiraceae bacterium
TCAAATTCTACTTCACCGACGACGGCAAGGTCTACTATTTCGACGACGAAACGCTCTTTGCGTCCAAAACCACCGTCGACTCCGCCGCAGTCCTCGCAACCGCAAAGGTCGGTGAGGGGCGTGAAATTTGGGACATCATGAATACGGACGAGGTGCTTAAAGCTATAAGTCTGTCGTTGTTTGCGTCTTCTTTTCCGACCTATCGTGGCAGAGACGAGGTCGATAAATTGCTCGACAAAATGCTTAGAGGCGTGCTCTTTACCGACAACAAAAGCGACATTCTTGCCTTTGAGGATGTGATACAAGACGAAGAAGCATTGTTCTCGGCAATGCTTACTAAGGGAGAGGTCATATATTTGTACAACACTGCCGACGAGGAATATGCCATAGGTAAAACGGAATCGCTGATTGCGACGGTCTTTATTCTCAACGACGGCAGGGCTATTCTGCAGATTGACGACAAAATATACGTTACGGCGGATAATATTTTTATCAATAAAATATATCCTTTTGGTTTTTAACTGACGTAATGACAATAAAAAAGACCGCTCGGGCGGTCTTTTTTATTATATCAGGAATGCTTTTCGACAAATTCAAACACGGTATTCCAATATTCCTCGGCGCAGAGGAGGGACGAGAGCCCGTGCTCGACGCCCGAGAAGACCTTGAGCTTTCGCTCGCAGGCGGCGTTTGCGTAAAGCTCACGAGCCATTTCCACGGGGACGGTCGTATCGGACGTGCCGTGCAAAAAGAGCGTCGGCGTTGCGGAGCGTCTTACCGCTTCAATTGGGGAGACCTCTCTCAGATCCACGCCCACACGCCGCTTGATCGAGTGGTTGAGCAACGAGGCGATGGGAAATGAGGGAAGGTGCATTTTGGCAGATATCACGTGGGCGTAAACGTCATACGCCGACGAATATCCGCAGTCCTCGACCGCACACACGACGGACGCAGGCAATGCTTCACCCGTTGCGAGCATAACCGTCGCCGCACCCATCGAAATTCCGTGCAGAACGATGCGAGCGTCGGGGGAGCGGCTGTCGATATACCTTATCCATTCAAGGAGATCGAGTCTCTCGAGCTGTCCCATCGTGCAATATTCCGCATCGCTCCCGTAATGTGCACGCATATAGGGCATAAGAACGTTGTAGCTTGCCTCGTTATACCGACGTGCAAGGTGAGCGCAAGATTTCGGGGACGATTCGTAGCCGTGAACGACGATGGCGTATTTCGTGCTCCGCCTGGGTGCGTCGTAGAGGATCGCATTCAGCTGCGTGCCGTCAAACGAGGGAATCGTGATATTTATCTGCGGAGCGGTCGCACGGAAAAGCTGACCGAGAATGAATTCCGGCGTTTCCGCCGCACTCTCACGCAGGCTTCCCGAGCGTGGCGCGGCGAGCGATGCACGGGACACGGATTCTCTTGAAAGCAGCTTTTTCGCCGCACCGTCAAGTGCATGCGAGAGGGCGACGCCGACGACCGTTGCGCCGACGGCAATACCCGTGCCGAGCTTTAATTTCGTGCTTGATCTCATATTTTCCCCTCCGAAAAAAGCTTATTTTCTACCCGTCGAGCCGAAGCCGCCCTCGCCCCTCTCGGTATCCGTGAGGGAGTCGACCTCCTCGAAATCCGCAACGTAATACGGTGCAACGACGAGCTGAGCAATGCGCTCACCGACCTCGACCGTTTGCGAAGCCGTGCCGTGATTGTGGAGTGCGACCATTATCTCACCCCGATAATCGGAATCAATGACGCCGACCTTGTTCGCAGGTGCGAGCGAACGCTTCGTCGCAAGCCCACTGCGAGGATATATCAGTCCCACCGTGCCCTCGGGAAGCTCGATTGAAATTCCCGTCCTTACAAGCACCGTTGCGTGCGGCTCGATCACCACGGGCGAATCTGCGACGCAGTAAAGATCCGCCCCTGCGGAATGGGGCGTCCCATACGTCGGAACGACCGCATCGCCCGTCAGTTTTTTTATTTTTACCTTAACGTTCATAATTAATACCCCCGGGATTTTGTTTCCGTATTTATTTTATCATAAAATAAATAAAAAATCAATAATAACTTCATTTATCTTTGACAAAGGGAAAAATATGTGTTATGATATATTTGAATAAATTATTACAAGGTGAAAAAATGGACAGATCTGAAGCTTACCATAAGAAAATGACCGAGGGCTCGGTCGCAAAAATCATAATATCTCTCGGAATACCGACGACGATATCAATGCTCGTAACGAATATATATAATATGGCGGATACCTATTTCGTCGGAGGACTCGGGGACAGTCCGCAGGCGGCAACGGGAATTCTTTATACCCTGCAATGCATAATCCAAGCCGTCGCCTTTATGCTCGGACACGGAGCTGGTACGTTCGTCGCAAAATACCTCGCACAGAGGGATAAGGATATGGCGTCCACCTACGTCTCGACCGCATTTTTCGTCGGCGGAGGCGTGGGAGTGCTCATGGGTGCGCTCGGACTTGCGTTTATCGAGCCGTTTATGCGCCTGCTCGGAAGCACGGAAACGATCCTGCCCTACGCCAAGGATTACGGACTTTGGGTGCTCGTGTCCTGCCCGTTCCTCATTTGCTCCTTCGTGCTCAATAACGTTATGCGCTACGAGGGAAATGCGTTTTACGCAATGTTCGGAATCAGCGCCGGCGGAATTTTGAATATTCTCGGCGACTACGTTCTCGTAAAGGTCTTTGACCTCGGAGTCTGGGGTGCAGGACTTTCGACCGCCGTATCGCAGATCGTCAGCTTCGCAATATTGCTCTATATGTACCTCACCCGTGCGCAGAGCAGACTTTCCGTCAAATATATAGCAAGAAGCGTCAAGGTTTATATCAATATATGCAAAATGGGACTGCCCTCGCTTATACGTCAAGGGCTTACCTCGATCTCGAACGGTCTGCTTAATAACCTCATAAAGCCCTACGGAGACGCACCCATTGCCGCAATGAGCATAGTTCAGAAATATTCCTCCTTCGTAATGTGCGTCGGACTCGGAATAGGACAGGGCTTTCAGCCGTTCAGCTCGTTCAATTACGAGCTGCGTGAATACGACAGAGTCAAAAAGGGAATAAAATTTCTGATGATCTTCGGAATCTGCTCCGTCGGAGGTCTTGCCGCACTCGGATTTGCTTTCGCACCCGAAATAGTTTCCCTCTTCCAAAAGGACGCAAGCGTCATCGCCGTCGGTACGCCGGCGTTGCGATACGCCTCGGTGGGACTCTGCTTTTTGCCGATATCCGTGTCGGTCAATATGCTTTATCAAAGCATCAGAAAAGCCGGAATGGCATCCTTCCTTGCAATACTTCGCTCGGGTGCGGTGCTGATTCCCGTGCTCGCCGTCGCCGGTGCGTTCTTCGGACTTGAAGGAATAATAATGGCGCAGGGCGTCGCCGATGCAATCACCGGGCTCGTCTCGTTCCCGTTCTTCATTATGTTTTTGAAAAAAACTCCCTCCACCGCAGAGGCGAGAGGGGAGCTTGACGGAGGTAAGGTATGAAAGAGATAAATTTTAAGAAGATAAAACAGTATATCCCCATCACCTTTATGGGACTCTGCGTCGTGGGATTTTTGATCTTTCTCGCAACGCACGAGGATTTTACGATAGCGGATTTCATCAAACTCGCAAAGGATAACTATCTGCTCACCTCGGCTGCGGTCATCGCCGCATTCGTGATAAAGGGCTTCGTCGTCTTTATGCCCTACGCCGTGATCGCAATAAGCGCAATGGCACTGCTGCCGTTTCCCGTGGCACTCGTAACCGTTATTGTGGGAACGGTAGTCAACGTCAGCGTGCCGTACTTCGTCGGACGCTTCACAAAGGACGATTGGATACAGAAAATACTCGATAAATTTCCAAAAGCACGCCCGTATTACGAAATGACGGATAATTTGTTTCTGCTCAGCTTTACCCTGCGTGCAATGAACCTCTCGAATGAGGGGCTCGGTCTGCTCTTCGGCTCGGCAGGGCTCAGCTATCTGCCGTATCTCTTGAGTAGCCTCGTAGCACTCGCACCGAGCGCAATAAGCTATATCATCCTCGGAAAAGACCTTAACCTCATCGAATCAATAAAATCCCCCATCTTCTGGGGCGCAATCGTCATCGACTGTATTATGGTCGCCATAATGACAATGTATTTTAAGCATAAAAAGAAAAAGGAAGAAAAAATAAAGAGCGAGCAAAA
>CAZONA010000094.1:0-4115 GCA_964581025.1 uncultured Lachnospiraceae bacterium
TAGAGGAAGCCCTCGATATCAACCGTATCGCCGGACTTGAGTGCCTCGACTGCCTTATAAACGTCGGAATCGGGTCCTGTGAGATAGCTCTCAACGCAGAACTGATATTTTGCGCCGTTATACTCAAGGTTTACGTAAACGTCGTTGCCACGTGAGCCGCCCTTATATTCGATGCTCACAAAGGTAAGTCCCTTGAAGGAAACAAACTCGTTCTGATGATCGATGAGCTTATCCGTGCCGAGAAGGGAGGTAACGTCGGTAGCGGTCGCTACGTATGTATCTCCGCCGACGATCTCGATGGTGGCGTCGGCAATTTCTATCTCGCCTGCCCACGAGGTCTTGTTACCCGTAACTCTGATCTTCGTGCCGGGGACGAGTCTTTCGGCGATCGCCTCGGTGCAGGAAGCCTCGTAAATGAAGTATCCGCCGTCCTTATCCTGAGCGTAGATGGTAATTTTACCGGTGTTAGCCTCGCTGTCGAACCACCAGGACTGATGTCCCTGAACGTAAGCCTCGATAACTACCTCCGTGCCTTCCTCTGCGGCGATGTATTCGCTGTGGGAAAGAACGCCGTCGTCATCGGGGTTGGGGCATGCGACGAGCGTGAGCATTACGCACGCAATTGCAAGCAAGCACAATAATTTTTTCATTTTTGTTTTCTCCTTTATGGAAAAGTATTTTACACTAACATTATACACGATTTTCGCAAATTGTCAATATTTTATCGCATTTTTCTTTTTCTTATCCGTCGAACGATAAAATATATCCCCATGCCGCACCAAAACGCCCCGAGCGTTGCGAGAAGTATCACCGAGCCCTGCGGCAGATCTCCGAGCTCCTGCTTTGAGATGCGGTCGAGCTTATAAAGGGACATTATCTCACGGTTCAGATCGTTCAGATATTCGTCGCTGACGTTTTTCTTTTTCACGACGCTCTCGATAAGCTCGCCTGCCGCCTTGCGAAGCAGCGTCGAGCCGTTGAAAACGGGAGTCGTGAACGTGTTCTCGGTGTTCTCGATAAGAAGCTTGACCGATTCAAGCTTGATATCGTAATACAGATCGTTGTCCTCGCCCGAGCGTGAGAGGTAATCGAGATATTCTGCGGAGCTTTGCGCCTTCGTCGTAACGGGAACGTAGCCCTCGGTCTGCGAATAGGCAATCTGCACCTCGTTCGTGAGCAAAAACTGTGCGAAAAGCCACGATGCGAGCACCTCGCCGCCGTCCTCCTTATTGAATATGCAAAGGGAAGGACCTTGGGATATCATTTTCGGGGACTCTGCGTCGTATTGGGGTATCGTCATCACCGCCGTCTCAAATTCTACGAGCTTGTCGGCGGCGATATCAATGTTCGGTGCGTCCGTGCCCATCCAGGTAGAGCCGGCGGAGGAGTCGATTGCAAATATGCACTGCCCGGCGTTGAGAAAGTTCGCAGGGTAGCCGCTGATTTTGAACGTTGAGAACGCTCCGCTCCTTGCGTGTCCGGCAAGCTCCTTGAGAATTCCGTTCGTCGTTTCGCCGAATAAGCCTATCTCGCCCTCGTCCGTGGAGTAGGGCGCATCGAGCTGGCGGAGCATCGAGATCATCATATTATCGGTGGATTTGTAGATGAGGGGAATGAAAACGCTCTGCCCGTTCGCAACGTACACTCGCTTTCCGTCCACCTCGGTTTTGCCGAGCGAGACGGCACTCTCGCAGACCTCCCAAACGAAGTCCCACGTGAGCACCTCGGGAAGCTCGTAGCCGAGCGATTCGAGCAAGGTCTTGTTGACGTAACAAATTTCCGTCGAGCGCATAAAGGGAAGTGCATATTGCACGCCGTTGATAACGCCCTCGGAGAAAAATTCGGGAACTATTTCGTCCGCTCTCACGCCGTCAAATCTAAGCTCCGAGCCGCCGAGCCCGTATTTTTCGTCCGTGATGAATGCGTCGAGCGGAACGACGACGTTCTCGCCCTCAAGATATGTAGCAATGTGGTCGGGGTAGGTTATGCACACGTTCGGCGTGGTGTTCGTCGATATGTTGGTGATAACGTCGTTGTATATGTCCTGATAATCCGTGAAGTTTCGCAGAGTTACCTTTATGTTGGGGTAAAGCTCCTCAAAAGCCTCCACCGCCGCCTTGTAGACGTTTCTCTGCGTTTCGTTGTTTTCGTTCTTTGCCCAAAAGCTTATCTCGTATACCCTGTCTCCGTCAAGCTCGTCAGGGAGCACGGGGGTGGGATTCGTGTTCCGCACGTGGCAGGACGCAAGGGGCAGAGCGAGCGTTATCAATACGAGAGCAAAGGATATTATCTTCAAAAATCTGCTCATCCCTTAGTACCTCCCTGTGCCACGCCTGCCATTATCCTCTCCTTGAAAATAAGGAAAAGCACGATAAGGGGAAGCGAGATTATAACTACCGCCGCCATCATGGCGGGAATGTTTTCGCGTCCGAAGCCGTTTTCCCGAATTGACTGTATGCCGACGGAAACGAGGAAATAATTTTCGTCGTCCGTAACGAGTCTGGGCCAAACGTAAGAGTTCCAGCACTCGATGACCTTAAGAATCAGCACGGTAACCATCGTCGGTGAGCTTATCGGTATCATCACGTGAATGAGATATCCGAAATCTCCCGAGCCGTCCACCTGTGCGGCGAGATACAGCTCGTCGGGGATCTGTGCGAACGCTTCCTTTAGCAGATACAGATAAAAAATCGAGGTAACCGAGGGGAGAATGAGTCCGGTAAACGTGTTTCGCAGATCAAGCTCCGTAACGGTAACGTAATTTGTGATGACCACAAGCTCGTTCGGTATCATCATCAGCGTAAGGAGCAGAGTAAAGGCGAAATTTTTGCCGGCAAATTCAAGCCTTGCGAACGCAAACGCCGCAAGCGTTATCACCACGAGCATTATCGCCGTCGTCGCAACGGTGAATATCAGGGTGTTGACGAGATAGCGAGTGAGCGGAACGGCGGTGAACGCCGTTGCGTAATTTTCAAGCGTGAATACCCTCGGCAAAAGACGGGGAACGTATTCGGAATTGTATTCGGAAAAGCTCTTGAAGGACGATATGAGCATCCAGTAGAACGGGAAGAGCACGAGTATCGCCCAAACGGTGAGCCCTATGTATCTCAGGGCGGTTTTGAGCACGGAGAGAGCGGCGGACGTGCGCTTTGCACGCCTGATTTCGTTTTCGTTCATTTTATACACCTCACCTTCCGTAATGAACGTGCCGACGGCTGACTGCCAGATTGATGCAGGTTATCGTCAATACGATGCAGAAAAGAATGATAGCCGCCGCCGAGGCAAAGGACGGATAACCTCCGCCGTCGCCGTAGAGCATATCGTAGACGTAGCCGACGATGGTGTTCATTCCGGCAACGTTCAGCTCCGTTCCGAAAAGCGCAACGGCGTCGCTGTACGCCTTGAATGCGCCGATAAAGCCCGTGATCACGAGATAGGAGATCGTCGGGGAGATCATCGGCAGGGTAATGCGAGTGAACATGCGGTTCTCGGGCGTGCCGTCAATGCGTGCCGCATTGTAATACGTTTCGTCAACCGAGGCAAGCGCACTTGTGAGAATCAAAATTTTGAAGGGCAGCACCACCCAGACCGTGTAGATGCAGAGCACGAGCATCTTTGCCCAATGCTCGCCGTCGATGAAATCAATCGCCCGACCGCCGAGACTCGTGATTAGAAAATTGACAAATCCGTCCGTGTACGGCGTCTGCTTGAAAAGTATCATAAAGACAAGCCCCACCGCAAGCGTGTTCGTAACGTAGGGGAGGAAGAAGATCGTCTGATACGCACGGCGCAGCCACTTGATCTTCGAGAGGGAGAGGGAGATTCCGAGCGCAAGAAGCGTCGATACGGGAACGGTGATCGCAACGAGCACGAACGTGTTTTCAAGCGCCTGTAGAAAATACGGATCGTGGAGCACGTAGCTGTAATTGTAGAGCCCGATTCCCCACGAGTGCCCCGAAACGAAATCGTACCCCTCCTCAAAGGAATATATAAAAACGTCAATGAGGGGGTAGAGCATAAATATTGCCACGAAAACGAACGCCGGCAAAAGATATAGCCACCCCTTCAGATTTTTGTTTATCTTCAAAATTTTCACCGCCTTGCACGAGCATATT
>CAZONA010000095.1:0-3862 GCA_964581025.1 uncultured Lachnospiraceae bacterium
ACCGCAGGTGCACTTCTCGTGCCGTAAGGCACACTTAGTTGAAAAAAGCACTTGCTTTCGCAAGTGCTTTTTTCTGGTGGAGACGAGGGGGCTCGCTGAACCCCCGTTTGCGCGAAAGTTGGCTATTATCTAAGTACCTTGCTCGCAAACGTGGTATTTGCTTCGCAAATACGAGGTTCAAGCGTTCAGTATACATGAAATTCAAAAAGCCGAGGCGTTGCCTCGGCTTTTTGAATTTGGTGGAGACGAGGGGGCTCGAACCCTTGACCTCACGGATGTGAACCGTGCGCTCTGACCAACTGAGCTACGCCTCCGCTCCACCGGTAATTATAGCAAACAAAGGCGCAAATGTCAAGGATATGCTGAAGATTTTTTTTATTTTTTATTCGACTTTTTATTTTTTACATTTCCCAGCTTGCGAGCCAATTTGAAAATTCCTCGTATATTTCGTTCATTTTATCGACGAGGTAATCTCCCTTATTGAGAGTATAGACGTAGTCGTTCGTTCCGAATTTTTCGACATAGCGATACTCGCTCGTATAATTTCCGTTATCAAGCTCCGCAAGTGCCTCCTCGGCAAGAGCCTCGGCACGTCGGATATTTGCGACAAGGTCCGAGAACGCTTCGGAATCGACGTCCTCGATCTTTTTGATTATATTATCGAAATATCCGTCCCGATATCCGTAATTATACTGTGCCTTGTCCTCCTTGATGAATCTTTCCGCATCGCTTGCGTAGAGATAATAGCCCGGATGAGAATTTCCGTTCTGATCCGTATAATTATTCACGAAATATGTGGGCCATGCGCAGAGGAAGTTGACGTAATCGTACATAGCGTAGATATCGTTTACGACGTCGGTGCTTGCGATCTCCTGCCAAAGAGCCATATCCTCCGACAGATCCTCGGCGCTGATAACGGTATAGGTCGCATCGACGATCTTGTAGTTAAATTCGTAGCCGTACTTGTCGGTGAAGGGCTTATTTTCGTTCTCTGCGACCTTGAGCGTGCCGACGATTTTTATCGCTTGCGTGGTGTATGAAAATTTATCTCCGCTCTTCGGGTAGATCTCCATAGTATTTGAGAGCTGAGAGGTATTGGGAACGCAGAACGGGCAGCTCTGGTAGGGAAGGTTCATAAGGAACATGAACGATCCGTCGACGGGGGAGCTCGTAGCCATGTATCCGCTGATGGTTACTCTTTTGCCGTCGAGAGCTTTGAGATAATCGTAGGTCGACGCCGCCTTAAAGCTCAGCCTCGTCGCCTCGGAGTCGTCCTCGGTGCTTTGATTTATCAGAATAACCGCCCCGACGACCGCCGCAGCAAGCAGCAGGACGCCTACGGCTATTAATATTTTAGTATATTTTTTCATAATTTAACCTAACACACTTTCCTTGTTCGACATACAGAACGTGCAGATCGCAGTCGGGAGGACGCTTATGACGAACACAGCGAGCAGGATCAAAATCTCCGCAGGGTAGACCTTCGACATATTGAGCACCACGCCCATCGACTCGACGTAATCGTTCATAAGCAGCATGCAGAGCCTTGACATCCCGAACGCAAGAAGCACCGACACAAGTCCCATGATGCTGTTCTGTATTATATAGAGCAGATTTATCCTGTTCATACCGATTCCGATAAGGCGCATAAGGGATATTTCCTTTGCGGAATGGTACATATTGAGCAGGGTGATTATCGAGATTATCATAATATTCATAACGAGAATTACGGCGCAGAGCACGAAAACGATATATTTCGTGTCGTCCGCATCATTGAGAACATCACGCACCACGCTCATCGGCTCGATCGCCTGAAGCGTAAAGCTGTCGCCGTCGTCGTCCGTAAGTATCTTGCCGTCGTAATCGTTTGTGAGCTGCATCGCATACGCCGGATTTTTCGTGTTGACAAGAACGGCGCAGACCGTGCCGCTCTCGTGCTCGTGCTCCTCGCCGCTGTCCTCATCCTCGTGCTCGTGCATTTCCCAAAGGGTGCGGAGCTGTGTAAAGACGGTGTTGTCGAAGGCGGAATGGCTCTCCTCGAGTATTCCGACGACCACGATGCCCTGCTTGTGCGTTTCTGTGCTGCTTGCGGAATGGCTCGTGTAGATAACGTCGCCGACCTTGAGAGAATTGTATTTTGCGATATTCGAGCCGACGACCGCCTCAAATTCTCCGCCCTCGGAGAACATCGCACCGCTCGCAACGGTCTTTTGGGCAAGGTAATCGGGAGTCGTGCCCACGACGCCGTAGCCGTTGTAGTTGTCCGCCATAGCAAAGGGTATTGCCGAGGCTACACGGCTGTCCGTTGCAAGTGAGTAAACGACGGAGTAGGGAATAGTTCCCACGGGTGAATCGGTGAAATACATTGAGTTCATCGCAAGCTGCGTGCTGCTGCCGGCAGGACCGACGATAACGGAATAGTAGCCTGCATTGCTCGTGATGCCCTCGTCGACCTGAGTTGCGACGTTGAAGGCGAGCACGGCGATTCCGGCGGAGATGACTATCGAAAGCACGACGAGAATTATCTGTACCTTCTTTATCGCCATATTTTTGAGAGCGAATTTAAGCATTTTCCTCACTCTCCTCTCCGCATACCATGTCCCGCATGCCGTCGGTCATTGCGTTCATATCTATGACCTCGTCGAAATATTTCGCAAGCCTGTCGTCGTGCGTAACGGCGATGAGCGTTTTGCCCTGCGATGCCTCCGTCAGCTCACGAATGACCTGCTCGCCGATGGAGAAATTCAAATTTCCCGTCGGCTCGTCCGCCAAAATTATATCCGGCGTCTTGACGAGCGCACGGGCAATGGCGACTCTCTGCTTCTGACCGCCCGAAAGGTGCTTGACACGGGCGTTCTTCTTCTCTAAAATGCCGAGCGTGCGGAGCATTTCGTCCATTCCCGAGACGTCGACGCCCTCAAGACGCAAAATTTCGATGTTGTCGGCAACGCTCATATCCTCGATCAGCTTGAAATCCTGAAAAATATAGCCGATCCTCTCGATTCTGAAGCGATCTCGCTCCCTCTGCGTCAGAGCGGTCATATCTTTTCCGTCGATAACGACCGAGCCGCGCGTGGGGTGCAAAATGCCGGCGATCATGTTGAGCAGCGTGGATTTTCCGCAGCCCGATGCTCCGAGAAGCATGTAGGATTTTCCGTTTTCAAAGATCATGTTTCGGTAATCAATTTCGGTCTCGTTTTGAAATTGCTTGCCGAGATTTTTAATTTCTATCATATTGGTTCCTTTCGAATTTGATTTTTTGACTTTTTGAAAAATCAAAAATCAATTCGAAAGCTTGTCCTTCAACCAAACGGGAGTGCCCTCTCGTGCCGAGGGGGAAGCGGCGGTGCTTGATGCGCCGGTGCTCTCGCCCGTGAGTGCAATGAGCATCGCAAAGATGAGCACGAGGGATAGGAGCGCATCGCCCGAGAGCTTGCTCGCCGCACAGATTACACAGTCGAAATCGTATTCCGAGTGCGAGTGGGGTAAGCATATAGCGAAGGTACAGCAAAGAATGAGCGCAACGCATAAAGCGGCAAATAAAGTCCGCATCCGAAGCCTGTATGAGATCATAACCGAGTACCTCCCCCTTAAAATGTGGCAAAATACGCCCACCTAATATAATACCACGACTTTTCCCCCGTGTCAACAGAAACGAAGGATTTTTCCGGAGCTAAAAAAATCGTGCAGTATATGCGACTTGCGAAAAAGTTACTTCCAATTCGGAGTGGGCGACCTGCGGTCGCCCGCGGTGGCTTTGAAAATTTGCATTGAACGAAATCGCTATTGGCAAAAGCTTGACTCTTGGAAAGGCTCGCCCGCACCGGGGTTCCCCGACGCGAACGAAGTGCAGCGTTGGGGG
>CAZONA010000096.1:0-3825 GCA_964581025.1 uncultured Lachnospiraceae bacterium
GCCCTTTTTCAAAACAGCTTTGTTATTATATCACAAACTACTTGCCTTTGTCAAGAGCTTTTTCGAAGTTTTTTTGACTTTTTTGCGAAATGTGGAATATTTGTCATAAATGGCAAAAATACTAATAAAAAATCCGATTTTGGAGGCAAAATGACGGTTATTTTTATACGAACAGTCATAATTTACTTCATATTGATAGGGACGATGAGGATTCTCGGGAAGCGACAGCTCGGTGAGCTCGAGGTTTCGGAGCTGATAACGACGATTTTGCTCTCCGAGGTTGCCTCGATGCCTCTCGTCGACAGGGGCATTCCCCTCTCCCATGCGATCATTCCGCTCGTGGTGATCTCTGCACTCGAGGTGGCGATCTCCTATGCGACATGCAGGCATCCTCGTCTCAAATCGCTCTTTTTCACTCCGCCGAGCACGCTCATACGCAAGGGCAGGATAAACCAGCGTGAGCTTTCGAAAAATCGCATCTCGCCCGAGGAGCTTATCACGGAGCTGAGGCTGAACGGCTTTTGCGATCCGTCGGATATTGAATATGCGATACTCGAGCAGAACGGGCTATTGAGCGTTATTCCGAAGGCGTCGGAGCAGCAGCCGACGTGCCGTGAGCTCGGTGTGGGGGCGAGGGAGCGTGGAATTCTTCACATAATCATCTCGCAGGGGGAATGGAACGATCCGGGGCTTGCGATTTTGGGAAGAAGTCGGGCGGATTTTGAAAATTATCTCATTTCCCGTGGCGTTTCGCCGCCCGACGTGTTTCTTATGACTGTGGACGATTGTCAAGAGATATATTTGATATTGAAGGACGGTGCGGCATGAAGGGGTTGATAATATCGCAGGTATTACTTGCGGTGCTGATCGTTTGCACGGTATGGAACGCTTATTTCGTCGGCTCGGTACGGGATGAGCTTCTCGCATACACCGAGGCTTTATCCGCAGAGGGACTTACCCCTCGCTCCGAGGTCATTCTCGAGGGGGCGTGCGAATACTGGGACGGGGTGAAGCCCCTGCTCTCCCTTTCGGTCGGATTTTCGGAGCTTGACGAGGTCGGGGGATGTCTTGCACGGCTACGAGCCGCCTTACAGGTCGGGGACGAGGGGCGGTTCAGGCTCGAAATCGAAATGCTCAAAAGTGCACTCGAGGCGGTGGCACGTCTTGAGCGAATCTCGGCGGAGAGCGTTCTTTAATTTTTTAATACTTTTCGTCCCTCTCCCCTTCCTCCTCACCTGCCAAAAATATTGCGGTAACGATCGGTGCCACGATCATTCCGATCGCACCGAGGGCGGCATAGCCTGCGTACATTGCGACGAGGGTTACGAGGGGATGGACGCCGAGGCTTTTGCCGACTATCTTAGGCTCGATGACCTGGCGGATAAGACTCATTACGGCGAGCAGGGCGAGCAGTCCGAAGCCGAGGAAATATTCTCCGAGGAGCAACGCTATCACGCCCCACGGGAGCAGGACGGCGGCAGTTCCGAGGACGGGGAGCATATCGACGAACGCCACGAGTGCGGCGATGGCTGTGGGATCGTCGACGCCGAGCAGCAAAAAGCCGATGAGAAGCTGTGAAAATGTGATGAGGTAGAGGGCGAGGTATGCGCCGAGATATTTTTTGACTCCCCTTGCCGCTCGGGTGCGGATTTTCTCCAAGGCTTGCGTTGCCTTCTCGGGGATGAGCTGCTTTATTTTATCGTTAACGAGGTCGATATCGAGGGCAAAATAGAAGCTTGCGACGACGGTTACGGTGAGTGCTAAAATTGCGTCGGGGAGGCTTCCCACGATCCTTGCGGCAAAAGCTGCGGCGGACGTGCCGAGATGCTCGGCTATCCTTTGCAGGGCGTTATTCAGCATTGCTTCAAGACTCTTTGAAATCTCGTCCACTTCATCGCTTCCGAGGGAGGCGAGCATTTTCGGAAGCTCCGAGAGGTATTTTGCGATATTCTCGCTTCTTTGGGATACGAGCTCCGCCGCCCTGCCGCCGAAGGTGATCACGGCATCTGTGAGCAATGCGCCGAGTGCGATGATCAGGGCAAGGATAACGAATATCATAAAAAGCGCACAGATTTTTGTCGGGATATGCGTTCTGCGGTTCAGGATGCGTGCAGGGGATCTGACGGCACACCCAAGTGCCCACGCAAGCAGAAACGGCAGGACGTAGGCGAGCAGATATTTTATCGAGATATACGCTATTACAGAGATAAGTATCAGGCAGAGCAGGCGTGCGGCGAGCTCGACGGTATCGGTTTTTTTCATTTTTTCACCCCCTAAAGCTTATTCACATTATTGACGGATTTTCACGGGATATGTATAAATATCGCAGGGCGGTAAAAAATAATATCAAAGGAAGAAGCAGGAGGGCTTATGCGAAGCAATATTATAAAAACAAGGGCGGAGATCGCCGTCGCCTCGTCGGTGGTCGGCAGAAAGGAGCACGAAGGACCTCTCGGGGAGACCTTTGACATTTGCGACGTTACGGATAGGTTCGGAAAGAAAAAATGGGAGCAGTCGGAGAGCGAGATGCAACGCATTGCACTCACGTCGGCTCTTCAAAAGCTTGCTCTGCCGGAGCGAGAGGTGGATGCGCTGTTTGCCGGGGATCTGCTCAACCAATGCATAGGCTCGGCATACGGGCTTATAGATTTTGATATTCCCTATTTCGGTCTGTACGGTGCGTGCTCGACGGCGGTCGAGGGGTTGATACTCTCTTCTCTGCTCGTTTCGGGTGGACTGATGAAAAAATGTGCGGTGGCGACCTCGTCCCATTTTTGCTCGGCGGAGCAGCAATACAGAAATCCTCTCGAATACGGCGGTCAGCGTTCGCCGACGGCACAATGGACGGTTACGGGAGCGGGGGCGTTCGTCGTTGCGGAATCGACGGTCTGCGGCGAGGCTATGGCAACGGTGAGCGAGGTCTTGCCCGGAATCGCCGTTGACAAGGGCATAAACGACGCATCGAACATGGGTGCGGCGATGGCTCCTGCGGCAATAGACACGCTTCTTAGGTACTTTGAGGAGTCGGGGAGCGTGCCCTCGGATTTCGATGCGATATTCACGGGGGATCTCGGGCTTGAGGGGAGCAAGATCGTTCGGGAATTTATGCGTGCGGAGGGGTACGAGCTCGGCTCGTCCTACGAGGACTGCGGAAATCTCATATACGATCGTGAGTCCCAGGACGTTCACTCGGGCGGCTCGGGGTGCGGATGCTCGGCGGTGGTGCTTGCGTCCTACGTCTTGCCGAGAATAAAATCGGGTGAATACGGGAGCGTGCTGTTTCTCGGGACGGGGGCGATGATGAGCCCGTCAAGCCTACGCCAAGGCTCTACTATCCCGGCGATCGCACATCTCGTGCGGCTCGATCACAAGGCTTAGACGAGGAGGTACTATGGATATCACGAAATATATATGGTCGTTTATAGCAGGCGGTGCGCTCTGTCTGATTGCGCAGATACTCATTGACAAAACGAGGCTCACGCCTGCGAGGATACTTGTTTTTTACGTGGTTGCCGGGGTTGTGCTCGGTGCTGTCGGGCTATACGAGCCCTTCGCAAAGCTCGTGGGAGCAGGAGCTACCGTTCCGCTCACGGGATTTGGCTACACGATATCGAGGGGAGTTCGTGAGGCGGTCGACGAGCAGGGGCTTCTCGGTGCGCTCACCGGTGGGCTTAAGGCTGCCGCCGGCGGAACTACTGCGGCACTTTGCTTCGGATATATTGCCGCTCTGCTTGCCAAGGGCAAGGGGCAGAAATAGAAAAGCGTGCGGCAAGCCGCACGCTTTTGTGTTTATTTCAGCTCTATTTCAAGCATTCTCTTTTCACG
>CAZONA010000097.1:0-3733 GCA_964581025.1 uncultured Lachnospiraceae bacterium
CTTTTAATCGCCTCTTGGTCGATTTTATTTATATTTACAAATATTAATAATATTTATATTGATTTTTTCTCATTTTTATTGTATAATTATACGAATATGAGAAAGGAGGGCGCAGCTCATGGGGACGAATGCGGCGAGGGCACGGCTTACGGCGTACAAGTGCATACTTTACGGTATCGGTTTACTTTTCATCGGCATACTTCAGGTATCGTTTTTTTCAAAAATAAACGTTTTCTCGGCGACGCCCGATCTACTTCTCGGTGCGATATGTGCGCTTGCGATGCTTGAGGGGCGTGAGGTTTGTGCTATATGCGGCATAATTTCCGGCGTCGTCTACTGCTCGCTCGGCGGATTTTCGTATCCGATCTACATACTTTTCTCGTTTCTTTGCGGATACATTCTGCCCTCGGTATCGTCCCGTGTACTCGGCAGGGGCTATATTTCCTACCTTGCGCTTGCGGTGATCACCTTTGCCTTCAAGGTAATATACAATCTCCTTGAGGCATTCATCACCTCGTATTCGGCAAGTCCCATTCACATTCTCATCGGCTTTGCCGTACCGGAATTTATTTCCTCGCTCCTGTTCTGCTCGCTTTCATATCTTGCGATGCTGGGACTTTCACACGTATTTTCAAAAAGCAAACGAAAGGAGGATCGCAAATGAGCTACGATCCCAATTACGAAAACAACGATTTCACGGAGGGCACGCCCACGCCCGAGCCGTCCCTCTCCCCCGAGGAGATCAAGCGGCACAAGGGCGTATTTTCAAGGCTCTGCTTTGCGTATTTCGCATATCTTGTGATAACAAACCTGCTTGCGTTCGGTGCGGGGCTTATCATTGCAAATTATTTTCCCGAGTATGCGGAGAGCTACAACGTTTCGATCACGGTCAGCTCCGTAATACAGTACGTTATCGCCCTGCCGATACTCGTTCTGATGATGAAAAAAATACCGAGCTCCACGCTTACGAGATCCAAGCTCGGCGTGAAGGATTTTTTGAAATGCGGCGTCGCCTCGGTGTTCGTTATGTACATCGGAAACTACGTCTCCACGCTCATTATGAGCTATATGGAAATGTGGCTCGGCTACACACCCGAAAACTCGGTCGATTCCCTGCTTGACGGGACGAACGTCATTCTTTCGATCGTTTTTGTCGGTATAATCGGTCCGATCGTCGAGGAATTTATGTTCAGAAAGCTTGCGATCGACCGCCTTATCCCCTACGGCGAGGCGGTGGCGATAGTGTTCCCGTCCCTCATTTTCGGGCTTTTCCACGGAAATCTCTATCAGCTCTTCTACGCATTTCTGCTCGGAATGGCGTTCTCGTTCATCTATGTAAAGACGGGAAGAATGATATATTCAACGCTTCTGCACATGTTCATCAACCTGTTTTGCGGAGTTTTCCCGTCCGTGATACTCGGCATGCTCGACTACGAGGAGCTTATAGAGCTTGTGTATGCGGGCACGCTCACGGAGGAATACATTCAGGCGAACGCCCTGCCCATTGCCCTGCTCGGAATTTACGAGGTTGTAATGCTTGCAATGATAACGGCAGGCGTCGTCGTAATTCTCAGAAACCTCAGAAGCGTTCGGCTTAACAAGGGCGAGGTGCGTCTTGTAAAGGGCACTCGTGCCGAGATAATGTTCGGCAGCGTGGGCACGGTCGTGCTCATCGCCGCTTGCATTGCGATAATTGCTCTTAACACGTTCGCACAGTAGTAAATTTGCGCCGCTTGCGGTCAGCTAAGGTCCCGGAGGAAAAAATGAAGAAAAATTACAAGGGCTCTCTGCGCCTTGCGATATTGCCGGCGGCTCTGGCGGTCGTTTTTGCGGTGTATATACTCAGGCTTGCGTATTTGCAGTTTGACGTGCAAAAGACGAACGAGCTTCGCGAGCAGAGCAGCTACACCACCGAAACGCAGGTCATTCAGGCACTGCGCGGAAATATCTGCGACAGGAACGGCAAGGTGCTCGTTACCACATCCTACGCCTACGATATAATTCTCGATTACAACTATATGTCCGACGATTTCGTTGAGTTTAACGGCACGATCCTCTCCGTTCTCGACGCCATCGAGAAAACGGGAAACGGCGAATATCGCCCGACGGAGCTTTTCCCCTTTGATGGAGAATATCCCAACTACACCTACTCGGTGGAGGCGACGACCGAGGGCACGGCGACACGCCGTGCGCTCAAGAAAATGCTTACCGGTCTTGATATGGAGGAGAACGTAAGTGCCGAGGAGCTCACGAAATACCTTGCGAAGAAGTGGAAGCTTACAAGGCTCGGCGACGACGGCGAGCCGATCTGGAGCGACGAGGAGATCGACAGACTGTTCCGTGTTCGCTACGATATGAGAAGGCTCGAATTCAGCTCCGTAACGCCCTACACCATGGCGAGCGGAGTCGGAATAGAGTTCGTTTCATACGTCAAGGAGCTTTCGATCGTCGGCGTCAGCGACAGGATCAGCACGAAAAGAACCTATATGTACCCCGGCTATGCGAGCCATATTCTCGGCAGAGTCGGAGCGATAACCGCAGAAACGTGGGATTATTATAAATCCCTCGGCTACGGAATAAACGATACGGTCGGAATCGACGGCTGCGAGAGCGAATTTGAAAGCTATTTGCGAGGCTCGGACGGGGTCAGGACCGTTACGAGAAACGCTTCCGGCGAGATCGTCAAGGAGGAGATAACCACCGAGCCGATCGCCGGGAAGGACGTTTATCTCACGATAGATATCGACGTTCAGATCGCCGCAGAGGACGCCCTGAAGCAGTATATGGAGGATTTCGATAAGGATCGGGGCGCAAGCGTTGCGGTCGATCCCACGAGCGGCGATATTCTTGCGATAGCGTCATATCCGACCTACGATCTTACTACATTTTCAAAGGATTATACCTCTCTTGCGGAGGACGAAAATATTCCCCTTCTCAACCGTGCACTCTATGCGGTCTACGCCCCCGGCTCGACCTTTAAGGTCGCAGTCGCACTTGCGGGACTCGAGGAGGGTGCGATAAGCGCAACGAGCACTTCGTATTGCGACGGCGGCTATAAAAGCCACGGAATGATGATAAAATGCGAGAACCACAATTCGTATCATACGCATAGCCTCAACGTCGTTGAGGCACTCACGCTCTCGTGTAATGCGTTTTTCATCAATACGGGCTACGATAAGCTGAATATCGCAACGATGAAATCGTATTGCGAAAGGCTCGGACTCGGTCAGAGCACGGGAATCGAGCTTTCCGAGCTCACGGGACAAATAGCCTGCCCCGAAAATTCGTCAAATTGGACTGCCTATGAGGAAGCATCCTCGTATATAGGTCAGTCGATACATCAATATACGCCGCTTCAGGTTACATCTTATATTTCAACCGTCGCAAACGGCGGAACGAGATACGCAACACACCTGCTCAAGTCGGTCAGAACCTTCTCGGGCGAGATAGTTTACGAGCAAGAGCCCGAGGTGCTCAGTACCGTTTCAATATCCGGATCGACTCTTTCGACAATTAAGCTCGGAATGAAAAATATGGTGGATAATTCGCCCACCGCAACGCTCAATATGTATAAAAAATACGGGATCGACGTAACGGTCTGCGGAAAATCGGGAACGGCACAGGTCGGGGACGGGCAAAATTGCTGGTTCACCGCATTTGCCCCGATGGAGTCGCCGAAGATTGCCGTAACCTCGATAATCGAGCGCGGCCCGTCTGGCGCATCCGTCTCCGT
>CAZONA010000098.1:0-3688 GCA_964581025.1 uncultured Lachnospiraceae bacterium
GGTCAGAGACACGACCTTGAGCAGATCAAGGTAATGAACGACGACGCTACGATGAACGCCTACGCCGGAAAATACGAGGGAATGGATCGCTACGCCTGCCGCAAGGCACTCGTTGCCGACCTCGAGGAGCAGGGCTTCCTTGTTAAAACAGTCCCCCACGACCACAACGTCGGCGTTTGCTACCGTTGCGGAACGGTAGTTGAGCCCACGACGAGTGATCAGTGGTTCGTTAAAATGAAGCCCCTCGCCGCTCCGGCGATCGAGGCGGTCGAGTCGGGAGAGGTCAGCTTTATCCCCGACAGATTTTCGAAAAATTACTTCAACTGGATGAACAATATCCTCGACTGGTGCATATCCCGTCAGCTTTGGTGGGGACATCGCATCCCTGCGTTCTATTGCGACTCCTGCGGCAAGATGACGGTTTCCAAGGAGGATATCACCGTCTGCCCCGATTGCGGCGCACCCGTCCGTCAGGACGAGGACGTGCTCGACACGTGGTTCTCATCGGCACTTTGGCCCTTCGCAACTCTCGGATGGCCCGAGCACACCGAGGAGCTTGAAAGATATTACCCCACGAGCGTGCTCGTAACGGGCTACGATATCATCACCTTCTGGGTTTCCCGTATGATATTCTCGGGACTTGAGCACGTGGGCGCAAAGCCGTTCTCCAAGGTGTTCATTCACGGACTCGTCCGTGATGCGCAGGGCAGGAAAATGTCCAAATCCCTCGGAAACGGCATAGATCCCATCGAGATAATAGACAAATACGGCGCAGATGCGCTCCGCTTTGCCCTTGCGACGAACAATTCTCCCGGAAACGATATGCGTTTCTCGCAGGAGAAGATCGAGGCGGCAAGGAATTTCGCAAATAAGCTCTGGAACGCATCGAGATTCGTGAGAATGAACCTCACCATCGACGAGATAAGGCTTCCCGAGGCGGATAAGCTTGCGCTTGAGGACAAGTGGATACTCACACGCTTCAACGAGCTTGCAAGGAGCGTTACCGCAAACCTCGATAAATACGAGGTCGGCGTTGCGCTTTCCGAGATCTACGGATTTACGTGGGACGTTTTCTGCGACTGGTATATCGAGCTTGCAAAGGCAAGACTCAACGAGCACGACACCGAGGAAAATCTCGTCTGCCAGAACGTTATCGCATACGTGCTCGTCGGAACGCTCAAGCTTCTCCATCCCTTTATGCCCTTCATAACCGAGGAGATATATCAGGCTCTGCCGCACTCCGTCGAGAGTATTATGATAGATTCCTATCCCGCATACGACGAGGCTCTCAATATGTCCGCCGACGCCGATAAGATGACCAAGATAATCGACGCAATAAAGGCGATCCGTGCAAGAAGAAGCGAGATGAACGTCGCACCCTCACGCCGTGCAAAGGTCTATATCGAAACGAAATATACCGATGTTTTCGGCAAATCGAGCGAAGCGTTCTTCGTTCGCCTTGCGTCCGCATCGGAGCTTACCGTCAGCGAGAGCCTCGATCCCTCGCTCGTCAGTGCGGACAGCGCAGTTCAGATCATTACGGACTCCGCAACGATATACCTCCCCCTTGCAGATATCCTTGATTTTGAAAAGGAAAGAGCAAGACTCGGCGCTGAGCGTGAGAAGCTCCTCTCCGAGATCGAGAGGATCGAGAGAAAGCTCTCGAACGAGGGCTTCGTTGCGAAAGCACCTGCCGCAGTCGTCGAGGGCGAGAGAGTAAAGCTCGCTCGCTACCGTGAAAACCTTGACGGCGTCATCGCAGCGATCGAAAAGCTTAATTAAATTAAAAATCGGGACTGTGCGATCGCACAGTCCCAAATTTTTTTATTTACATTCCGCAAATGAGCTTTTCAAGCTGGAGATAACCCGAGTCGAAGCGTGTTTTCATCGCAAGATCCGCCTGCGCCGCAAGCTCCGAGATGCGTGTGAGGCGGTCAAGCTCCTGCTTTCTCGCACTTGCCGCATAAATATTGACCTTGTGCACGTTCATTCCCGTCGCCGCCGCAATCTGTGCGGACGTGTTGCCGCCGAGCATGAGCAGCTTGATCTGCAAAAGATCCGAAAAGATTCCCGACAGCTCGCCCATTATGATGAGCGGCTCGACCTGGCGGAATTTCATTACCGAGAGGATCGAAAGTGCGTCCGCACGCCTGCCGTCAAGTATCGCATTTGAAAATTCAAACGCACCGTACTCCATTTCCTCCGAGCAAACGAGCGGAATATCGTTCGCATGGAGCGTGTCTCTCGACTGCGAGCGAACGTAGAAGCAGAGCTTTTCAATCTCGGCTGCGAGAACGAACATATTCCTGCCGCAGTAATCCACAAGGTGTGCGCAGTCGCTCTGCGTTGCGTGCACGCCGTGGTGCTCGAAATGCCTCGATGCCCAAAGCGCAAGCTTTTGCGGCGTGGGGGACTCGAATTTTACGGGCACGAGAAGCTCCGAGAGCTGCTTGAGCGCACCCGTCGGCGGCTTTTTCGGAAGCTCCTCGGTTATCGCCCCGGCACTTAAGAGGAGCACGAAAACGTTGTAATCAAATTCGTCAAGATGGCGGATCGCATCCAAAAGCCCCGAAAGCTCGGAGCTTGATCTGCCCGACATCTTTTTAATATTTAACCCCGTGAGCACGACGAGCTTTCGCTCCGCCATCATCGGCGGCATCGAGAGCGTGTCGATAAGACGCTCGGGGGTGTAGTCGAGCACGTCGAGCTTTATGAAATTGAACACCGCAAGCGACTCGTCAAGCTGCATTGCCGCCCTAAGACTTTCCACGGCGCGATTTTTGAGATAATCCTCATCGCCGCAAAAGAGATAAGCCCCCGAGGGCTCTCTTGCAATCCGAGCCGAAAATTCCGTGCCGGTGATAATATCCATCAGATCCACCGCCTTTCTCCCTTGATTATAACACAATATCGCCCCGAAATCAAGAAAAACATTTGACAATTCTCCGCCTTTATGGTATAATCCGTAGTTGGAGAACGAAAGGCGGTAAATTTTTATGATCTTGACTGTTGATATAGGAAATACAAGCATTGCGATCGGCGGATTTCGTGGGGAAAAGCTCGATTTCGTGGTGAGGATCGCCACGGATTCCGGTAAGACCGAGGACGAATACGCAAGCAAGATACTTCATATAATGAACCTTCGGGGACTTGATCGCTCCGAGGTGGATGGTGCGATAATCTCCAGCGTCGTTCCGCCCCTTAACGCTACGATGAGGGGAGCGATAGAGCTCGTCTACGGCGTTCGGGCGAAAATGGTCAGCGCAAGCATAGATACGGGCATCGGAATTTATTGCGATTCGCCCTCGAGCGTCGGCGCAGATCTCATCTGCTCCTGCGTTGCCGCAAAGGAAATTTACGGTGCGCCTGCCTTGATAATAGATATGGGCACGGCGACGAAAATGATCGCCACGGACGATACCGGAGCGTTCATCGGCGTTTCGATAATCCCCGGAGTAATGATGGGACTGAACGCACTCTCCTCGGATACGGCACAGCTCCCGAGAATAGGACTCGAAGCACCTGCCACCGTTATAGGCAAAAATACCGTCGACTGTATGAAGAGCGGAGTCATATTCGGACATGCGTGTATGATCGACGGAATGATAGATAGGATCTGCGAGGAGCAGGGCAGGGAGCTTCCCGTGCTCGTTACCGGCGGCTACGCCGGCGCAATAATCCCCCATTG
>CAZONA010000099.1:0-3658 GCA_964581025.1 uncultured Lachnospiraceae bacterium
TACTTGAAATCGGGGGATGCGAGCTGGACGCAGACTCTGCCGATCTCGAGCTCACTGTCGCCGAAATGTCCTGCCGGGGGCATTTTAACGTTAGCCTTGAATGCTTCGGGGTACGCACGCTCGAAATTCTCAAGCTGAGCCGTCCAAGCAAGGGGGCAAACGACGTTGGTATTGATTCCGTCTCTCGCCCACTCGGTAGCGGCAACACGGGAAAGTCCGCGGATGCCCTCCTTAGCGGCTGCGTAGGAGCACTGACCGTAGTTTCCGAAAAGACCTGCGCCCGATGCGAAGTTGATGATCGAGCCCTTAGTCTCCTTGAGGTAGGGGTAGCAAGCCTTCATATAATAGAAAGCTGCGTAGAGTCCCGAATACATAGCGAGATCGAACTGCTCGGTGGTATGATCCTGAATGGTAACGCCCGATGCGGACGCCTGAGCGTTATTGATGAGAACGTCAACCCTGCCGAACTCTGTGACCGCACGCTCAACCACGGACTTAGCGGTAGCCTCATTGTCTGCGCCTGCGGAAATATCCGCCTGAAGTGCGAGAACCTTGATTCCGTAAAGCTTTTCGAGCTCTTCCTTAGCCTTTTCGAGCTTTGCGACGTTTCTTCCGGTGATAACGAGGTTTGCGCCCTCCTTAGCGTAAGCGGTTGCGATGCCGTAGCCGATAGAGCCGCATCTGCCGTCGGAGAGGACTGCGTAGCCCGCACCGGTGATTATTGCTGTTTTTCCTGTCAAAAATCCCATTTTTATTTCTCCTTAAACTGTGGCAATCGAATGCCAAATTTTTCACTATACCGATTATATCACAAAATTTACAAAAATTCAATACAATTTTGAAAATATTCGTTAAAAATATATCAATCGCTGAAAAAAGGGGAGAAAAAACACCCGAGGAAGCGACGCTTCTTCGGGCTCGAGCCGGATTGCGAACAAAACGGTTTATCAAAAAGGACATTTGAGAAAACTCGGTTACGGGTGGTGGAGGTTTATTGCCGATATCGGCATTCGCCGAAGCGGTACAAGGAGAGATTCCGGCACGAATGCCGTCCGCTTGCGGTAGTAACGTCTGTTTTCTCAAATGTTTAGTAAATGTTTCAAATTAAAATTATTCCGTACTTATATTATAGTACAAAAAACCGCAAAAATCAAGGCGATATTTGAACAAACAATGTACAAATCAAATCTAAATTGTAAACTTTTCGTCAGTTGCGTGGAAATGTTTTCAATTCCGCAAGTATTTCACGCAACGCACGGCTGCAGGCGACCTTGCGAATGTAATCCCTGCCACGTCTCGGGCTCACGGACAGGCGAACGGCTCTCGTGCCCGCCTCGCTTGAAATTCCGATGAAAACCGTGCCCACGGAAGCACCCGTTTTGGGATCGGGGACAGGTCCTGCCTCGCCCGTTACGGAGAGTGCGATATCGACGCCGAGCCGCTCGCGTGCACCGCTCGCCATCTCCCTTGCGACCTCGGCGGATACTGCGCTGAATTTGTCAAGCGTGTCCGCACCGACGCCGAGAAGGCGTTCCTTTTCCTCGTCGGAATAGGTTATAAATCCGCCTCGGTACACCCTCGACGCACCGGGAACGTCGGTGATCCTCTTGCCGAGCCAACCGCCCGTGCAGCTTTCCGCCGTGCCGAGCGTAAGACGGCGATCCGCAAGCTCACGCAGCACGTAACGCTCGATCTCTGCAACGTCCACGCCGTATATGAATTCCCCGACGGGGGTTTCGTTTACCTTGTTTATCAGCTCCCGACACATAGCCTCGCCCTCGTCCTCATTCGACGCAAGCGCACTCACACGCAGACGTGTCTCCCCCTCCTTTGCGTAGGGCGCAAGAGTGGGATTGGTACTTGAACGCATAAGGGACACGAGGTGCGTCTCGACCTCGCTCTCGCCCATTCCCATGATGTGAAGATTGTGGCTCACGAGAACGTGATCGCTCATCTCCCGAAGCCTCGGGAACACGTAGTCATCAAGCATCGGCTCAAGCTCAAAGGGCGGTCCGGGAAGCAGAACGACGACCCTTTCACCCGTGTTCACGAAAATTCCCGGGGCTGTGCCCGTTCTGTTCGGGAGAGCCTCCGCACCGCAGGGAATATCCGCCTGCTTTGCGTTGTTTTCGGGCATATCCTTGCCCTGCGAATGAAAATATTCCTCAATCTCGGAGAGGATCTCCGCATTTCTCACCATTTTAAGCCCCAGAACCTCGGCAACGGTCTCCTTCGTGAGATCGTCGTAGGTCGGACCGAGTCCGCCCGAGAGGATCAGCAGATCCGATCTCGAAAGCGCAAGCCGAACGGCGTCCGAGAGGCGTTCCGGGTTATCTCCGACGACTCCCGTGTGGTATACCGAGATCCCCAGACGTGCAAGCGAGCGTCCGATGTATGCGGCGTTGGTGTTTACCACCTCGCCGAGAAGCAATTCCGTGCCGACGCAAAGTATTTCGGCGTTTTTAATGATCATATCCCGTCCTCCGTTTTTATCCTTTATATGATAATTATACACCATTTTGCACGGAAAATCAATTAAGGGCTTGAAAAAAACGCAAAAAAAGTGTATACTTTTCTCAAGTGAAAGCGAGGCTTGAAAACAAAAATGAAAAAATGCAATATGTGTCCGAGAGAGTGCGCAGTCGACCGTGAGAGCGGCGAGGTGGGCTTTTGCGGCGTGGGAAATAAATATATCATAGGCTCGGTCGGGCTTCACAAATGGGAAGAGCCGTGCATCAGCGGAGAGAGGGGCTCGGGGGCGATATTCTTTTCGGGATGCAATCTCCGTTGCGTTTTCTGCCAGAACCGTGAGATCAGCCGCAAGGTGAGGGGCAGGGAATACGGCGAATTTGAGCTTGAGAGGGCAATGCTTGAGCTTCGGGAGCTCGGTGCGCATAATATAAATCTCGTAACGCCGACGCCGTATTCGGCAATGCTCGCAAAAACGCTTGAGAGGGTGAAGCCGAGGCTTGAAATTCCCGTCGTGTATAATTGCGGCGGATACGAAAGCGTCGATGCGCTCCGTTCCCTTGACGGACTTGTCGACGTCTATCTGCCGGATCTCAAATATTTCGACGATACCCTCGCACGTGAATTTTCGAAAGCTCCGAATTACGCTAAGGTCGCAGGTGAGGCTCTTCTTGAAATGTATAGACAGGTCGGTAAGCTCACGCTTGACGGGGAGGGAATGGCGGTGAGAGGACTCATCGTCCGCCACCTCGTGCTCCCGGGACATCGGAGCGATAGCGTCGCCGTGCTCGATATGCTCGCAGAAATTTTGCCGCCGAGCGAGGTAACCCTCAGCCTGATGAGACAGTATACGCCCGATTTTGCGGACGCAGACGCCCCCCACGAGCTGCATAGACGCCTCACCGACTTTGAATATCAAAGGACCGTCGACCACGCCCTTAACCTCGGCTTCGACGGCTTCTCCCAGGAAAAATCCTCCGCCACCGCCGCCTATACCCCGAAATTCGATGTAAATTGAACCCCCGGTTCTATGCCCTCGACCTCGGCTTCTCTCGAGAAAAACTTGCAGCCGCCTACATCCCCAATTTTGCAGATTGAATGTTTTTGCTATATTAAAAGCCCCATGCGATGCGTGGGGCTTTTGTGTGTGGTGAATTTTTCGGTGCGTCGATTGCTTTTCGGGTAAACG
>CAZONA010000100.1:0-3565 GCA_964581025.1 uncultured Lachnospiraceae bacterium
GGTGCGCCCCTACGGGTTGGGTGGGAGATTTAGTGTGCGGCAACGGTGGTAAAGTTCGATTAAAAACAGAGTGCTACTGTTAATTTTCTGCGAGCAGTCGTTTATGGGGGAACGCTCGCTAAATCTCCGCAGAAATCAGGTGCATTTTGTGGGGGAAAACCATCCCGAAATCGAGCTGATTTTTTTACACACCCGAAAAGTTACATCACTTTCGGGCAGGACGACTGCGCCTTTCCACAAATCTTCGTCAAAATTCACGAAAGCTCTTGCATTTTTCACGGTGATATGGTACAATATAAAAAAATACGGAAACGGAAAAGTAACAATGAAACAAAAAATCGGAAAAGTCAGCGAGATATCCTGGATCATAGGAAACATCCTCTGTGCCGTCGGAAACTGTCTCAGCGCAAAAAGTAAGCTCGGAGTTGCGGCGATCGTCGGTCCGGCGTTCGTTCTCAGCGATAAGCTCGAGCCGGTGAGCAGTATCTTCAGCGTCGGAATATGCGAATATATGATACAGGGACTTCTGCTCGTCATCTGCTGCCTCATAATCGGAAAATTCAAGCCGAAATTCATCTGCACCGTCTGCAACATCCTCTTCTACGGCGCATGCTTCGATATAGTCGACGCATTGCTCGCAGGGATCGTTCCCACAAGCCTCGGCGGACAGATAGCGGTTGCGGCGATCGGAACGGTCATTACGGGACTTGCGGTGGCACTTATGCTTCGCACCTACATACCGCCGTCCTCCTACGAGATATTCGTCAAGGAGGTCGCACTCTCGAAAAATATTGATATGAGCAAAATGAAGCTCATCTTCGACGGAACGATCCTCGTAATAGCGATCGTTATGATGCTCACCCTGCTCGGCGAATGGAGATGGGATCTCATAGGTCCGCTCACGCTCGTCAGCGCCGTGCTCAATTCGGTTGTAATCGGACTGTTCGGAAAGCTCCTCGATAAGATATTCGACTTCACCCCTGCGATTCCGAAGCTTTATAATTGGCTCGACCGCAATGCAAATTAATAGTATTTTTGATGCAAATATCGCACATAATAGGTATAGCCGTTATGTGCGGTATTTTTATGTGAAAATACATTAGCCCGAGGGGCATAAGGAGATAGGTATGTCAAATAAACCGAGAATATGTAAATGCTGTGCAAGGGAGATCCTCGACAGCAGAGGAAACCCTGCGCTTGAAGCGACGGTCGTGCTTGAGGACGGCACGGTCGGAGTCGCAAGTTCCCCCTCGGGTGCGTCCGTGGGTGCTCACGAGGCGCACGAGCTTCGTGATGCGGATAAGGAGCGCTACCACGGGCTTGGAGTGCTCGGAGCGGTGTCAAATGTCTGCCGAATCATCTCGCCCACGCTTGTCGGTATGTGCGTTACGGAGCAGGGAACGATCGACGGAATCCTCTGCGAGCTTGACGGCACGGATAATAAGGAAAAGCTCGGTGCGAACGCCACGCTTGCGGTCTCTCTTGCCTGTGCGAGAGCTGCGGCGAATTATTACCACGTCCCCGTCTATAAATATCTGAGCGGAATCGGCGCATACAGAATGCCCGTCCCGATGATGAACGTCCTCGGCGGCGGAGCGCATTCCGCAAACAACGTGGAAATACAGGAATTTATGATAATTCCGATAGGTGCGGAGAGCTTTTCCGACGCCGTCCGTATGGGGAGTGAAATTTATCATAACCTCGGAAATATCTTAAAGGAGCACGGACTCTCCGTCGGCGTCGGGGACGAGGGCGCATACGCTCCCGACCTTCACGACGACGAGGAGGCACTCGATCTCATAGTCGAAGCGATCGAGCGGAGCACTTATTCGCCTGACAGGGTGAAAATAGCCCTCGACGCCGCCACGAGCGCATGGTATAACGCCGAGAGCGGAGATTATCAGACCCTGAAGACGCATAAACACTATACCGGCGAGGAGCTTATCGAATATTACGAACGCCTTGCCGCAAGATATCCGATCGTGTCCGTTGAGGACGGGCTTGCCGAGGACGATATCAGGAGCTGGCAGGAGTTGACCGAGCGGCTCGGAGAAAAAATGATGCTCGTCGGCGACGATCTCTTCGCCACGAATCCGATAAGGCTCTGCGACGGGATAGAAATGGGACTTGCCAATGCGATCCTTATAAAGCCGAATCAGATAGGCACGCTCAGCGAAGCGATGAGGACGGCGCATATCGCCGCCGAGGCAGGCTATAATTGCATCCTCTCCCACCGCTCCGGCGAGACGGAGGATACCACGCTCTGCGATATCGCCGTCGCACTCGGCGCACCGTTTATTAAGTCGGGCGCACCCTGCCGAGGCGAGAGGATAGCAAAATATAACCGCCTTTTGCGTATCGAAGGCTCGGGCAGGGGCGAATTTGAATACGGAAAAGGTGCGTCATACGACTTGATCAGACACTCGGGAAGCCGATTTTGAAGATTTTTGAAAAAAATTTTTCAAAATCTCTTGCATTTTCGCACATTGTATGCTATAATGTTCAATGTTCGTGAACTATTTATGTAAATCGTGCGTTTTATAACGCTTAATCAGGAGGTGTCATTATGGCAAAGTGCAGTATCTGCGGCAAGGGCGTCGTTTTCGGTCAGAATGTTTCTCACTCTCACCGCAAGACGAACAGAACCTGGAAGCCCAATATCAGAAAGGTAAGAGCGATCGTTAACGGCACTCCCGTTACAGTTTCGGTTTGCTCTCGTTGCCTTCGTTCGGGCAAGGTTAACCGTGCTTAATTAACGTAAAAAGCTGGCAGACAATTTGTCTGCCGCCTTTTTATTTTCTGCAAGATCGGAGGAAAATATGATCGCTATCGTAAACGGGCACGCAAAGCCCGAGATTTTGAAAAGCCTTGAAGCGCACGGCTTTGAGGTCGTACCCCTCGCACCGCACCCGGCACTCGAAGAGCCCACCTCGGCGCATGCCGATATGCTCTTGCTCGAGGCGGACGGTACGCTGCTCACCCACCGTGAGTATGAAATAAAGCCCTGCGGCTTTGATAAAATATTGCAAATACCCGAGCGACTCGGTGCGAAATACCCCCACGACGTGCTCCTTAATATCGCAGTCGTCGGCGACGTCGTCATAGCCAATACCAAGACCGCCTCGAAATTTGCCCTCGATTACCTTGAAAAAACGGGTAAAAAAATACGCCGCGTAAATCAGGGCTATGCGCATTGCTCAATCTGTGTCGTCGGCGATAACGCCATTATCACAGCCGATGAGGGAATAGCCCGAGTCGCACGTGAGGAGGGAATAGACGCCCTGCTCATCTCGAGCGGAAATATATCACTCCCACCGTATGATACCGGATTCATCGGCGGCGCATCGGGCGCAACGGCGGATACCGTGTATTTCTGCGGCTCACTCTCATCCCACCCCGACGGTGAAAAAATCCGTACCTTTTGCCACACCCACGGAAAAAATATCGTCGAGCTCTCCGATTCCCCCCTTGCCGATGTTGGCGGAATACTCTTTGTGTAAAAATTACGATTTTCAATAGAAACCGTGTGCCAATCCAAAAAGCCTTCTCCCGTAAGAGAAGGCTT
>CAZONA010000101.1:0-3496 GCA_964581025.1 uncultured Lachnospiraceae bacterium
CTATATATTATAGGATGTCCTTTTTTTATTGAATTTGTGCGCTTTGCCGAAAAGATGGCAACAAAAAAGGTACAGCCCGAAAATGATCGTGCGTGATTGATGCCATGAGATTGACATTTCGCTCCGAACAAGTGTCAGCTATACCCCTTTTATTTGTGAAACGCTAATTGGCCCATGCGTTTCACGGCAAGTAGTATTATAGCACACGAAAACGCATTTGTAAATTATGAATTATGCCAAATATTTAGGTTAAATTTCGTTGAAATTCATATAGAGTAGAAAAATCGACACCATTCGAGGTCGATTTTTGTTGAAATCGACGATATTTTACACGCTTCTTTTTTGAAATTTTTTCAATGGGAGACGGTGAAGAGCGAATAGAAATATCCCTTCTCCGCCATCAGCTGTGCGAACGTGCCCGATTCGATGATGCTACCGCCCTTGAGGACGAAGATTCCGTCGTAGCGTTCGAGAAGTCCTGCGTCGAGTGTGTGGGTAACGACGAGTGCGGTTACGCCCTCGAGGTTGAGAATGACGTCTCCGATCTGGCGTGCGGTCTCGGCATCGAGGGCGGAGGTCGCCTCGTCGGCAAGGAGAAGCTTCGATTTTTTGAGCAGGCTACGGGCAATCGAGACACGCTGCTTTTCGCCGCCCGAGAGACCGTTGCCGTTTTCTCCGCAGAGGTAGTCCTCTCCCCTCTCCGCTATCAGCTCGGAGAGTCCGGAGAGCTTTATCGCACGCTCGACCTCGTCCTTGTCGAAGCTACGGAACATTGTGATATTATCCCCTATCGTCGCATTAAAGACGAAAACGTTCTGTCGGATCACGCTTTCGATATCGTAAAGCTCTCCGACATCGATATCACGCAGCTCCGTGCCGTCGTAGAGGATCTCGCCCTCGTAGCTGCCGCTTGAGGACATCAGGAGGTTCAGGAGAGTCGATTTTCCGCTACCCGACGCACCGACGAGGGCGTATTTTTTGCCGTGCTCGAAGGTGCAGCTGATATTTTTGAGAACGGGCTTATCACTCTCGTAGGAAAAGCTGAGGTTCTTGACACTTATTCCCTCGGAAAGCGTTATATTTCGGGAGGGCTTCTTCTCCTCGGTATTGGCTTCGAGGGAGAGTGCCAGCTTTTCGACGAGAGCCTTTGCCGCCCCTCTCTCTGCGATGCAGGCGGGAATAACGGCTATGGGGTTGATGATGAAGTTCATCAGCTGAACGAAGATGAGCGTTGTACCGCCGGTAATGCTTGCGTCGCTACGTGAAAGATACGCACCGACGATGAACACACCGAGCTGTGCGGTAATGCCTGCGGCACTTGAGAAAAGTGCGACGAGTATTCTCGCTCGCTGTCTTCCCTTTTGCGATCGTGCCAGCTCTGCGACGTTTTCGCCGAACAGGCGGAGCATTTGCGCCTCTGCCTTGAAGGCTTTTACAACGGCGAAGCCGCTAAGGGCATCCTTAAGGCTTGAGGTGTACATTTCGTTTTTGTCGGAGACCTCACGCTCTGCGTGTGCGAGCTTATTTCCCGAAAGTATCGAGACGGCGAGGGGCAGGAGCGAGAGGACGACCGCTATGAGCGTGAGAATCGGGCTATAAATCAGCATAAGCACAAGAGCACCCACGAAGGTTACGAGGCTTTCGGTGAGGGTGAATATGTTCTCAAGATATCCCGTTTCGACGGCGGCGAGGTCGTTCGTGAGGGCGGAAATGTAGGTGGAGGTGTTTTCGCTTGAAAAGGCGGAGATGTTTTTCTTTATTATTTTGGCGAAAACGTACTCTTTATACTGCGAGATCGCCCGTGTTACGAATGCGGGCTTCGAAAAATACTGAAGGGCGTTTGCAAGTATCGAAATTCCGACTGCCGAAATTGCGATCAGGGTGATTCCCCACAGGTTAAATCGCATATCGTAGCCGCTCATCATATCGGTTATCTCACGCAAGAGCCAGGAGACGAGCAGTGCGCCGACGCATCCGACGAGGCTTGCGAGCATGGCGAGGGTGAAATATCCGATGTTGCCACGATAAAATTGCTTTGTGTACGGGTGGATGTTCACTGTGTTTTTCTTCATATTAATTATCCTCTTTTATCTTTTTCCAAAGTTCTCGGAGCGTTTCCGAGCGGTTGGGCTTGGCAAGCTGAGCGTCGATGGCGGACATGGCAGTTTCTCCGAGGTCGTCGTAGGTCGTGGCGTTGGATATATCGCCGATATTGAAAAATTTAAGATTTTCAAGGCTGCACACGGGATCTGCGTCGTAGCGAGTCGCATATTTGTGAGCGAGGCGAAGGTAGGGCTCGACCTTTTTGGTCTCTCCGAGGCGGAACGAAAAATCCGCACACTCGGAATACGCCGGGGCGATAACCTTATCCACATAGGCGACTTTTTCTTTATCGAGCTTCATATTTTCCATAAAATCAATCATCCAAAGCAGTGCTTCCCTGCCTGCCGAATAATCGCCGCTTTTATAATAGTAGTTAGAATATGCCATCATCGTGCGCAGGACGTTGGTCAATATATCGCCTAGCGACTCCGTCATATACGGCACGGCGTCCTCAAGGCTGTATTTTGGCGTATCGGTATAGGTGATGTCATTTCCCGTAAGTGCGATTGCAATAAGGGAGTTGTGGACGCCGCTGACGTTGTATTTTTTGAGAATGTCTATGCCGAGATTCGTTTTACCGAGGGCAATGTAGCACTGTGCGATGCTTTGGCGGATCGAAATCTCGCTGACGCTCGGATCGCTGTTTTGGGAAATCAGCAAGATCGAACGATCGAGCAGGTCAATTCCGTGCAAGAGATATTTATCAATTTTGCCCTCGATTCCGGCGGCGACGTAGAGATTTCCCGATTCGAGCACGATGCGGAAATCGTTCGGATAACGGAGCAGTGCCCTCTCCGCCTCCGCTATCGCCTCGCCGTATTGCTTTCGGCGTTGCAGGGTGCGTATTCTGTCGACCTGCTCCGTAACGCCGTTATTCATTACCTCAAAGCCGACGAGGGCGTCCATCGACACGCCGAAAAGGTCAGCCATTTCCGCTATAAATCGGAGCTCGGGCGTGGCGACGCCACGTTCCCATTTTGACACCGCCGCAAATGTTACTCCGAGAGCTTCGGCGAGCTGCTCCTGCGTCATCGAGCGTGCCTTGCGGTGCTTTGCTATGTTTTCGGAAAGTGATAGCTTCATTTTTGCATCCTCCTTGTGCTTTCGGTGATATGATATCACAGATTTTCGGGGGCGTCAAGGCATTGTCGGAACAAATGGACTAATTTTTTTTGAACCTGCGGTTTAGCCGGAACAAAAAACGTGGGAAAATCGTCCGCAGCCGCCTCGATTCAAGCGGCGGCGACGGTTTTTTCAAAATTTCAAACATTTTTTCAAGATTTTTTCAAAAATCTATTGACTTTTTCGAAAAAATATGATAACATATACAAGTCGTAAATCTGGGTGTGGCGCAGCTGGTAGCGCGCTACCTTGGGGTGGTAGAGGCCGCAAG
>CAZONA010000102.1:0-3447 GCA_964581025.1 uncultured Lachnospiraceae bacterium
GCACCCTCGTCAAATTCGATTCCGTAATAATTGAACGTGCGAATAAGGCTCTCCGCCGCACCCTTTACCTCACGCTTTGCGTCGGTGTCCTCTATTCTGAGATAAAATACGCCTCCGCTCTGATGAGCAAGTCTCTCGCCCACGAGGGTGGGGAAGAGTCCGCCGAAGTGCACGAAGCCCGTGGGGCTGGGTGCAAAGCGAGTTACCTTCGCTCCCTCGGGAAGCACTCTTGGGGGATACATCGCCTCGATGTCCTCGGGCGTTTTGGTTACGTTGGGAAAAAGCAGATCTGCAAGAAGTCTGTAGTCCATACAAAATTATCCTTTCGATGAAAGTAGTATATCCGTAAACGGTTGATTTATCATAAATAAAGAAGTGATCCGAGCGCACGCCTGAGCGTCGAGCCCTCGCCATGTCCGCAAAGTATGCGCCTGTCGGAGCCTTGCGATAGCTCACGCAAGCGAGAGAGGGACGAGTGAAGCACCCGTGCGTCGCCGCCGTATAAGTCCCATCGCCCACAGCCCTCCGCAAAGAGCGTGTCGCCGGTAAAAAGCACGTCTCCCGCATCAAAGCAGACCGAGCCGGGCGTGTGTCCGGGCGTGTGGAGCACGGTCAATTTCTCACCGCCGAGCGTGAGCGTATCGCCCTCCGAGAGTGCGTGCGTCGGAGTGGGGAACAGCATTGAGCGGTAGAGCAGGGGCGCACTTGCGTTCTTTTGCGGATCGGAGAAAAGCTCAAAATCAAGCGAGTGAGCGTATACCGGAACGCCCCCACACTCTGCGAGCAGATCGCCGAGCGAGAGCAAATGATCGAAATGCCCGTGCGTCAGCAGTATTCCGCAAAGCGTGAGCGAACGCTCCCGAAGTGCCGATAATATCTGCGATACCTCCGCCGAGGGATCGATTACGAACGCCTCGCCCGAAGCGTAAGCTATATAGCAATTCGAGGCAAAGCCCCCACGGGCAAGACAGAGCGTCTCCATACCGTCCTCCGATCTCCGCAAGGTGCGGCTTTTGTTTATCATATTATTTTATCACAAAAATATCGAAAAGTCCATACCTATAAGGAAAAAAGACATATATTTTTCCTTCATTTTCGAAAATTCGTCCGCACGGGCGCAAAACGCCCCCGAAAATTGTGAAAAATACACAAAAAACATATACTCAATTTCTACATTCGATGTCTATAAATATCATAAAACCTATTGAAAAATTCAAAAAAATTGTGTATAATAGAGGACAAGATGGAAAATTATTGCCCGAAACAATGCTTTTGGTTGATATTTAGCATTTTACATATTTATTTGAAAGGGTCCCCGATGGGACATTGGTAAATTTCTATGCAAAACATCGAAACAAAAAGAATCAGAAACGTCGCCTTGCTCGGTCATAGCGGAAGCGGCAAAACGACGCTTGCAGAGGCTATTCTGCATATTGCCGGCGCTTCCGACAGATTCGGTAACGTAACGGACGGCACGACCGTCTGCGACTACGATCCCGAGGAGATAAAGCGCGGATTTTCGCTTTCCTCGAAGGTCGCTCCTCTCATGTGGAAGAATACGAAGGTCAACATTCTCGACACCCCCGGCTTCCTTGATTTTGTGGGCGAGGTAAAGCAGGCACTTCGTGTTGCCGACGCGGCTCTTATCCTTATCGACGGTAAGGCAGGCATCGAGGTCGGTACGGAGCTCGCTTGGGATAACGCTCAGGAGGCAGGACTTCCCACGGCGTTCTTCATCAATAAATTTGACGATAACGAGGCAAGATTCGGAAGAGTCCTTGACTCGCTCCACGAAAAGTTCGGTAAGAACATCTGCCCCCTCACCATTCCCATGGTAAAGGACGGCAAGGTGCTCGGAGCTATTGACCTTATCAAGCAGGAGGCGCACCTCTTTAACGAAAAGGGACAGCACTCCGTACAGCCCGTGCCCGAGGAGAGCGTAGAGGCTATGCAGAAGTACCGTGATATGCTTATGGAAGCGGTCGCTACCACCGATGAAACCCTTATGGAGAAATTCTTCGAGGGCGAGGAGATCACACCCATGGAAGCGCTCAACGCAGTCCATGAGGGCGTTATCCACGGTGAGATCGTTCCCGTGCTTTGCGGTGCGGCAAGTAAGCTCTGGGGCGTTTGGTCGCTCCTTGACGTAATCGTCGATTCCTTCCCCAGACATACGGCGAAGAAGAATGAGCTCCTTGAGGACGGAAGTGAAAAGGAGATCGAGCCCGAGGGCGAGGCGGCACTCTTCGTGTTCAAGACCGTCTCCGACCCGTTCGTAGGAAAGATGAGCTTCTTCAAGGTAATGAACGGTACGCTTAAGAAGGATATGCTCCTTCATAATACCACTACGGATACTAACGAAAAGATGGCTCATATCTACGTCGTAAAGGGTAAGACGCAGACCGAGGTCGACGTCCTCTGCTGCGGCGATATCGGTATGACCGCTAAGCTCGCAAATACCAATACGGGCGATACGCTCACATGGAACAGCGATATCCATTACGCAAGAACGGAATATCCCGAGCCCTTTATGGCTCAGTCGATAGCACCTCTCTCCAAGGGCGATGAGGATAAGATATCCATCGGTATCTCCAAGCTCTCCGAGGAGGATAAGACCATTAAGTTTGAAAATAACCCCGAAACGCACCAGCTCGTTATCTACGGTATGGGCGATATGCACCTCTCCGTGCTTGAGGCTAAGCTCAAATCGAGATTCGGCGTCTCCGTGAAGATGGATCTCCCGAAGATCGCATACCGTGAGATGATCACGAAGAAGGTTCAGGTTCAGGGTAAGCATAAGAAGCAGTCCGGCGGACACGGTCAGTACGGCGACGTAAGAATTGAGTTCTCACCCGGTGAGGAGGAGGGACTTACCTTTACGGAGTCCACCGTCGGCGGATCCGTTCCGAAGAACTTCCACCCCGCAGTACAGAAGGGACTTGAGGAAGCAATGAGAAAGGGCGTTTACGGCTACCCCGTGATCAAGCTCGCCGCTAACCTTTACGACGGATCGTACCACGACGTCGACTCTAACGAAATGTCCTTTAAGATGGCAGCAGCACTTGCTTATAAGGAGTGCATGAAGCTCGCCGCTCCAGTGCTCCTTGAGCCCGTCGGAGACCTTGCGGTAACCGTCCCCGAGGCAAACGTCGGCGATATTATGAGTAACCTCAATAAGCGTCGCGGAAGCGTTATGGGTATGGAGCACGCAACAAAGCGCGGCTATACTACGATCAACGCAACCATTCCGAAGGCTGAAATTCTTGACTATACCATCTCCCTCCGTGCAATGACACAGGGTAGAGGCTCGTTCGAATTCCATGAGACCGGCTATGAGCAGGTTCCCATGAATATCGCCCAGAAGATCAAGGAAGAGAACGCCGCAAACGAAGAATAATCAAAAATCAGGGGCTCTGCCAAAGCAGAGCCCCGAATTTTATTTTGCCG
>CAZONA010000103.1:0-3443 GCA_964581025.1 uncultured Lachnospiraceae bacterium
TAAATTGCAAAAGCTGTCTTTATGCGCCCACTGCGCATCTGCAGTGATCACGGGATAGCACAAAACAGAAGCTTGTACCGGCTTGCTATCGGGAAACATGCTACGAATTTCCGGACAATCGTAAGATGTGGAATAGTGTGCGGCCAGGTGACCCCCGGCAGAGAATCCCATAATTGCAATTTGATTGGTGTCGCAGTGCCATTTCTCGGCATTTTGATAAATCAATTCCATGGCTGCTGCAACTTCTCTGAGCTGAACGGGATAGTGATGAGGGGCACAGGAGTAATTTAATATCAATACGTGAAACCCTTCGGGCAAAAATTGCAGTGCAATTGGTTCGGATTCCCGCTCACTACAGAATGCATAGCCGCCTCCGGGACAGACGAGCAGGCAGGGGCGCTTGCGCTCGTCCTGGTTCAATGCGTGAATGTTTTTCTGAATATAGACTGTCAGAAATGGGTCACGGCCGTCGGCACCCAGTTCTGGGTAGATTGTGTTTAAATGAATCGTTTCGTGTTGCATAGTTGGATACCTCGCTTTTAAAATAAAGAAGTGAATTCTTCGGAACAATGCTTGAGCCATTCCAGTGCAATCAAGGTTGCGCCGATCTGGTTGGGATGAATGCGGTCCATGGCCAAAAAGGAAGAATGCCGATGAGTACAGTATTTTGTGAACATTGCTTGCAGGTCAATGAAGATACAATGATGCTTTGCAGCTAACCGGCTGCATATTTTGCCATATTCGTCCATTCGCTTGCGCATGAAATCATTGGGATCCGGTTCGATATAGTACGGACTCATAAGAAAGATCCCTTTCACATGATGTTTCTCACGAAGGATCATTTCTTCGACATTCCTGTGGTATTCTTCCGGCGAAACCATTCGATCTGGAATTGCAGGAGAATCAAACTGCCGCCAAACGTCATTTACTCCGATGCAAATGCTGACCCATTGGGGATTCAGGGCACGAACATCCCGATCCCATCTTGACAACAAGTCTCTGCTTGTATTTCCGGCAACACCGGAGTTTGTAATCCGCAGATGTATTTGCGGATATTTGGCGGCTAATAAATTTTCAATCATACGGACATAACCGTTTCCCAAATTGTCAAACAATCCTTCACCTACCGGATTGACACTGCCCATGTCGGTTACAGAATCTCCGGCAAAAACAATTCGATCCATGTCTTCAAATATCATAATGCATCACTCCTTTGCAGATATGAGATTCCGTTAAAAATCGTGCTATATTCATGGCAAAGAACGCTCAAGGGTCAGAAAGGAGTTCAGCCAAGCATCTGCGATCAAATAATGGCCAGCGGGGGAAGGGTGGACACCGTCGGGTAGCCAATACGATGCCTCCTGCATTTGGCAGGCCTGATCGAAAAGATCCTGCAAGGGAACAAAAAACGCCTGATATTGAGACGCTAGTTTTCTGACGATTGCAGCCCGGGCACGGACTTCCCGATGAAAGATGTCCCAGTGTAGCTGCGTTGCGGAGCCGGGCAGAACAAATGGCTCCATCAGTATAAAATGCGCATTGGGAAAGCGCTTCCGAGTGTCTTCAATGAGCATACGCAAAACTGCCTCAAATCGCTCACTGTCAACTCCGTCTTGCACGGATAGTTCATGCCAGACGTCGTTCACGCCTGCCAAAATACTGATAATCTCCGGGTTGTGGTTCCATGCATCGGATTTGATCCTGGCATAAATATCTACGATACGGCTTCCGCTGATGCCGGCGTTGACAAAGTGATAGGAACCTGGTTTTTCGGCTGAGAGCTTGGAAGACGCAATCAAAGCATATCCTTGCCCGATGGATGTGGTGCTGCCGTTTTGCGTGTTGCGGCCGGTATCTGTGATGGAGTCACCAAGAAAAATAATATTCATAAAAGCTCACCTGCTGGTTATTTAAATTTGAATCGGACTGCTTGTTCACAGTAACGTTCCTGCAAATAATAGGAGATACGGCCGTATCTCCTATTATTTCAGTAGAGCATGTTACTGCCACTTTGCATAAAGATTTGTGGTTTTGGTTACTTTGTCGGTTTCAAAATTCCATGGGATGGTGCATCGGGCATTCCGGTACCATCCGACAAACGTGGCCCCATCTTTGTGGGGATCTTGTGGCTTGGCAATGAGCTTGTTCGGAAATACACGGACTGTTTTCGACGGAATACCGTTATCGTAATGGAAAGTAACGGATTTTCGGAAAAACAGGCATAGGATAGCCAATAGAATCAACAGCAGAATGCCCAGAAGAACATACAACCAGGAGGGGGAGTTATCTCCGGTTGAAGGTGATGCGGGGGATTCAGAAGAAACCTCCGTCCAGGAAGCGTACAGCGTCATATTTTCCTGAACCGTATCTACGCCGAAATCCCATAGCTTGGTTTTGTGAATATCTTTATACCAACCGCTGAATTCGAACCCCGCTTTGGTTGGATCGTTTGGCTTGGCGAGTTTCTCGCCGAAGGAAACGGTCTGATCTTCAACGGCTGTGCCGCCATTGCTTTCAAAACGAACGGTGCAGTCGGTTGATACTACGACAGTTACTTCGTTTGCAACCGCAGGATAACTTCCGCTACCGTCTGGGACGGAGACAAGGTAATCCTGGTTTGTAATCTTGGATGCACCGGAAGTGGCGGTAACCCGTAATTGGAAACTTCCGATTAAGCTGTCACTATTCCATTGTGCGCCGCCGTTGGAAGACAGATAGTTCATGTATAATTCCCGGCTGCTGTCCACCATTCCGATATCGGATGAGCGAATATCATCGGAAAGGATCTGGCTGCCTGGAATCAATTCAAAGAAATTGCTGTCGTAACGAATTTCGTCCTGCATTGCATACATGGTGTATGATTGATCCGTGTCGGTTCGTTTGAGCCGGAGAACGACGGTGACGATATCACCTGACTTGACTTCTTTGGTATCACTGCCGTCTATGCTGAGCTCAAAACTGAACTGCGCATCCTCTGCTGCAAAAGCAACCGAGGGGAGCAGGCCAATAAGCAGCGCCAACGAAAGCAATATCGTTAGTAGTTTCTTCATAGTTTCAACTCCTGTGGTGGTTTCATATGATTTCCCAGTGGCCCGTCCCGGGGTGGGGACGGGCATTCGGAGAATCAAATCAGCGTTTGAGGAGTGCTGCAATAATTGCTGCCGCATCTTCCACATTTACAGTGGCATCACCATTGACGTCGGCACGCAGGAATTTCTCCATGGTGACATCTTCGGTAAAGTCGCAATACATCGACTGGTAAATGTTGTACACAAGCTGTGCGTCATTGGCATCGGTCTTTTCGGACATGTTGACATCGCCGCTGTAAGACACATCAATGGCATTTCCATCTTTAATTTGGAAGTCGGCTGCAGTAGGCATCGGCTTCTCCGGAGAAATCACCAGATAGCAGTATGCGCCATATTTTTCGGACCAGAACATAT
>CAZONA010000104.1:0-3416 GCA_964581025.1 uncultured Lachnospiraceae bacterium
CGGATCTCATTGTAAATGGTAGCGTCCAGAGCCTGTATGATCTTCCCATGGAGGATTATTACTTTGCCGCCGCTTCCCATACCGGCTCTTTCCTTCGTAAATTCAACGAGTTCCGGCTGAATATGGAAGAAGATGCGCCCTATATCAATTCCGGTGTTATGTTGATGAATTTGAAGCGACTGCGCTCAGAACAGGATGTAAACGAAGTATTCGAGTTTATCGAGCGCAGAAAAAATGTACTGATGCTACCCGATCAGGATGTGATCAGTGCTCTTTACGGAAGCAAAATTTATGCACTGGACAGCTATCGATACAATATGTCCGAGAAGCTCTACCAGTGGCACGCCCCTTTTGAAAAAGATCTGAATCTGGAATGGGTCAAAAAGAACGCCGTGATCATCCACTATTGTGGCAGAAATAAGCCATGGAAAGAAAACTATGTAGGACAACTCAATGTGTTTTATGAACAGACTGTCCGACGGATGAAGGAGAAAGAAACCGATGCACCGATTATTTAAGAAAGAACAAGTCCTGACCATTCCGAACCTGCTGAGTCTGGTTCGTTTGCTCCTGATTCCGCTGATTTTGTGGCTGTATATCGTAAAAGAGGAATATATTCTGGCTGTCATCGTGATTGCGCTGTCCGGTGGTACGGATATTCTGGATGGCTATATTGCCCGGCATTATAATATGGTGTCGGATTTGGGGAAAATTATCGACCCAATTGCGGACAAGCTGACGCAGGCTGCTATGATTTTCTGCCTTTACAATCGTTATAAAGCCATTCGCTATTTGCTCGGTCTGTTTTTCGTCAAAGAAATCATTATGGCGTATTTCGGCTGGCTGGCCATTCGGAAAACGGACAGCGTGAACAGCGCACAGTGGTTTGGAAAAGCGACCACTGTTGCCTTGTATGCCACGATGATCATTCTGTTCTTGTTCCCGACCATCCCGGAAGTGTACGCAAATGTATTTTTCGTTCTCTGTGGTGGTTTAATCCTGCTGTCACTGGTGAAATATCTGATGTTCTACCGAAAGCTCTTTGCAGGAGACGCAGAAACACGCTGATATGGAACAATCACAACAAAGAAGGTATCCGATTATGAAAACATACAGAGCAGGAATTGACATCGGTTCAACCACCGTAAAACTCATTATTTTAGATGAGCCGGGAAGAATCATGTTTGGGCAATATCGCCGCCATCATGCAAAAACGCAGGAAACTTTGGCACAATTGCTGAAAGAGGCGCAGGAGCAGTTAGGCGATTGCGCCTTGCAGGTGAAGATCACCGGCTCCGGCGCCATCAATCTGGGCAAGGCCATGGACATTGCCTTTGTGCAGGAGGTGGTGGCGGTGGCCACGGCCCTGGAAACCGTGGCACCCCAGACGGATGTAGCCATTGAATTAGGTGGCGAGGATGCCAAGATCATCTATTTCAAGGGCGGTCTGGAGGAGCGGATGAACGGTGTCTGCGCCGGTGGCACCGGGTCCTTCATCGACCAGATGGCAAGCCTGTTGCAGACCGATGCGGAGGGGTTGAACCGGGAAGCGGCTGCTTATCAGCAAATTTATCCCATCGCCGCCCGGTGCGGCGTGTTCGCCAAGACGGATATCCAGCCGCTCATCAACGAGGGGGCAACCAAAGCAGACCTTGCCGCGTCCATTTTCCAGGCGGTGGTGAATCAGACCATTTCCGGCCTTGCCTGCGGCAAGCCCATTCGGGGCACGGTGGCGTTTTTGGGTGGGCCGCTTCACTTCCTGCCGGAACTGAAAAAAGCCTTCATCCGCACTTTGAAATTGACTCCGGAGACCACTGTTGATCCGGAAAATTCCCACCTTTTTGCCGCCATGGGTGCGGCGCTGGAAAGTGGGGACAGCGAGAAGGTAGCCATCACGGACCTCATTTCCCGGTTGGATGCCGGTGTGAAAGTAACCTTTGAAATGCCGAGACTGCCCGCTTTGTTCGACAGTCGGGAGGACTACTTCGCTTTCTGCGACCGGCACAAAAAGGCGGTGGTGCAGAAGCAGGAGCTGAGTAGCTCCCAGGGCGATTGTTTCCTAGGTATCGATGCCGGGTCAACCACCACGAAAATGGCTTTGATTGGAGAAAGTGGGCAGCTCCTGTGGTCGTACTATGCAAACAATCAGGGCAATCCCATCCGGACAGCCATGACCGCACTGGAAAATCTGCGAAAGCTCCTGCCTGACGGGGCGAAGATCGTCCGTTCCTGCTCCACGGGCTACGGCGAAGCACTCTTAAAAACCGCCTTTTCCCTGGACGAGGGAGAAGTGGAAACGGTGGCCCATTGCACCTCAGCTGCCTTTTTCGACAAGAATGTGGACTGTGTACTGGATATCGGCGGACAGGATATGAAGTGTATCAAGCTGCGTGGCGGCTGCGTGGATACGGTGCTTTTGAATGAAGCCTGTTCCTCCGGCTGCGGCAGCTTTTTGGAAAACTTCGCCAACTCTCTGGGGTACACGGCAGAGGGTTTTGCCAACGAAGCCTTGTTTGCACCGAACCCGGTGGATCTGGGCACTCGTTGCACTGTGTTCATGAACTCCAATGTGAAGCAGGCTCAGAAAGAGGGTGCATCTGTTTCCGATATCTCTGCCGGGCTTGCCTATTCCGTGATCAAAAATGCCCTGTATAAGGTCATCAAGCTGACGGATGCCCGGGAGCTGGGGCAGCACATCGTGGTTCAGGGCGGTACCTTTTACAATCAGGCAGTGCTCCGGGCGCTGGAAAAGATCACCGGAGTAGAAGTGATCTGCCCGGACATTTCCGGCATCATGGGTGCCTTCGGTGCGGCCCTGATCGCAAAGAACCACTATCAGGGGCAGAAAACCACCATGCTGCCCCTTACGGAAATTGAAAATCTTACATATACCACGAAAACCGTCCACTGTGGTGGCTGTTCCAATAACTGTATGCTCACCGTGAACAAATTCCCCAATGGGCAGCGGCACATCACCGGCAACCGCTGCGAAAAGGGCTTGGGCGGCGAAAACAGCGCAAAAAAGGGCGAAAATATGGTGGAATACAAGCGCCGCCGGCTTTTTGACTACAAAACCCTGGAAGATCCCAGCCGTGGTATCATTGGCATTCCCAGAGTGCTGAATATCTACGAAAATTATCCATTCTGGGCGACTTTCTTCGGAAAATTGGGATTTCAGGTGGTGCTTTCCCCATTTTCTGACCGGAAGCTCTATGAAAAGGGCATGGAGTCCATCCCCTCGGAGTCGGAGTGCTACCCGGCAAAGCTGTCCCACGGTCATGTACAGTGGCTGGTGGAGCAGGGGGTGAAAACCATCTTCCACCCCTGTGTGTTCTATGAGCATCAGGAGTCCGAAAACGCTCAAAATCACTTCAACTGTCCCATTGTTGTCTCCTATGCGGAGAATTTGAAGAACA
>CAZONA010000105.1:0-3392 GCA_964581025.1 uncultured Lachnospiraceae bacterium
CTCACCCGTTATCCCTCGAGCATTTTTCGGCGTCGATGGCGAGGACGAGCATGAGGACACACAGGGCGTCGCACGGGTTATAGACGTCGAGAATATAGGTATCCGTAAAATTGAAAAGCTGCTTTGAGATATCCGCAACCCTTGCGCCGCTCGTGGTGAGCACGGTATAATCCCATTCGAAAATACTTCCCTCGACCTGCCAGCCGTTGCATTCGATATTATAGCGAGGAACAAAGAGCGAAAGCTCCCTGCAAATGCTCCCGACGTACCGATCCCCGAGATACATCTCGAATTTCGGCAGGAACGTGAAGATCCTCTCCTTCACAAGCCCGACCTCAAAGCCGTTTGCGTCGTATATGCGGAGCTGATGCCCCCACGCAAGCTCGCCTCTGACCGAATAAACGGTGTTGCCTGCCTCGTCGTATATCTCGTAGCTGTCGAGCCACGAAAAGAACCTTTGCTTGAATAAGAGTCTCATTGCGTTTCCTCCGCTGATTTACTTATTTTATTATATCAGTTTTTTCGATCGTTGTCAATAAAAAATGCCCATATTTTGATTGGCAGACGCATTTTTGAATTGCCAAATCACAAGCCGCATTTTTACCCGTTTTTGCTCTCTCGAAACGAATATTTTTAGCACTCAAATAATAAGAGTGCTAATTTTAACAAAATAAATACAAATCCGTAACAAATTTATAACAATTCGGGTGTATTCTTGTTTTCGTAAAAGGGAATACTGCGATGGCAGTACGATCCCCGAAAAAAAGGAGGTAAGCATAATGAATACGAATAGATTTACACAAAAAAGCCTCGAGGCTCTGCAGGGAATGCAGTCGATCGCCTCGGAGTACGGAAATCAACAGCTTGAGCAGGCACATCTGCTCCTCTCTCTGCTCTCCGATGCGGACGGGCTCATTTGCAACCTCACAAAAAAGACCGGCGTCTCGCCCGAGGCGTTGCGCAGGGCGGCGGAGGATGCGGTCGGCGCATTGCCCCGTGTCGCAGGCTCGCAGTCGGACAGGCTCTACCTTTCGGGTGAGCTTGATAGGACACTTAGCGAGGCGGAGGAGCAGGCGAAGAAGATGAAGGACGAGTACGTTTCCGTCGAGCACCTGATGCTTGCGCTTTTCGAGAGGGGAAACGCTTCGATAAAGAAGATCTTTAAGAATGCGGGGCTTGACAAAAACGCATTTCTCGGCGCACTTCGTGAGGTTCGGGGAAACAGAAGCGTTACGGGGGACAATCCCGAGGACACCTACGACGTTCTCGCAAAATACGGTCAGGATCTCGTCGCACGTGCAAGGGAGCAAAAGCTCGATCCCGTCATCGGACGTGATGACGAGATACGAAACGTGATACGCATACTCTCGAGAAAAACGAAAAACAATCCCTGCCTGATAGGCGAGCCGGGCGTCGGAAAGACCGCCATTGCCGAGGGGCTTGCGATAAGGATAGCAAGGGGAGACGTGCCCGACAACCTTAAGGAGCGCATAATCTTCTCGCTCGATATGGGCGCACTCATCGCAGGCGCAAAATTCAGGGGCGAATTTGAGGAAAGGCTCAAGGCGGTGCTTGAGGAGGTCAGCAAGAGCGAGGGCAGGATAATCCTCTTTATAGACGAGCTTCACACCATCGTCGGAGCGGGCAAGACCGAGGGTGCGATGGACGCAGGCAACCTCTTAAAGCCGATGCTTGCAAGGGGAGAGCTTCATTGCATCGGTGCGACGACGCTGAACGAATACAGAAAATATATCGAAAAGGACGCCGCACTCGAGCGTCGCTTCCAGCCGGTTACGGTGAGCGAGCCGACGGTCGAGGATACGATTTCGATACTTCGGGGACTTAAGGAAAGATACGAGGTCTACCACGGCGTCAAGATCCACGACTCCGCACTCATTGCGGCGGCGACGCTCTCGGACAGGTACATTTCCGACAGATTTTTGCCCGATAAGGCTATCGACCTCGTCGACGAGGCGTGTGCAATGATCAAGACCGAGATGAATTCGATGCCGTCCGAGATGGACGAGGTCTCGAGAAAGATAATGCAGCACGAGATCGAGGAGGCGGCACTGAAAAAGGAGGACGATAAGCTCTCCGCCGAGCATTTGCACGAGATACAGTCCGAGCTTGCCGAGCTGCGTGCCGAATTTAATGAAATGAAGGCAAAGTGGGACGTCGAGCGCCAGGAAATAGAGAAGGTTCAGAGGCTGCGTGAGCAGATAGAGCAGACGAACGCCGAGATCGAGCGTGCGCAGTCGAGCTACGACCTCGCACGTGCCGCCGAGCTTCAATACGGAACGCTGCCTGCGCTCAAGCGTGAGCTTGAGGCGGAGGAGAAAAAAGCCGAGGAGACCACGGGCGCATCTCTTCTTCGGGACAAGGTAACCGAGGAGGAAATTTGTCGCATCGTGGCACGCTGGACGGGCATTCCCGTTTCGAAAATCATGGAAAGCGAGCGTAAAAAGCTCCTCGGGCTTGAGGATATACTCCACCGCCGTGTGATCGGTCAGGACGAGGCGGTGAAAAAGGTCAGCGAGGCAATACTCCGCTCTCGTGCAGGCATCAAGGATCCGAAACGCCCAATCGGCTCGTTCCTGTTCTTAGGACCTACGGGCGTCGGAAAAACGGAGCTGGCAAAGGCACTTGCCGAGGCACTTTTCGACGACGAAAAGAGCATGGTGCGCATTGATATGAGCGAATATATGGAGAAATATTCCGTCTCCCGACTCATCGGTGCACCTCCCGGATACGTCGGCTACGACGAGGGAGGTCAGCTCACCGAGGCGGTCCGCAGAAGACCTTACGCCGTCGTGCTCTTTGACGAGATCGAAAAGGCGCACCCCGATGTGTTCAATATCCTGCTTCAGGTGCTCGACGACGGCAGAATTACCGACAGTCAGGGCAGAACGGTCGATTTTAAGAATACCGTCATCATTTTGACCTCGAATCTCGGCTCGTCCGCAATCCTTGACGGGATCGGCGAGAGCGGTGAAATAAGCGAGGAGGCTCGTGCGACCGTTTCGGAGCTTTTGAAGCGCAGCTTCCGACCGGAATTTCTCAACCGCCTTGACGATATCGTGTTCTATAAGCCGCTGACACGGGAAAACATCAACGGAATAGTCGATCTTCTTCTCTCTGAGCTCAACCGCCGCCTTGAGGATAAGCAGCTTAAGGTCTGCCTGACGGATAGAGCAAAGGAGCATATCATCAATACCGCTTACGATCCGGCATACGGCGCACGACCTATCAAGAGGTATATGCAGTCCGAGCTTGAAACCATAATCGCCCGTGCCATCATCCGAGGCGACCTTGGCCTTGACTCCACCGTTACCGTCGACTTCGACGGAAACGAGCTGACTATATGAAAAAAGCACCCCACGGGGTGCTTTTTT
>CAZONA010000106.1:0-3387 GCA_964581025.1 uncultured Lachnospiraceae bacterium
CCAGCTCCTCGAGCTTAACTGCGGTTTCGAGGGCGAGGGTCATCATATCCGTAAAGGACGTTTGTCTTTCCTCGGCGGTGGTGGTATCGTGCGTTAAGAGGTTATCGGAGATGGTGCAGATCGCAAGTGCACGCTTGCCGTATCTTGCGGCGTTCATATAGAGAGCTGCGGCTTCCATTTCGACCGCCATAACGCCCATCTTATTCCACTCACAGTCGGGAAGTCCGCCCTCGGCGGTGAGGGGAGCATCACGGTAGAACGTATCGGACGAAAGGATGTTACCCACGTGATAATTATAACCCTTTTCCTCGGCTATATCCGCACAGATCTTAAGCATTTCATAGCTTGCGATGGGTGCGAACGTTCCGGGAAGTCCGAAATTGATTGCGTAATTCGAGTTGGTGCAAGCACCCATACCCATTACGATATCACGGAGCTGAATATCCCCCCTGAGCGTTCCGGCACTGCCGATACGGAGAATATTTTCAACTCCCATAAAATTATAGAGCTCAAACGAATAGATTCCTATCGAGGGCATACCCATACCGCTCGCCATTACGGAAACCTTTACGCCCTTATACGTTCCGGTGTAGCCCTGAACGCCGCGGACGTTATTCACGAGCACGGGATTTTCAAGAAAGTTTTCTGCGATGAATTTCGCACGCAGGGGATCTCCGGGCATAAGAACGGTCTTACCGAAATCGCCCACCTCCGCTTTAATATGAGCTGTCGCCATTATTCTGTTCTCCTGTCTTAACTATTTTTACGATTCTGCTCGTTCCGAGTCTGGATGCACCGAGGGCGATGAAATCTTCGGCGTCGGCGATGGAAGCGATACCGCCTGCCGCCTTGATGAGCGTGCCACCCGTTACGTGAGCCGCAAAAAGCTCCACGTCGTGGCGAGTTGCGCCCGCAGTCGAGAAGCCCGTTGAGGTCTTGATATAGTCCGCACGGCTCTCGGAAACGATCTCGCACATTTTGATCTTTTCCTCGTCGGTGAGAAGGCAGGTCTCGATGATGACCTTAAGAAGCTTGCCGGAGCAAGCGTCCTTGATGGCGTTGATCTCGGAGAGAAGCTCGTCGTATCTGTGATCCTTGAGCCAACCGATATTGATGACCATGTCGATCTCGTCGGCACCGTTTGCGACGGCGTCGGCGGTCTCGAAGCATTTCGTTGCGGTGGTGCTGTAGCCGTTCGGGAAGCCGATAACGGTGCAGATCGCAAGGCGGTCGCCGACGTATTCCTTAGCCTGCTTTACGTAGGACGCCGGAATGCAAACGGATGCCGTTTCGTACTTCATACCGTCGTCGCAAATTGCCTTGATGTCCGCCCAGGTTGCGCCCTGCGAGAGCAGGGTGTGGTCTACTTTTGAAAGAATTTCCTTGATTTCCATAGGTTCTCCTTTGTTTTTAATATATTTTCGGTAAAATTATTTTCTTTCCTGCTCGATAAGAAGCTTGATCGCCTCAATGGCAACACGGATAGCTGCGTCGGTGTCCTCGTTCTTTACGTCGTCGGTGTCAAGCCCTGCGTCGTAACGCTCCTGATTCCAAACGACCGAAAAGACCGCACCTGCACGGACCTTGAGAAGGGAAGCAACGACGAAGAGCGTGCCCGATTCCATCTCACTGCCCTTGACGCCGAGCTTTTTCCAAGCGTCCCACTGGGAGAGGAGCTGGGAGGAGGTGGGCATCTTCGCAGGTCTGTGTTGACCGTAGAAGCTGTCCTTTGCTTGAACGACGCCGATGTGGCTGTCGTGATTCTCGCCCTTAGCCGCCTCTGCGAGTGCGAAAAGCACGTCGGTCGAGGGAACGGCAGGGAAGATCGCAGGGGCGTATTCGAGGGACGTGCCGTCCTGACGGACCGCACCGTTTGCGATAACGATATCGCCCGCCTTGACGTCGAGGTCTATTCCGCCGCACGTGCCGACTCTGATAAAGGTCTCAACGCCGCAGGCGGTGAGCTCCTCAACCGCGATCGCAGTCGAAGGACCGCCTATACCCGTCGAGCAAACGCTGACCTTTTCTCCGAGGAGCGTGCCGTTCCAGATACAGAATTCTCTGTTCGTGTCAAGATACGTGGGGTTGTCGAAGTATTGAGCGATTTTTTCGCACCTTCCGGGATCACCCGGGATGATGCAATATTTTCCTACCTCGCCGTAGGAAGCGGGAACGTGGTACTGTCTGCCTTCTGTCTGAAGCATAATTTTTACCTCTCATTCTTTATTTTCTTTTGTTTTTTATTGACCTTTTTGGATTTTTTGGGGGACTTTTTCGCCGAAAAGCCGAATTCCCCGAGCTTCTTGCCAAGCTCGAAATATTCTCCGTGAACGTAAGCCGCAAGACCTGCACGCTCAAGACAGAGCCTGCCGTTTTCGTCAAGCAGCTCGTCGCTCACGTCAACGCAAAGCACGTCTGCTACGAATACGTCGTGCGTCCCGAGCGAGATAACGTCCGTTACCCTGCATTCAATGGACAGCGGACACTCGGCAATCAGCGGACAGGCAACCTGCGACGCCTCAAGCTTCGTCAACTTGCAGCGAGCGAACTTGTCCACCTTCTTGCCCGTGTAGATGCCGCAGAAATCCGCAGTCTTTACGAGGGACGCAGGAGTCAGATTGATGACGAATTCGCCGCTTTGCTTTATAATGTCGTGGGAATGACGGCTCGGACGAACGGAAATGTAGGTCTTTGGGGGGATCGTGTTGAGCGTGCCCGTCCATGCGACCGTCAAAATGTTCGATTCCTCCATCGTTCCGCAGCTGACCATAACGGGCGGCACGGGAGCGAGAAGCGCACCTGCACGAAGGACGACCTTTCCCATTATTCCGTGATCTCCTCAATCGAGGAAATGACTACGTCGTCAACGGGGCAGTCCTGATAATACCACATCCTCGTCGTCGTGGGAACGGAAGCGATCTTGTCTATGACCTCAAGCCCCTCAATGACCTTGCCGAATGCGGCGTATTGACCGTCAAGATGGGGAGAGCTTTTGTGCATGATGAAGAATTGGGACGAAGCGGAGTTCGGAGCACTCGTGCGTGCCATCGACAGAACGCCACGCTCGTGCTTTAGGTCGTTTTTGACGCCGTTCGCACGGAATTCGCCCTTGATGGAGGACGCCTTCTGCTGCTCAAAATTCTGATCGAAGCCGCCGCCCTGAATCATAAATCCCGGAATCACACGGTGAAAAATCAAGCCGTCAAAAAAGCCGGAACGAACGAGACTTAAGAAATTTTCGACCGTGATGGGTGCGACGTCGGGATAAAGCTCCGCAACCATCGAACCGAAGCTCTCTACGTTTATTTTTATTTTCGGATTGCTCATATTTGTACCTCCTCGCCTCTCGGCGTGTTTTTGTAATTTGATGATAAGTTGCCTGCGGCG
>CAZONA010000107.1:0-3385 GCA_964581025.1 uncultured Lachnospiraceae bacterium
GATCACATTTTAGTATCGAGGTATTTCCAATACGTTTTAAGGTAGACGACGCCGGACCAGACGGTCATTACGAGGGTTACTGCTGCGGCGGCGCAGGTGATGGGGTAATATTCGAGGAATCCGAATATTTCGATCTGTGCGAGCACGGGCTCGAGGAGTGCGGACATGACGCAGACGATCTGCGAGACGGTCTTTATTTTACCGAGGATATTCGCCGCTACGACGATATTTGCGTTCTTTGCGGCGATGAGTCTTATCGAGGTTACGGCAAGCTCTCTGAAAACAGTTACGATCACGAGTCCTGCGAACACGGTAAAGACGAGCTCATTATTATGGGAGCGGTACATTATGCACATCATTGCGGCGAGCACCATAAATTTATCGGCGAGGGGATCGAGGAATTTTCCGAAATCCGTTATAAGTCCTCTTGCACGTGCGATTTTTCCGTCGAGCATATCCGTTATTGCGGTTGCGAGGAAAATGAGTGCGCCGATAATATTCGTTGCCGTATTCACGGGCAAAAGGAGGACGATCATTATCACGGGAACCATACAAAGTCTTATCACTGTGAGTCTATTTGGCAAATTCATATTTCAAGCTTCCTTTCTGCCTCAATAAATCTTGAGTGCGGTGCCGCAGAGGTCGTACTCGACGGCTCGATCCAATTTAACGTCCGCAAAGCTACCGGGGGCGATTTCGGTCTCGGAGGTAAAGTATATTTTACCGTCGACGTCGGGAGCGTCTGCGGCACTTCTGCCGTAATAGACCTCGGCAACCTCGTCGTAGCCCTCGCAAAGGACTCTGACGGTCGTGCCGATCCTGCTCTCGTTATACCTTTCGTTTATTTCAAGCTGATCTCGCATGATAACGTCGTAGCGGTCGAGCTTTATCTGCTCGTCGACCTGCTCCATTTTATACGCCGGTGTTCCCTCCTCACGGGAGTAGGTGAACACGCCGACATGCTCGAATTTCTGTTCGTTCACGAATTCGCAAAGCTCCGCAAAGTCCTCATCGGTCTCTCCGGGGAAGCCGACGATGAACGTGGTTCTGATAACTATCTCGGGGATCTCCCGTCTGAGTCTTGCAACGGTATCCCTGACGAGCTGCGCACCGCCGTGGCGGTTCATACGCCGCAGGACGCTATCCGAAATATGCTGCATCGGAAGGTCGATATATTTGAGCAATCTGTCGTTATTCTTAAATTCCTCTATAAGCTCGTCCGTTATCTTATCGGGGTAGCAATAGAGCACTCTGATCCAAGGAATATTCGTCTGCTCGGTGATCTTACGGATCAGCTCTGCGAGGCTGTACCTTCCGTAAATATCCTGACCGTAGCGTGTCGTATCCTGTGCGACGAGGGTAAGCTCACGCACGCCGAGCCCCTCAAGCTCCACGGCTTCCTTGACGATATCCTCCATAGGTCTTGAACGGAAGCGTCCTCTGATATAGGGGATCGCACAATAGGTACAGCGGTTATCGCAGCCCTCGGCGATCTTAAGATATGCGGTATATTCGGGAGTCGTGAGGACTCTGTCGCCGCCGAGACGGACACAATCCTTATCCTCAAAGCTCGTGTACTTCTTTCCCTCGAGAACGGCGTCGACCGCCTCGACGATATTATGTATGCTTCCGACGCCGAGCACCGCATCAACCTCGGGCATTTCGGTCATTATCTCATTTCTGTAGCGTTCGGCAAGGCATCCGGTTACGACTATTGCCCGAAGTCCGCTATTTTCCTTTAGGGACGCCACGTCAAGTATATTCTCTATCGCTTCCTGCTTTGCGGACTCGATAAAGCCGCAGGTGTTTATCACGACCACGTCCGCCTCGGTCTCGTCCGCAGTAAGCTCGTAGCCTGCACTGAGCAGCTCGTGGAGCATTACCTCGGTATCGAGCTGATTTTTGGGACAGCCGAGAGATATAAATCCAATCTTCATTTGCGATCCTTTCAAAAATTGACACAAATTTTTTCATTTTATTTTAACACGGCACGCCCATCTTGTCAAGTGGCTTATCAAAATGTAACCTCAACTTTTTGGTCAATTTTTATTGACGTGTGCTATTTTTGAGGATTTCGGGGATTTTTTCGATTTTCTATTGAAAATTCTCTCGGGATATGATACAATAGATGGGTATTTTCCCTCGCAGTACGGGGGTTGGAGGTTGATTTTATGAAGGATATTTTTGAGAAAGTACTTATCTCGGAGGACGAGATAAGGGCAAGAACAAAAGAGGTCGCCGCACAGATCACGGCGGATTACGCAGGCGAGGAGGTGCTCTTCGTTTGCATTCTCAAGGGCTCGATACACTTTTTCTCCGATCTGACACGTGAGATAGATCTGCCGCTTTCGATGGATTTTATGGCGATATCGAGCTACGGCGCAGGCACGACGAGCTCGGGTGAGGTCAAGATGCTCAAGGATCTCGACAAAACGATAAACGGAAAGCACGTGATGCTCGTCGAGGACATTATCGACAGCGGAAACACGCTTTCGTATCTTATCAGGCTTCTTTCCTCGCGTCAACCGAAGTCGATAAAGATCTGCACGCTCCTCGACAAGCCCTCACGCCGCAAGGTTGAGCTCGTGCCCGATTATTGCTGCTTTGAGATTCCCGACGAATTCGTGGTCGGCTACGGGCTTGATTACGATGAGCTTTACCGCAACGAGCGTGAGGTCTACGTTCTCTCCCGTTCGGTTTACGAGGAGTAAAATGGACGTTGAGATCGTTCGGCTCGAGCGTGATTTTCTGGTTTGCGTAAAGCCGCAGGGCGTCCCGTCCCAGCCCGATCCGTCGGGCGATGCGGACGCACTCACTCTGCTCTCCGCACGGCTTCGGGCAATGGGGGAGTCGGGAGAGCTTTATCCCGTGCACAGACTCGATCGCACGACGGGCGGAATTATGGTGTTCGCACGGACACGCTCCGCCGCCGCAGAGCTTTCGAGGCTGATTTCCGAGCACGAGGATTTCGAAAAGATCTATCTCGCCGCAGTTGCCGGAGTGCCGGCGGCGGAGCGTGGGGAGATGAGGGATTTTTTGTTTCGGGACGGCACGCAGAAAAAAGCGTTTGTCGTCGGCTCGGAGCGTCGGGGCGCAAAGCTTGCCGTTCTCGATTACGAGCTTGTCGGACACGGACGGCTCGACGGGCAGGAGATTTCCCTGCTCCGAGTGCGCTTGCACACGGGAAGATTTCATCAAATACGTGCCCAGCTTGCGAGCCGGGGTATGCCGATCGTGGGCGACGGCAAGTACGGCAGTCGCATAAAGGCAAAAAATATCGCCCTTTGGGCGTGCGAGCTGTCCTTCCGCTACCACGGCAAGAAATATTCCTTCTCCTGCGAGCCGGTCGGGGAGGCGTTCAAGCTTGAAAATATCAATATGTAAA
>CAZONA010000108.1:0-3373 GCA_964581025.1 uncultured Lachnospiraceae bacterium
TCGAATAGGTCATCTCGATCCCCTCACGGTCGAACACCGTCTTAATATTCTTCATTATCGCAAAATTCACGCCCCAATAATCCGAGCTTTTGCACCACACACGCACGGTATAGGACGCCGAGCCCTCGCCGTAGCCCGTGAGAGTTGCGAAAATCGCCGGCTTATCGAGCCTGCCTTCAACGTCCGCCGCTTCCTTAAGACAGGCGATCACGTGCTCGGGATCTGCGCTATAGGAGCAGGAAACGTCAATTCCGATCCTGCGTGTCCCGGTCGTCGTGTAATTGATTATCTCGCTTTCAACGACGTTGGAATTCGGTATTTGAACAAGCTTATTGTCCGCAGTGGTGAGCTTTGTGTAAGCCATTCCGATCTCCTTGACCGTGCCTGCCTGACCTGCAATCTCCACCCAATCGCCCGAGTGAAAGGGGTGCGTGTAGAGCAGGGTAAAGCCGCCGATAATGTTCGTCAGCGCATTCTGCATGGAGAGCGAGAGCGCAAGGGATACCACGGACGCAAGAGCCACGGCACCCGTAACGTCTATTCCGAGTGCGGAGAAGGCGATGAACGCAAGCAGGGCGTACATTACCACCCGGGCGACCGAGCGGATCAGACTGTGCGCCGCCCTCTCGAGCTTCGAGCGTTTGAGCGCACGGTTGATAAGCATCACAACGATCTTGATGAGTATTAAGCCCACGACGACTATCACAAGGAAGGAAACGATCCTCCCGAGCATCGTTTCGCCCGTGCTTTTGAGCCATTCGATAATTGTTTCCATAGTTTTATATATCCTTTCAAATTAATATCATTACTTGCTGCCGAGCCGCTCCTCGAGCGATTCAAGCTCCGAATAGAGCTCCGAGGGCATTCTGCCGCCGATTTCGGAATAAAATTTCCGCAAATCCGATACTTCGAAAAGCCACTCCGCACGGTCGATCCGCAAAAGCTCCCCGAGCTTCGACCGATCAAAGCCGTCCATTCCCTCAAGGCAAATATCGTCCGCCCACGGCAGATAGCCGATCTCGCATTCATGCATACCCACCTCGCCGTCGCAGCGGCGAATTATCCAATCGAGCACACGCATATTTTCCCCGAATCCACGCCAAATAAAACGCCCGTCATCCCCGACTCTGAACCAATTCACGTGGAAGATCCTCGGCGGCTTTGAAAGCCTCCCTCCGATATCGAGCCAATGAGCGAAATAGTCGCCCATATCGTAGCCGACGAAGGGGCGCATCGCCATCGGATCACGCCGAACGACGCCGACCTTGCCCGATGCGGCGGCGGTGGTTTCGCTCGCCATCGCAGAGCCGACGAAAACGCCGTGTTGCCACGAAAACGATTCGAAAACGAGGGGTGCAAGACGTGCACGCCTCCCTCCGAAGATGATGGCGGAGATCGGTACGCCGCACGGATCGTGAAATTTTTCGGAAAGGCAGGGGCAGTTTTCAAGAGGCGAGGTAAAACGAGAATTCGGATGTGCTCCAAGCCCCGAGGAGCTTGACGAAGCACCCCAAGCCTCGCCTCGCCAATTCAAAGCATTCCTCGGCACGTCCCCGTCAAGCCCCTCCCACCAGACCGTGTTGCTGTCAAGGTCGTGCACGACATTTGTAAATATCGTCCCCGAGCGTGTCGTGCTCAGTGCGTTCGGATTTGTGCGCTCGCTCGTCCCAGGCGCAACGCCGAAAAATCCGAACTCGGGATTTATCGCCCAAAGCCGCCCGTCATCACCTACGTGAAGCCACGCAATGTCGTCCCCAAGACACCGAACGCTCCACCCCCGTGAAGCGTAGTACGGAGGCGGCGTGAGCATCGCAAGATTGGTCTTTCCGCACGCCGAGGGGAAGGCGGCGCAAACGTAATTCACCTCGCCCGAGGGACGCCCGATCTCGAGAATGAGCATGTGCTCCGCAAGCCAGCCCTCACGCCGTCCGAGATAGGACGCAAGCCGCAGAGCAAAGCACTTTTTGCCGAGCAGAGCATTTCCGCCGTAGGCGGAATTTATCGACATTATCAACGACTCCTCGGGAAAATGGGCAATGTATCTTTTTTCGGGATCAAGCGTGCCGCTTGCGTGAAGACCTCGAACGAAATCGCCGCTCTCTCCGATCGCACCGAGTGCCCCGAGCCCTGCACGAGTCATTATAAGCATATTGAGCACGACGTAGATCGAGTCCGTCAGCTCCACCCCGTACCTTGCAAAAGGCGAGCCGACGATCCCCATCGAATAGGGAATAACGTACATGATCCTTCCACGCATCGAGCCTCGGTAAAGAGGCTTAAGACGTGCCCGACACTCCTCGGGATCCATCCAATTGTTGATGCTCCCGGCGTCCGCACGCTCCCGTGTGCAAATGAACGTCCGCTCCTCAACTCTTGCAACATCCCCGGGATCGCTCCTGTGAAGAAAGCAATCGGGCAGAAGCTCCGGGTTCAGCCTTATCAGCTCGCCGCTCGCACAGGCGGCATCTCGCAGCTCCTCAATCTGCCCCTCTGAGCCGTCAATGAGAACGATTCTCTCCGGCTCGGTGAGCAAAGCGCATTCCTCGATCCATTTTATCAGTCCCGTATTTTTCGTGGCTCTGATCCTTTCCATAACGCCCTCCGAAAAAATATAGTACTAATATTTTATGCTCCTTTTACGTAATTGTATCATAAATACACCCCGTCTGCAAGAGATTTGCAAAAAAATCCGAAAAAAGTTGAACAAATGTTTGCATTTTGCGAAAAAGTATGCTATAATGGTAATGAAAATACATAAAAAGCCGCAAATGCGGCTCGGATCGGAGAAAAATATGAAAAATTACGATCTTTCGGAAAAGGAAAAACGGGTATTCGATTACCTCGTAAGCTCAATAAACGAAAACGGCTACGCCCCGTCCGTCAGGGATATCGCCGCATCTCTCGGAATAAAAAGCACCTCGAGCGTCCACCTCTACCTCCATAATCTTGAGGCAAAGGGACTCATCGAGCAGGACGCGGGGAAGAGAAGAACCTTGCGTGTCTGCGCCCCCTATACCGCAGGCTTCGGCAGAGTGCCCCTGCTCGGTGCGATCACCGCAGGAAATCCAATCCTCGCCGTCGAAAGCTTCGAGGGCTACGTGGATTTGCCGTGGAATAGCCCGAAATACCCCGAGGGTGAGCTTTTTGCCCTGAGAGTCAAGGGAGAGAGCATGATCGAAGCCGGAATACTCGATGGGGATATAGTCATAGTCCATAAGAGCACCTACGCCGATAACGGTAGGATCGTCGTCGCACTCGTCGAGGACGAGGCAACCGTCAAAACCTTCTATAAGGAAAACGGACGCTACCGCCTCCAACCCGAAAATTCCTCAATGCAACCCATAATCACTAACAATGTCAGCCTCCTCGGCAT
>CAZONA010000109.1:0-3364 GCA_964581025.1 uncultured Lachnospiraceae bacterium
GTGCCGTTCGCAAGCATCGTGGTTCTTGCGTTCGTGAAGGAATCGTCCGAGCATTTTTCGTCCATAATGCCGGCAAGATCCCAGATCACCTTTGCTCCTAACTTTGCGTTGCCGTTTGAAAGACCGATATCCGTGTCGTCGGTGTTGCCGTTTCCGAAGATATACGCACCGTAGGAGAAAAGGAAGCCGGAGTTGAAATATTCGTTATTGAGCTGGAGTGCGAAGCCGAATTTCGTCCTGTCCGACTCTCGAATGCTCTTGCTGTAACGGTACATCTCGTTCCAAAATTCCACCATATCGGGAACGCCGTTGGAATTTTTGTCCCACTCGCTCTCCCAATTCTCGGGGAGTCTGTCCTTTCTGTAATAAAGGAGGGGCTGCTGAACGTTCACGGGAACGCCGCAGTAGACCGTTCTGCCGTCCGCTTCGGCACGGTATGCGCTCCATGCGTTCTGAGAGATCTCGGAATAGCAATCGAGGCTCTCGACGTCTATCGGATAAATGTGATGACCGTCGACGTATTTCATCAGAACGTCGTTCGCCTGATAAAGCACGTCGGGACCGTAGCCGTAAGGACCGTCGTTCTCAAGGTCGGAATATTCGTCCATATCCGCATCGACCGCAACGACGTTGTAGTCCTTGTATTTTTCGTTGAACGCCTCAAGGAGAACGTCAAGGTAGCCGTTCTTCTTGGCGTAATCGTTTTCAAGCACCCTTATGACGATCTGCTCACCGTCCTTTTCGTCAACACAGGACGAAAAAGCACAGGAGAGGGAAGCGAGCATCAAAAATGCGAGCAGTAGGGATATTGCTTTTTTCATAATAAATTACCTCCGTAATTTGTGTTTTATCCCGTAACGCTTATGCGATAGCTCTCGGGGGAGAGCTCAAGCGTTGCGGTCTGTCCCGAGTATCTTCTCTCGATAAAGATGAGGTCGCCCTTTGCGTAAATGCGCACGTCGCCGTGTGCGACGGCAGGCACGGTCTTTAGGCGAAGTATCTCGGATATTTTTTCGTTTACCCGAATTATTTCGGGATTTTTGAGCCGTTCCGGCTCAAAGCAGCGGCGATTGTCGGGATCGTACCCACCCTCGAGCAGAAGCTCCGTGCCGTAATAAACGTTCACGCTTCCGGGGAGGAAGGTGAGTGCGCAGAGAGCGCAGAGGAGCTTTTCGGCGTTGCAGCCGACCTCGCTGTAAAAGCGATCGGTGTCGTGGCAGTCGAGCAGATTGAACATCATACCGTTCGTTATATCGGTGTAGCGCATCAGCTGTGCGTTGAGAGCCTCGGCAAACTCGACGGGCGAGGTGCTTTCCCTTGCGAAAAAGTCAAGAAACGCCTTCGTTACGCCGTAGTTCATTATGCCGTCGAGCTGGTCGCCCGAAAGGTAGCTCTCGCTGTTGTGCCAATTCTCGCCGATGAGTGCGACGTCGGGGTTTATCGCCTTGACCTCACGGCGAAAGCGTCGCCAGAAATCGTGGGAGACCTCGTCGGAAACGTCGAGCCGCCAGCCGTCGACGCCGTATTCGGTCATATAATGCCTTGCGACGCCCACAAGATAATTCTGAACCTCGGGGCAGGCGGTGTTGAGCTTCGGCATATATTTGCAGGCGGAGAAGCATTCGTAATTGTCTCTTTTGGGGCTTATTTCGTCCCCGTCGATGATGAACCAATTAAAATATTTCGACGCCCTGCCCTTTTCTCTCACGTCCCTGAAGGGATAAAAATCCTCGCTCACGTGATTGAATACCGCATCGAGCATTATCCTCATCCCACGCTCACGGCACGCACCGACAAGGCGTGAAAACGCTTCGGCGCCGCCGAACATTTCGTCAATTTCGTAGTAGTCAACCGTGTCGTATTTGTGATTTGATGGGCTTTTGAATATGGGATTGAGATACAGTACCGTTACACCTAAGCCTTTCAGGCGGTCGAGATGGCGGCAAACGCCGTCAAGATCCCCTCCGAAAAAGGATTTCGGCGTAGGTCTGTCCCCCCATTTTGCATTTATGTAGGACGTGTCCTTTTCCGTGCTCCCCATCTCGAGACGGTCGACGAAAACCTGATAAAATACGGCGGAATTGAGCCATTCCACGTTCCGTATTACGTCGTTTTCGTTGATGTAGGCGAATTGGAAGCTGTCGTAGTAGGCAAGCGAAAAATCGTACCCTGCCTTGACTCCCGACTCGCACAGATAGTATTTTTCGTCCGATCCCGGCACGGTGAATTCGAAAACGTAGGCGACTCTTGCGTCGTGAAGCTCAAGCGTCGCAGAGTAGTAGTCGTAGTCGCCGTCGGAGCAAAGGAATCTCATATCCGCCACGTGCCTTTCGGTCGCAATGTCGTACTTCGTGTTGTACAGCACCGAGAGAGAGTCTAATTTTTCGCCCTTGGCAAATCTTACTCTGAGCGTGAGCCTGTTTTTGCTCTCGGCAAAGCAGAAATTGCTCTCCGGGCGATGGTAAATTGCGTGTTTGTTCATTAAAAATCTCCTTTTCTCTTGACAAGTGCACCTTTTTTTAATTATAATATAAGCAAGGGCGTCAGTCAAGGATCAAAGAAAGGCAAAAAGGTCTTTTATGAAAAAGAAGGTTACTTTAAGGGATATAGCCGAGGAGGCGGGCGTTTCCGTCGCCACGGTCAGCTATATTATAAATAATCGTGATGATCAGTGCATTAGCGAGGCAACTCGGAAAAAGGTGCTGCAGATAGTCAATCTGTACGGCTACCGAATGAATTTCCACGCCAAAAGCATTTCGCAGGGTAGGACCAACGTCATCGGACTCTACCTCGGGCACGGCTCGTTCGCACTTAAGCGTGCGGAGCATTTTCTGCTCATAAGACGGCTCACGAGAGCACTCAAGGAGCGTGGACTTGCACTGCGTGTGATTGATAATACGGAAACCTCACGCCTCGAGTGGTGCGACGCCGCCGTCTGCTGTGATGCGGAGGAGAGCTTTTTTAAGACCGTTACCGAGGCGAATTTCTGCCCCGTCATAGCGTTTGATATGCTCTATGACGATCTGCTCTTCTGCCAGATCAACAGTAACTATGAGAAAATACGCTCGGTCGCAAACGAGATCTTCGGCGGTGAGCCGTATACCGTCGTCTGCTCGGAGCAAACCAATGAGCGACTTGCCCGTGAGATAGGCGAAACGTTTGAAAATATCGTCTTCGCAGCCTGCTTTGAGGATATCTCGTCGATCGAGACCAAAAACGTCGTCGCCCTCGGCGAAATGCTCGGACAGTACTGTAAAAGCCTCGGCAAAGAGGTGCTCTCCATTGATATGGCAAGCCGTGAGAAAATAGATAAGCTCATCGAATGCCTCGAAGCCACCGTCGGCCGTACCGGCGACGTGCCGCA
>CAZONA010000110.1:0-3344 GCA_964581025.1 uncultured Lachnospiraceae bacterium
GTTTTATGAGCGTCCGGCTAATGCGAGCGATCGCTTGCCTTTGACCTTCGACAAATCAGCTCTCGAGGCTGATGAGCTTAACGATGCACTTTCTGCAGATGGTTCTGTTCTCGTACTTCGTAAGATCCTCTGTACCGTCGCAGAAGATGCAAGAGGTCTCGTTCTTTCTGAGAATGATATCGTCGCCAAGCACAGAGATCTCAAGGAGATCCTTGGTCTTGATTCCGAGTGCGGCACGTATCTCTATGGGAAGAACGATTCTTCCGAGTCCGTCAACAGGTCTTGTAACTCCGGTAGTTTTCATGTTTATTTCCTCCGTTCAGCCGTCAGGCGGCAGTTTTTTCGAGCATTTTCGCCCGTTTTCTAAATTATACCACAGTTTTTTCGATTTGTCAACCCCCTAATTCTCGGATTTAGCAAATATACTGTTTTACAAGGATTTGGAAAATGATAAATAAAAATCCGAGCTTTTGCCAACGCCCCTCCGCATTATTTGATATTGACAATTCTGGGGATTGGTGTTATAATAATTCTGTATGTGAGGTGATGAAAATGTCAAACAAAAACGAGGTACTTGCGGACGTTTTACGTCCGGAGAGCTTTGACGACATGGTGGGGCAGTCCCATCTTTTCGGCGAGCGAGGGATACTTCGTCGGATGATGGAGAGGGGCAGGATGACCAACATGATCTTTTTCGGCCCTCCCGGGACGGGAAAGACGACTGCGGCGAGCATTATTGCGCATGAGTCGGGAATGGATTTTTACCGTCTCAATGCGACGAGTGCGACTCTTGCCGACGTAAAGAACATTATTGCGCAGACGAACAACGTTTTCGGCTTCGGCGGAATTTTGCTCTACATCGACGAGATCCAATATTTCAACAAGAAGCAGCAGCAGGCTCTTCTCGAATACATGGAGGACGGGCGAGTAACGCTGATCGCCTCGACGACGGAAAATCCTCATTTCTACATATACAATGCGATACTTTCACGCTCCACGCTTTTTGAGTTCAAGCCGGTTTCGTCGGATGAGCTCGTGCGTGCGCTCGAGAGGGCGTTGAAATTTTTGAACGAGAGGGACGGGACGTCCGTTTGCGCCGACCGTGAGGTGCTCACGCTGATAGCAAAGTGCTCGGGCGGCGACGTTCGGCACTCGATAAATCTGCTTGAGGGGGCGTATTACGCATCAAACGACGCCATCACCGAGGAAACGGTTCGTGAGCTTCACATACCGGTGGAGAATTATTCGGACGATGCGCACTACGATTTGCTCTCCTGCCTTCAGAAATCAATTCGGGGCTCAGATCCCGATGCGGCGATCTTTTATCTTGCAAAGCTCCTCCGCGTCGGCGAGCTGCTTTCTGTCTGCCGCAGGCTTCAGGTAATTGCGAGCGAGGACGTCGGACTTGCATATCCGCAGGCGGCGTCGATCGTCAAGGCGTGCTGCGATTCCGCACGTGAGCTCGGAATGCCCGAGGCGAGCCTGCCGCTCTCGAATGCGGTGATAATGCTTGCGACCGCTCCGAAATCAAATTCCGCATATCTTGCCTACGCCGCCGCTATGAGCGACGTCGAGGCGGGGAAGGGCGGCATCGTGCCGGAGCATCTTCGCTCTCCGCTTTACCAAGGCTACAAATACCCCCACGATTTTGAGAATCACTACGTGCGTCAGCAGTATCTTCCGACAGATCTTCGGGACAGAAAATATTACGAATACGGCGAGAACAAGACCGAACGTGCGGCGCACGATTATTGGGAAAAAATAAAAGGCAAAAAATAAGAAAAGGAATATATAAAAAATGAACAAGCAACTTTCGATCAGAATTTTGACGCTCGTGCTCGTCCTGATGACGCTCCTTGCGTCCTTCACCTCGTGCGAGCTCTTTACGACCACTACCACGACGACCGCCACCGGCGGCACGTCGCAGAGCGGTGAGCACAGGGACGACGACGATAACGGCTACTGCGACGATTGCGGCAAATACGTTATCGAAACGGTCGATCTGTACGGCATAAACGACCTGCACGGCAAATTTACCGACAACGACACCCAGCCCGGTGTCGACGAGATGACCGCTTATCTTGAGAGAATGAAGAGCGTGCAGAGCAACGTTATCCTCATTTCCGCAGGCGATATGTGGCAGGGAAGCTCCGAGTCCAACCTCACGCACGGTGAGCTGATCACGGATTGGATGAACTGTCTCGGCTTTGCCTCGATGACGATAGGAAATCACGAATTTGACTGGGGCACGGATTGCATCGAGTCCAACGGCGAGATGGCGAATTTCCCGTTCCTTGCGATAAATATTTACTACGAGGACACGCACGAGCTCGTGGATTGGTGCACGCCCTCGGTGCTCGTCGATTGCGGTGAGTGCCGGGTCGGCATAATCGGTGCGGTCGGAGACATCAAGAGCTCCATTTCCGCAGAACGCACCGTGGGACTTGAATTCGTCCTCGGCGACGAGCTTACGGAGCTTGTCAAGGCGGAATCGGACTCTCTCCGCGAGCAGGGAGCGGACGCCATCGTTTACGTAACCCACGAGGGCTCGGAAAATTCGCTCTCGGGCACGGTTGCGGATTGGAAGATACAGGACTATTACGATATTGAGCTCTCCGACGGCTACGTCGACGTCGTTTTTGAGGCGCATACGCATCAGCAGTACGTTTTTCGTGATTCCTTCGGCGTTTATCACCTTCAGGGCGGCGGAGACAATAAAAAGGGCATAACCCACGTTGAAATGTACGTGAATTACGCCAACGGAAACGTCAGCGTCGATACCGCCGAGACCGTTTCGCATTCGATCTACAAGAAGCTCGAGGGCTCGCCCATCGTGGCTCAGTTGCTTGAAAAATACGCCGATCGGATAAGCGAGGCATACGTTGAGCTCGGATATAATTCAAAATACCGTGGAAGCGATGAAATCGCCGACCTCGTCGCACAGCTCTATTACGAGGCGGGCGTCGAGAGGTGGGGCAACGAGTACGATATCGCCCTTGGCGGTGCGTTCATTTCCGTGAGAAGCCCGTATAAGATCAATCAGGGAACGGTCGTCTTTTCGGACGTTCAGACGATCTTGCCGTTTGATAACGCAGTCGTCCTCTGCTCTATTTCCGGAGAGGATCTGCTCGATAAATTCTATAATACCGAGAACGAAAGATATCATATCTATTACGACACCGTAAAGCCCGAGGATATCGACAGAAACGCTACATATTATATAATAACGGATACCTATACCTCAACCTACGCACCGAATAATATCACCGAGATCGAGCACTACGACAGCGAAACCTTCGCCGCCCAGCTCGTCGCCGAGTATATCAAAAAGGGCGGATGGGAAT
>CAZONA010000111.1:0-3251 GCA_964581025.1 uncultured Lachnospiraceae bacterium
GCCGTGCACCTTTTTGTTGTTGTTTATTTTATTTCGAGGACCTTATAGCCTGCGCCCTCGACGGCGGATTTGAGCATCTCGTCGGAAACGGGCGAGGTGAGGACGACCGTCGCACGCTTTTCGGTATGACTGGGCGTTGCGCTCTCGACGCCCTCGAGTGCCTCAAGTGCGTTCTTGACGTGCATCTCGCAATGGGGGCACATCATTCCTTCGATCTTGATCGTTTTCGTCATTTTCTTTATCTCCTTTTTCTTTGGTTTTTCTTGATTTTTATAAATTTTGACCAGATTGAGCCTGAGTGCGTTGGTAACGACGCAGAAGCTCGAAAGGCTCATCGCCAAAGCACCGATCATCGGGCTGAGAGTGATTCCGAGTGGCACGAACACGCCTGCGGCGAGGGGGATTCCGAGGCAGTTATAGAAGAAAGCCCAGAAAAGACTCAGCTTAATATTGCCGAGCGTCGCACGGCTCAGGCGTATCGCCGCCGGGACGTCCGCAAGGTCGTTTTTGATGAGCACAACGCTTGCGGAATCTATCGCAATATCCGATCCGCTTCCGATGGCAATTCCCGTATCTGCGGCGGTGAGAGCCGGTGCGTCGTTGATCCCGTCGCCGACCATCGCAACCTTGCCGTAGCTCCTCTTAAGCTCGGAAATTACCCTCTCCTTGCCGTCGGGCAGAACCCCGGCAATCACCTCGTCAATGCCTGCCTGTGCGGCAATGGCACGGGCGGTGCGCTCGTTATCTCCCGTAAGCATAACGGTGCGTATGCCCATATCGTGAAGCTCCGAGATCGCCCTCTCGGCGTCGGGCTTTATCGCATCCGCAACGGCGATCATGCCGAGAAGCCTATCACCCTCGGCAAAAAGCATCGCAGTTTTGCCCTGCGCCGACAGCTCGGCGGCTTTTTTCGAAAAGGCTTGCGGAATTTCGGCATTTTTCGAAATGAAAGCCTCGTTTCCGCCTCGTATTACCGCCCCGTCAATCACGCCCTCAAGTCCGTTTCCGGGGAGGGCACGGAATGATGAAACCTCAAGCCCCGACACTCCGACCGACTTGCCGTATTCCATTATCGCACGGGAGAGCGGATGCTCGCTCATCGCCTCGATCGAGTACGCAAGTCGAATAAGCTCCTCGCCGTTCACATCGCCCGCCGGAACGACGTCCGCAACTCTCGGAGAGCCGAGAGTTACCGTTCCCGTTTTGTCAAGTGCTATCGCACGTATCTTGCCCGTCTCCTCAAGAGAGGTCGCATTTTTGAATAAAATTCCGTTCTTCGCTCCCACGCCGCTGCCGACCATTATCGAAACGGGCGTCGCAAGCCCGAGCGCACACGGACAGCTTATCACGAGTACCGAAATAGCACGGGTGAGGGAGAACGCAAGCTCCCGTCCGAGCAAGCTCCAAACGGCAAAGGTGAAGAGGGAAATTCCGATCACCACGGGCACGAAAACGCCCGAAACACGATCCGCAAGCTTTGCGATCGGTGCTTTGCTCGAGGAAGCGTCGCTCACCATCTTGATTATCTTCGAGAGCATCGTCGCCTCTCCGACCTCGGTGGCACGGCAACGAAGGAAGCCCGATTGATTTACCGTTGCGGAATAGACCGAATCGCCCGCCGCCTTGTCCGAGGGCACGCTCTCACCCGTGAGAGCACTTTCGTTCACCGCACTCTCACCCTCGAGCACCACGCCGTCCACGGGAATGCTCTCCCCGGGGCGAACGGTGAAAACGTCCCCCACACGCACCTCGGAGATCGGGATCGATATCTCTTTTCCGTCCCGTATCACACGGGCGTCGCTCGGAGCGAGTCGGGATAATTTATCAAGTGCGTCGGTCGTCTTGCCCTTGGCGATTGCCTCAAGCAGCTTTCCGAGCGTTATGAGCACGAGTATCATCGCTGCCGACTCAAAATAGAGTCCGTGAAGCAGCTCCGTCTGCCCTGCAGGCTCGAGGCTCGGATTTAGCATCGAAAACATCAGCGCAACGCTGTAAATGAAGGACGCACCCGAGCCGAGAGACACGAGAGTGTCCATGTTAGGCGCAAGCTTTATCGCACCCCGTGCACCGTTTACGAAAAATTTCTGATTTATTACCATTATCACGGAGCAGAGCAACAGCTCAAGTAACGCCACCGCCACGGGATTTCCCTCAAAATAGGAGGGAAGGGGAAGTCCTACCATGTGCCCCATCGCAACGTACATAAGCACGATGAGAAATCCGAGCGAAACGATGAGTCTGTTTCTTAACACCTTGACCTCCGGCTTTGCGGATTTTTCACCCGAAGCACTCCGATCGTTCGAAACGCTCGAAGTGCCGTGAAGACTTGCGCCGTAGCCGGCTTCAATTACCGCTCCGATTATCTCGGAATCGCTCGCCTCACCGACGACCTCCATTGAATTCGTCAGAAGATTTACCGAGCATACCTCCACCCCCGAAAGCGAGCCGACCGCACGCTCAACTCTTGCCGAGCACGCCGCACAGCTCATTCCGCTCACATCGTATTTTCTTGATTTGTTTGCCAATATATCACCTCTTTGCAGTTAGTTATCACTAACTCATATTATACACCGTTTTGCGAAAAAAATCAATACAAAAACGAAAATATAAAGTGTTTTCTCTCCCCGAAAAAAATATCTTGCGTTTTTCACACACAAGTGGTATAATGGTGGCAGAAGTACCCCGAATTTCAAAAAAATAGGAGGAATGACTATGAAAAAATATACGTCCCTTGCGCTCGTTGCCGTGATGCTGCTGCTCGTATTTTCACTTGCGTCCTGCTCGACGGATTCGAATTTCGTCTATTCGGAAACCGAGGGCGGCTGGAGCGTGTCGCTGATAAGATATCCGTTTTTTACTTCGCTGAACGTGGAAATTCCCGAGGAATATCAGGGAAAACCCGTTACCGAGATCGCAACGGGCGGCTTTTCCGGCTCGGACGGCTTTTATAGCGTCAGTATCCCCGGAAGCATTAAGAGCATACCGTCATACGCATTCGGCAGCTGTGAGAACCTCTACGACGTCAGCATTGCGGAAGGCGTCGAGAGAATAGAAAGCTACGCATTCGCAAATTGCCAAAGTCTTGAAACCGTGCGGATTCCGAATAGCGTGAAATTTATCGGGAGCGGTGCGTTCGGACTCTGCATCTCGATTAATACCTTGATATATAAAGGAACGGTCGAGGAGTGGCATAGCATAGAAAAGGAGAGCGGCTGGTTCGATACCACGGCAGCCCTCACCTCCTTCGCCGT
>CAZONA010000112.1:0-3242 GCA_964581025.1 uncultured Lachnospiraceae bacterium
TCAGCACAACACTTCACGAAAGCCGCAGGCTTTCACTTCACTGCGAACGAAGTGAGCAACTTCACTCAAAAAAGCACCCCGCAGGGTGCTTTTTTAATTTCAATACTCGGTGGTATAGTTATCAAAATATCCCTGTATCCAGACGATGGGAGTTCCCTTATCGCCGGAGCCGGAGGTGAGGTCGCAGAGAGAGCCGATGAGGTCGGTGAGGCGACGGGGTGTCGTTCCCTCACTTGCCATCTGTCCGACGAGGTTTTCGTCCTTTTCGGTGATCCTCTCCTTAATTGCGTTCTTAAGCTCCTCGCCCGAGAGGTCTGCGAAATCGTTATCGGCGAGATATTTGAGCTTGAGCTCATTGGGCGTTCCGACAAGTCCGTCGGTATATGCCGGGGAAACGACCGGATCGGCAAGCTCCCAAATCTTTCCGACGGGATCCTTAAACGCACCGTCGCCGTAGACCATTACCTCGACTCTCTTTCCCGTTTCCTCGAATATTCTTCTCTGTATTCTGTCGACGACGGGCCGGCAATCCCTCGGGAAGAGCTTTATTTGCTCGTCCGTTGCCTTATTCGAGCCGAGAAGCCCGTACTGCTCGTTAAAGCCCGAGCCCTTCACGCTTTCGTTAAGTATATCGTCAAGTCCAAAAACACGCTCCGCTCCGGCTGTGCGGAGTATTCTCTTGGTTCTCTGCCTCGTATGTATATCGCAGGCGATGACGTTCTTCGTATAATCGAGAATTGCACGCGCGTCGTTTGCAAAGATTATCTCGCAGTCCGCACCGTTCGCTCTGATAAGCTCCTCGTAAAATTCGACGTAATCGACGCCGGTGAAGCGGTGCTTTTCATAGCCGAAGCACTCACGGTACTTTTTAAGGTCAAGGATGTCGGAATAGGGATTGATGCCCAGCTCGTCGACACGGTCGAGGCTGACGAGATGATTGCCCACCTCATCGGAGGGATAGGAAAGCATGAGGACTATCTTTTTCGCTCCCCTTGCGATGCCTGCAAGGCACACGGAGAAGCGGTTTCTGCTGAGTATCGGGAAGATCACACCGACGGTCTCTCCGCCGAGCTTTGCTCTGACGTCCGCCGCAATATCGTCAACCGTTGCGTAGTTGCCCTGCGCACGTGCGACGATAGCCTCGGTCATTGCTATAACGTCCCTGTCCCTGACGGGAATATTCTCCTCTCTCGAAGCCTCGAGAACGCAGTCGGCAACTATTTGCGCAACGTCGTCTCCGCTTCTTATTATCGGCGCTCTCACGCCGCGTGAAACTGTACCAATAAGGCGGCTCATATTATTTTCTCCTTAAATATTAGAGTTTGGGTTGGGTTTTCCAACAAAGAAAAGTATACCACCGCACGGGGCGATTGTAAAGATTTTTTTGTCGAAAAATTTCACAAAATTTCGTTTGCTTCGGGGCAAATATACCGTAAAATTGCAAAAAAATCACGGTGAATATTTATTGAATATTTTCTGCATATCCGAAATGGTGTTCGAATTGTACGGGTATTCCGCCGCTCGTGCCGCCTTTGCGGTTACGAGAACGAACAGCTCGCCCGTTTCCTCGTTGCGTATGTAGGACGCAAGGCAATAGCCCGCCTTGTCCTCAAGTCCGCTCTTTGCGGCAAGAAGGGTGTAGCCCGAGCCGAGAACGGTCGTCGGGGTGAGTCCCATATTCCCGAGCGTGCCCGAGAGAGTCGAATTCTGATACGTCATTGCAAGATAGTCGAGCCTGTACGATTCTCCGCCGAAAAGCTCACGGCAGAGCGGATTTTCCATCGCATAAGCCATAAGTGCGGCAATGTCCCTGCAGGTGCTGCGGTTCTCCTCGTCGTCCATTCCGATCGCTCCGCCGAAATGAGTGTTCTCCATTCCTATCTCCTGCGCCTTGGCGTTCATAAGATATGCAAATTCTCCGACGGTGAGATTGAGATAATCCACAAGGCAAAGCACCGCATCCGCACCCGATCTGTAGGTTACGCCGTAGAGCAGATCACGAACGCTGGCGGTCTTTCCGACAAATCCCGAGAGCCACGCCACCGACGCACCGTCGGGGACGGTGTTCAAAATTTCCTGCGTGATAACGTAGCCGTCGTCAAGGTCGTCAATGAGATCAAGAGCGGTAACGACGGTCATTATTTTCGTCATTGACGCAGGATAAATGGGACTGTCGGGAAGCTTGTGCGCCACGGTCGACATATCGGAAAGTCGAACGAGTATCGCATATTCCGAGCTGAGCCCGAGAGTGTACATCGCCTTACCGCCGACGCTCGCAACGAATTGCGTTTTGTCCGTAACCGTCGCATAAGGGTAAGCCTTTTCGGGATCGACCGGCTTCTCGACCGGCTTTATATCGGGCGTCGTCGTGGTGCTCGAATTGAAATAGGGCGTCCCGGCAACTGCGAAAAATACACCGCAGACGATGCAAAGAGCAAGAATTGCGGCGATCACCGCAACCGATGAGGCGAGATTTCTCCCATCCTCACGTGCGCTCGTTACGTAGCCGCCCTCTCCGTGCGTGCCGTAGCTGCCGCTTTTATTGTAATTTTGGTTCATAGATTCTCCGATTTTTAAGTGTTTTTCAGCTCTGCAAGCTTTGCCGCTATCGCCTTCATGTCCTCAAGCATGTCCTCTTTTTTGTGAGGATCCCGTAAAAGAAGCGCAGGATGATAAACGGCGGTGATGAGGAAATTTCCCCTCCGTACCCAAGTCCCGTGCTCCCGTGTGATGCGGTAGTCGGGGCTGATGAGTCTTTGAGCGGCGATCCTGCCGAGACAAACTATGATCTTCGGTCGCACAAGACGTACCTGCTCACGCAGATAGTCCATGCAGGCGTCCTCCTCTGCGGGAAGCGGATCACGGTTCTTCGGCGGACGGCATTTCAGAATGTTCGCAATGTAAACGTCCTCACGTGGAATGTCAACCGCAAAAAGATATTTGTCGAGAAGCTGACCTGCCCTGCCCACGAAGGGAGTGCCCGTCAGATCCTCACGCTCGCCCGGAGCTTCGCCGATGAACATAAGATCGGCAGAGCGGTTTCCTGCACCGAAAACGCAGTTCGTGCGAGTTTTCGAAAGCTCGCATTTTTCACAGTTCGAGCAAGATGCGTAAAGCTCATCCCATGTCATAATAAAGTCCTCCGAACGACGATTTTGCCCACGCCCCGTTGGTGCGTGGGGGTACAGGGGTATTATAACAAATTTTTCGCTACTTTTCAAGGGGGTAGTAAAAAGTTTTCG
>CAZONA010000113.1:0-3233 GCA_964581025.1 uncultured Lachnospiraceae bacterium
GATTACGTAGCATTAGAGACTCTGCGGGTATAGAATCACGCAGGGAGGTTTTCTCGTACCCTTTTTATCAACCTGTTGTTTATATTATATCTAAGTCAAGTTAGATTGTCAAGAGGTTTTTCAAAGATTTATAAGAAATTTTGCGAAAAATCTAAGTACACTTATTTTGGAGGCATCGTCATGACATTCTATGAACGGTTTGAAAAACTTTGTAAGGATAAAGGATTACGCCCTCAATCCGATGAGATTATCGAAATGACGGGCGTTTCGTCTCCCGCGATTTCGGGTTGGAAAAAGGGATCATCACCCAAAGCGGACGCATTAGTTCGTATCGCTACATACTTTGAGGTTTCGGTCGACTATCTCCTCGGAATTGAAAATCAAAATAAAGTTCTAATGGATAGGGCTGACTTAATCTTACAAGAAAATAATAATTCTACCTCAGGACAGGAAAAAACCCTCCTTGCAATGTTCAGATCAACAAGCGAAGAAGGTCGGTTGAGGATAATTCAGGCAGTCATGAATATCCACGATGAGATAGAAAAAAAGCCTACAACATCGTCTGAGAGTGTTATTGGCTGATTGCGGTAAAGTCATCCCTCATGAAGTTTTATGTATTTACAGACGGTTAAAGGAGTTGAGGTAATGGATGTCGTACTCTATATGAGATATAGTAGTGACCGGCAAACAGAGCAATCCATAGAGGGACAACAGAGAGTTTGTATGGAGTTTTGTAAACGGCAGGGCTACAATGTTGTAGATAAGTATATTGATCGTGCTACTTCCGCTTTCAAAGATACGGATAAACGAACCGAGTTTAACCGAATGATAAAAGACAGCGATAAACAGTTGTGGCAGGGTGTTGTTGTCTATAAACTTGACCGATTTGCCCGAAACAGATATGATTCCGCTACCTACAAAGCAAGACTTAAAAAGAATGGTGTAAAGGTTATATCTGCTACCGAAAATATTTCGGACAATCCCGAAGGTGTTATTCTCGAAGCCGTCCTTGAAGGTATGGCAGAGTTTTACTCAAAAGAGTTATCACAAAAAATAAGTAGAGGTATGCGTGAGTCTGCCTATAAATGTCATAGCATAGGCGGTCATATTCCTTTGGGTTATAAAGTAGAAAATAAAAAACTCGTCATAGACGAGCCTAATGCACAAATAGTCCGTGAAGCATTTGATTTATACGCTAACGGTTCTACTGTTGCCGATATTTGTAATAAGTTTAATAATAAAGGTTATCGCACCGCCAAAGGTTCGGAGTTTAATAAAAACTCATTCAAGGCAATGTTCCGAAACGAGAAGTATATAGGTGTATATACTTATAAAGAAGTTCGCATAGAAGACGGTGTTCCCGCAATCATTGACAAGAACACCTTTGAGATTGTGCAGAAACGGCTTAAAAAGAACGGAGAAGCCCCGTCAAGAGGTAAAGCAAAGGTAGATTATATCCTTGCTCAAAAACTCTTCTGTGGGCATTGTGGGGCTTCTATGATAGGTGATAGTGGAACGAGCCGAACAGGAGATGTTCATAACTATTATACTTGTAGCAATCGAAAAAGATTTCGTTCCTGCGATAAGAAGTCAATTCGTAAAGATATTATAGAAAGAATTGTAGCCGAAGATGCTATGGCTTTTCTTACCCCCGATAAAATAGAAATGATTGCCGACATAGCAATCAAACAAAATCAAGAAGATATGGAAAACGATAAAGTCATTCCTGCGTTAAAAGCAGAGATTCATGAGGTCGATAAGAGTATATCTAACCTTTTGAAGTTGGTAGAACGAGGAGCAGAATCAGATACACTCGCTTCAAGACTTACCGACTTAGAAAAGAAAAAGAGAGAACTTGAACGCCGCCTAATTATTGCGGAAGATGATTATATTATTTTGGAAAAAGAACACATTATATGGTGGCTTTCAAAGTTTTTGGACGGTGATGTTGAGGACGAAGATTTCCGCAGGCAACTGATAGACCTACTTGTTAATTCCGTAACCGTTTGGGATGAACCGGACGGATATTTGAAGATAACTTCCATATATAATCTTACCGAAGAAAAAATTAGATCGTTTAGAATCAAGGCTGACGGAGGTTCGAATTTAAAGAGTCAACTTCCACCAAATATAGTTTTTTAAAATAAAAACAGAAAAAGCCGGTAAACCTTGATATTATAGGGTTTGTCGGCTTTTTACTTGAATTTTAATTGTTACTGTTTATTACTTGTTATTGCTATTTAAAACTAAAAATGCAAGTCAAATGCAAGTCAAAATTTTTACCGTTAGAGTATAATCCGAACTGCTTATTCTTTGTAGGAATAGTGTTCGGGCAAACAACAAGCCACCGAGTAGAGAAATAAAACCCTCTCGGTGGTTTTTGCACTTCACTAACTTAACAAATCCTAAAAGTTCATAAACATTTTCAAGCTCATGATGCGACATATTTCAGATGGACGTGTTTATCTTTTGTGTTGTTAAGAAGATAACTGTTCAGCTCGTTTACTTTTCTCTTGATTTTGTTTCTGATAACGGTTTTTTCACGGTAAGAGTAATTAATGTCACTTTGCTCTTTATTTGATAGTTCTACTTCCGCACCCTTGAAGTTTTCCACTATATTTTCGGAAATTCTTCGCTTGATGCTCAGAATGACGGGTTATTTCGTCATCCTGAACAACGTGAAGGATCTCATTGAGGTTAAGCGGTAAAACAAAAAAAGTCCCGCCGAGATCTTTCGCTACGCTCGAAGATGACACGGCGGGGTTTGTGATTTTTTTTCGGTAGATTTTTCGCCCCTGTCTGTCATCCTTGAGTTAAACGAAGGATCTGACAGGGGTTGTGATTTATTTTATCGAATTTTTCCGTTGGTAGATTCTTCGCCAAAGGCTCAGAATGACGGGTTATTTCGTCATCCTGAACAACGTGAAGGATCTCATTGAGGTTAAGCGGTATACTTTAGTAGATCTTTCGCTGACGCTCAAGATGACGGTTAAAAATGAGAATGACATTAGAACGCTCAAGATGATGGTTAATGAGGTCGGAATGAAGGTGAAATGCTCAAGACGACGGTTCATTGTTGCTTCTCGAAAGTTTGCTTCCGGCTTCTTGCATGGCGGCAATTGCAGAGGTAGCTGTAATGTCCGATGTTGTTCCTCCGGAAGATAAGTAGCTGCAAACGTACACCCTGTTGTGTATGTGTGTTATTAAATTAAAGACCTTGATTATCCTGCCAC
>CAZONA010000114.1:0-3217 GCA_964581025.1 uncultured Lachnospiraceae bacterium
CTTCAGTCTCGGCTTCGCCGAGCCAGCTCCCTTTAGGCAAGGGAGCCTTTCTAAACGGAGAGCTTCATACAACAGAGATTTTGTTCTCTGCAGACCTCAAAGCCCCTACGGAGTTTGAGCGACACACGAGTGAAAAGCGTTATCCGATTTGTAACGTCGGACGCCCTCGGCGTCATCCTCGAGCGGAGCGAAGGATCTCGACGTGCGGATTTTCCTAAAAAATTCACCTAATTCCGCAGAGATGTTGCAAGTTTCCCCCTTGGACTGACTTTTTTAACAAAAAGAAAAGCCCTCGAAAAATCGAGAGCTTTTTTGAATACGATATTTTATCTCTTCGAGAACTGAGGAGCACGACGAGCGCCCTTGAGTCCGTACTTCTTTCTTTCCTTCATACGAGGATCGCGAGTGAGGAAGCCTGCTGCCTTGAGGGCGGGCTTATTTGCCTCATCTGCTGCGACGAGTGCACGTGCAAGTCCGTGGCGGATTGCGCCTGCCTGTCCGGAGATACCGCCGCCGTTAACAAGTGCGATGATGTCCCACTTACCCTCTGTACCTGTTGCTGCGAAGGGCTGGTTAACGATGAGCTTGAGTGTCTCAAGACCGAAATAAGTATCAATATCCTTACCGTTGATGGTGATAACGCCCGTGCCGGGAACTATGCGAACACGTGCAACGGATTTCTTTCTTCTTCCTGTGCCGTAAAAATAGGGCTTTGAGCTTGTATACATTCTGTTCGTCCTACCTTTCATTAAACTTCAACAGCTACGGGCTTCTGAGCCTCGTGCTTATGGTTTGCGCCTGCATATACCTTAAGGCGAGTTGCTGCCTTTGCACCGAGGGTATTATGAGGAAGCATTCCCTTAACTGCGAGCGTCATAGCGAGCTCGGGCTTTGTAGCCATAAGAGTCTTATACTGAACTGCCTTCATACCGCCGATGTAGCCGGAATGATGATAATAATACTTCTGCTCGAGCTTTCTGCCCGTGAGAACTGCCTTGTCGGCATTGATGATGATAACGAACTCACCGCAATCCGCATTGGGAGTGAATTCGGGACGGTGCTTACCGCGGAGAATGTTCGCAGCGGCTACTGCGGTTCTTCCGAGGGGCTTATTCGCAGCGTCTATAACGTACCATTTTCTTTCAATGGTCTCTGCTTTTGCAAAAAAAGTAGACATTAAATAAATCCTCCAAATTTGTGTTTGATTTTTTACCTTGCACATTATAGCACTTGCGGAGCACTTTGTCAATAGGTTTTTGAAAACTTTTTTGAGGATTTTAATTTATCGCCGTGCAATCTCTCGTTTTCTCTCTTTTTTGCCCTATTTGCTCGTTTTTCCTCGAGTGTGATTTCAAAATTTTTCGGAATATTTTTTCGCCGTCGGCAATATTCTTATAAAAAAACGGAAAAGAGAGGATGGATCAATGGATACTAATTGCTATCTGCCCGAGGGCAGATTTCTTTACACTGCGGAAAATCTCGCTTATATTTCGACGGTCTCGGGGCTTGAGCGTGCGATGCGTGAGAGGAGAACGCTCGAGGGGCGTGTGTGCCTTTGCGACGACGGGCTCGATCTGCACGTGGAGCTGGGCGAGGTCGAGGGGATCATACCGAGAGAGGAATGCGTGCTTTGCGGTGAGGGGGAGCGTGTCAAGGACATTGCGATCATCAGCCGAGTCGGGAAGCCCGTGTGCTTCAAGGTCCTTGCGCTCGAAACGGTCAGCGGTCGAACACGTGCCCGGCTTTCACGCCGCATGGCGCAGGCGGAGTGCAGGAGTCTTTATCTCAATTCCCTGATCCCCGGGGACGTAATTCCGGCGACCGTTACGCATCTTGACAGCTTCGGGGCGTTCGTGGATATCGGGTGCGGAATCCCGTCCCTGCTCTCGATAGATTGCATCTCGGTGTCGAGAATTTCGCACCCGTCGGATCGGCTGTCGGTCGGAATGGATATCGGCGTCGTTGTGAAATCGGTCGACGAGGCGAGCGGAAGGATTTTTGTGAGCCTTAAGGAGCTGCTCGGGACTTGGGAAGAAAACGCCGCTCGCTTTCGTGCCGGGCAAACGGTCGGCGGAATTGTGCGGAGCGTTGAGGAATACGGGGTTTTCGTTGAGCTTGCGCCCAATCTCGCTGGACTCGCCGAGCCGAGAGCGGACGATCCGACTCTGTGCAATATCAAAGCCGGGGACGGCGTTTCGGTCTACATAAAGAGTATGATCCCAGAGAAAATGAAAATAAAGCTCGTCCTCATCGACCTCGCCCCCTGCACCGTGCGTGAGGAGCTGAAATATTACGTCTCCCAAAGGGAAACGCCCCATATCGCACGCTGGCAGTACTCGCCCAGGAATTGCTTCAAAACCGTCGAAACGGTGTTTTGAGGTAGTTGGAGAGCGTTCAAATGCCGATTTTCCCACGAAATGCACCTGATTTCTGCGGAGATTTAACGACTGCACCCACGGAGAGAGTGCTCGCAGAAAATTGGTAGCCGCACTATGTTTTTTATCAAACTTCACCACTATTGCCGCACAAAAATCAACCCCACTAACCCGTAGGGGCGTACCTGCGGTCGCCCGTGGGGAACTTTGAATCTTGCGGTGAACGAAATCACCGTGAAGTGAAGCTTGAATTTTAGAAAGGCTCGCCCTTAGGGAGAGCTGGCGCCGTAGGCGACTGAGAGGGAGTTAACCTTTGTTGCTTTTCCCACGAAATTCACCTAATTCTGCGGAGATTTAACGACTGCACCCACGGAGCGAGTGGACGCAGAAAATTAATGCCACGCAGATTTTTAGAAAATTCGATGGTTTTATACAAGCAAAAATGTTATTGTGTGAGGCTCGGGTTTAAGAAAGCCTCCCTCCGAGAGGGAGGTGGATTTTTGCGGAGCAAAAAGACGGAAGGAGCCTGCGCAACTTTCGAGTTTGTGCAAATTTTCTTGCCGCGCGTGCTCCTTCAGTCAGCTTCGCTGACAGCTCCCTCCCGGAGGGAGCCTAACGTAAGATACGCCTTGTTCAATAGTGATATCGTTTGCGGAAACCGGCTCGTTTTCAAAAGTTAGTTCAATTCGGAACGGGCGACCACAGGTACGCCCTACGGGTTTGTGGGTAGTCGGGCGTGCTCAGCGTTGTTCGGCACTTTGTTGCTATTGTCGGCATTTCGGCTTAATTTGCCTCCCTTGTGTAAAGGGAGGGGGACCGCTTTAGCGGTGGAAGGATTGTTC
>CAZONA010000115.1:0-3211 GCA_964581025.1 uncultured Lachnospiraceae bacterium
ATCGCCGGCTTATGATAGATATCTCCGAGAAGAAGATTTGCTATTTTTCTGCCGACGCCGGGGAGCTTTAAGAGCTCGTCCATATCGTCGGGCAGGACGCCGCCAAAGTCCTCAATAAGCATTTTACAGGCGTCCTTGATATTTTTCGCCTTGGTTTTATGAAGTCCGCACGGGCGGACGATCCGCTCGACGTCCTCATATTCGGCGTCGGCGAGGCTTTCGCAGGTGGGGTATTTTGAAAAAAGCTCCCTGCAAACGATATTGACTCTTGCGTCGGTGCACTGCGCGGAGAGCCTGCCCATAACGAGCAATCGCCACGGCTCGCCCCCAAACTCAAGTGCGCACTCGGCGTCGGGGTATATTTTCTTCAGCTCGGAGACGATCCGAGCCATTCTTTCCTTAAGCTCCGCTTTATTATCCATCGGCATTATTCCTCGGTATTGACCGTAAAGGATTTAATTATCATCACTCGGCTGATATTTTCGATATCCGCAGAAATTTTCACCGTCGCAATCACGGAGCGGCTTGCGTCGTCCGTTTTGACTGCGACGACCTCGCCGAGCTTCAAGCCGTAGGGGTAGATGCTTCCCTTTCCGCTCGTCAAAATAACGTCTCCGACTGCGACGTCGTCAAGGCTGTCAAGCCCCGTGGTATAGTCAAAGAGGACGCTTTCCCTATCGTAGCCCTCGCAGATGCCGACGAGCGAGCTGCGCTCGACGACCGCTCCCACAGCACTTGAAATATCGGTTATGCAGATGACCTCGCACGAGGTGAGCCCAACCTCGACTATTCTGCCGACGAGTCCGTCCTCGGTGATGACGCACATTCCGGTCTCGATCCCGTGGAGAGAGCCTTTATTCAAGGTAAGGGTTTGATGAGCCGCACCCGAATTTTTGCCCACGACGAGAGCCTCGGCAAATTCGAAGCTCGTATTTTGATTTTTGATATCGAGGAAATTTTTGAGCCACGCATTTTCTTTCTTGAGTGCCTCAAGATCGGATTTTAATTTTGAAAGCTCACGGTTTTCCTCTTTAAGCTTCAGATTTTCCTCGAGCAAGCGGTCAAATTCGGTAAAATAATCGAAAAATCCCTCTATCCCGTCCGCACACGCACCGAAAACGGCTCGGAAGGGCGTCGAGATGACGTTCAAAGCGTCCTTCAAGAACCACGAATTGCCCGTTGCGCCGAGCACGACGGAAAAGACCGTCAGGCAGAGCACCACGGTAAGACAGATTATGAAAAATTTATTCTTGAAATAACGCATCCTGACCTCTCTTCTATTAAAGGGGACGCAGAGTCCCCTTTAATATTATTTTCTTGCGATTGCACGCATTGCACGCTCGGCAATGTCCTTTGCCGTGAGTCCGTAATATTCCATAAGTGCCGGAACGGTGCCGGAGCGTCCGAACTCGTCCCTTACTCCGACTCTTTCCATCGGAACGGGGGCGTTTTCGACGAGCACCTCGGCAACCGCAGAGCCGAGACCGCCGAGGATGCTGTGCTCCTCGCAGGTTACGATCGCTCCAGTTTCGTTAGCCGCCGCAACGATGATATCACGGTCGATGGGCTTTATCGTATGGATGTTGACCACACGAGCCGAAATGCCCTCTGCGGCAAGAAGTTTCCTTGCTTCAAGCGCCGTTGCGACCATCAGTCCCGTTGCGACGAGGGTTACGTCGCTGCCGTCCGCCATAAGCACACCCCGTCCGAGCTCAAATTTATAATCGTCGCCGTAGAGCACGGGGAGAGCGTATCTTCCGAAGCGAAGGTAGACCGGTCCGTCGTGCAAAATCGCCGCCTCGACTGCGGCACGGGTTTCGACTGCGTCGGCAGGGTTGATTATAACCATCCCGGGAATCGAGCGCATCGTTGCGAAATCCTCGTTGCACTGGTGGGTTGCGCCGTCCTCGCCGACGGAAATTCCGCCGTGAGTTGCGCCTATTTTAACGTTTAAGTGGGTGTATCCTATCGAATTTCTGACCTGCTCGAAGGCACGTCCGCCCGCGAACATCGCAAAGGACGAGGCGAAAACGGTCTTGCCGGTCGATGCGATGCCTGCCGCAACGCTCATCATATTTCCCTCGGCTATGCCGCAGTCGAAAAATCTCTCGGGGTATTTTTTCTTGAATATTCCCGTCTTGGTAGCTGCCGCAAGGTCTGCGTCGAGCACCACAAAATCATATTTCGGAGCGAGCTCACACAGCGCATTGCCGTATGCCTCCCTCGTTGCTATCTTCTTTACGTCTGCCATTGCTTTTCCCTCCTCAAATAAATCTTTCACGGAGCTCGGCAATCGCCGCAGCGTGCTGCTCGTCGTTCGGAGCCGCACCGTGCCAGCCGACGGAATTTTCCATAAAGGAAACTCCCTTGCCCTTGGTCGTCCTTGCGATTATCACCGTGGGCTTGCCCTTGACCGTTCTCGCCTCGGCGAACGCCGCCTCGATCTGCTCGAAATCGTGTCCGTCGATCGTGATCACGTGGAAGCCGAACGCCTCGAATTTCTTGTCGTGGGGGGCTGGGTTCATTACCTCGGCGGTCGGACCGTCTATCTGAAGTCCGTTGAGGTCGAGAATCACGCAGAGATTGTCAAGCTTGTAGTGAGCGGCGAACATAGACGCCTCCCAAACCTGTCCCTCCTCGCTTTCGCCGTCGCCGATCATCGTGTAAACACGGTAGTCCTTGCCGTCAATCTTGCCTGCAAGTGCCATTCCGCATGCGGCGGAGATTCCGAGTCCGAGCGAGCCGGCGGACATATCAACGCCGGGGATCTTGTTCATATCCGGGTGTCCCTGAAGGTAGGAGTCGATCTTTCTGAGCGTCAGAAGGTCCCCTGTGGGAAAATATCCCCTGTGCGCAAGCGTAGAATAAAGAACGGGTGCGGTGTGTCCCTTGGAGAGCACGAATCTGTCCCTTCCCTCCATACGGGGATTTTCGGGATCAATATTCATTTCCTCAAAATAAAGATAGGTCATTATGTCCGCTATCGAGAGCGAGCCGCCCGGATGCCCCGATTTTGCGGCGTGCGTGGCGTCGATTATGCCCATCCTTATGCTGTTGGCTGTGTTTTTCAGCTCTGTGATCCTTGCGTTATCCATTACATTTCCTCAACTTTCGTAAGAATTGTCATACACAAAATATTATAGCACACCGCAAGCGGAATTGTCAATAGCAAAAAAGAGCCGACGCAAATTTCTTGCGTCGGCTCGGGGGG
>CAZONA010000116.1:0-3205 GCA_964581025.1 uncultured Lachnospiraceae bacterium
CCTGCGGCTCGGTGGGGATGATTATGCTTGCGCCGCTATCGGTCATAACGGTGGGGAGCTTACCGTCCCATTTATCGAGGTATTCGATATACTTAAGGTACTCGACGATGAGTGCGACCTGCTCGTCGCTCTTGCCCTCGAAATCTATCGTATATTCCGTCGACGTACTTCCGTCGGAGGCGGTTATCTCGCTTTCGACGATACGGAAGCCGAGAGCTCTTGCAACCTCAACGGATTTAAGCTGGAGTGCGAGAGATTCGGCACGTGCGATCTCTATCTGTGCGTCTCGGTCCGCCTCGGCGGCGATGAGCTTAGCCTCTGCGTCCGCCTTTGCGATCTCTATCTCCGCCTTAGCCTTAGCCTCGGCAGCCGCTATCTGCATTTTATTCTCATATTCCGCCTGAAGCTGCTTCTGCTCCGCTATCATCTTATCCTCGACTGCCTTTTCAAATGCGTCGGAGAAGTCGATATTCGTGAGCACCACGGTCGAAACGCTGACGAAATATTCGTCCGCTATTGCGTTCTTTATAGCCTCCTCGACTCTCGGGGACATTGAGGCACGGTCGGAAATGATATCCATCGCCTTATAGGACGAGAGGACGGATTTCGTTTTTTCGATCGCTATCGCCTCGATGCGATTTTCGAGAAGCTCGAGCGAGCCGTACTGTGTGGCGATCTCGATCGCTTTATCCGTGGCGATCTGATATTGGAGCGTCATTCCGATCTCCATGGTCTGTGCGTCGCTCGAATACGCCGCCGTATTGATTGCGACGTTCTGAACCTTTGCGTCGTAATAGTCGTATTTTGTAGTTATCCAAAGGTCAAAATGCATTCCCGCACTCTTAACGTCCCTTGCCTCACCCATGTGCTTTACGACCGCTATCTCACCGGTCTCAACGATATGTATGCTCGGCGGAACGATCACAAGGAGCAGGACGGACACGATTGCAAGGACTGTGGGGAGGAGTGCTACCCTTCCCGATTCCTTACGCTTCTTGGCGGCAAGTGCCGTCATAACAACCGCAAGCACGGCAAACACCGCACCGATAATGAAAACTATCATATTTTTTCCTCACTTTCTTAAGCTATCTCGGCTTACATCTATATTATACATCATATTTCCGAAAAGTAAAGGGGGCAAATTTGAAAAATACCCTGCGTCTTACCCACAGCGGCTGCAAAATATCGGGGGCTATTTTGCACTTCTCAAATTTTCGCCGGTGAGAAGCCCAAGCTGAAATTTCAGAATGTCGAGAAGCTCGTCGACGCTCTCCGCTCCGCCGCCGTCGAGCCACGCTTTGAGGATACTGACGGTCATACCCGTGCGGATCGCCATAAAATATCTTGCGTTCCTCTCGTCCATGCCCGGCAGCCTGCCGTAGGACTGCTCGAGTGCCCTTGCGTTTTTCGTATGGCAGGCGTAAATGATATCCTGTCTGTTGATATCGACGAGCAATTTCAATATCTCCCCGTGCTCCGTCCAATATGCGAAATACCCTCGCATAAGCTCCCACTCGGTGGGGGCGTTTTTCGGCTTGCTTTCGAGCAGAGCCTCACGGAACGCAAGATCGCACCGCCAAAGCAGGATATCCGACAAATTGTCGAAGGCACGATATATCGTCGTTCTCGCAACTCCCGACGCTCTTTGCACGTCCGTTACCGTAACGAGCTCGAAGGGCTTACGCTCAAGGCATTTCAAAAGCCCCTCGTAGATCAGGTGCGCCGACTGCACGGAGCGTTTGTCATTTTTGATGTGGTACATTCATCTCTCCTCCGTATATTTAGTCAAATATCCGTCGCCCCACGTGTAGCCGTAGGGCGTATTTTCGTTTTTGAGTAATTTTTCGGGCAGATTCAGGGAAACGCCGCCGAGCACGACGCCGCAGACGAGGGCAAGGGCGAATTCCGCAAGCGTCGGTGCGGCTTCGGTAAAGAACGAGGCGACGATCCCGACGGCGACGGGGACGTATCCGAGCACCGTGGTCGCCATACCGGGACTGTAGAGGGTGCGTTTGCCCCTATTTTTGAATTTTTTATACAGAAACACGCCGCCCGAGAAATGCCCGAACACCTCGGCACAGCACAGAAACAGCTGCATCACGCAGAAAAACGGGCTCACGCCGACGGCGAGCACCACGCAACCGAAAATAACGCCGATGAGGTTCGTCCACATATCGCTCATCCTATTCATCGGGTAGCGGTCGGGGAGGGTTGAGTTCGCCATCAAATTATACATCGTATGGAAGCCGCCGGGAAAATACCATTCCTCCAGGACGTGAAGCGGCAAAAGGGCGGTTGCGGCGGCGAATATCTTTTGCTGCAGCCCCCACGCCTGCCAATTACAAATTATCATTCCGACGATGACGCCGCCAAGTGCGATCATCGGGTACAGCCACAGATCGAGCCAAAGCTTTCCTATCTTTTTCATAACGTTCTCCTTTTCGCTACAACTTTTCATTCCCGTGTAGCACTTGTTTTCATACTATTGTATCACAAAATGTTTTATGATACAATAGTATCGCAAAATATTTTTTGAAAAAAGGAGATTTTTTTATGGAAACGATCATCAACGCATGGTTATCGGTCTGGCTCTACGTTATGGCGGCGATCGGAATCGTGCTCGCAATCAAAATTTTTAAGAACCGCAAGGTCTGGGACAGGGTCAACGTTCTCTGCACCCTTGCGATCATCGTGCTGATCCTGCACGTGCTTGAGGAATGGGTATTTCCGGGCGGACTGCACTATTCCTACAACATCGCCCACGGCTCGACTCTGCTCAGCCGCTACCCGATGAACAGGCTGACGGATATGATCACGAATTTCGGCGGCGTCGTGCTCGGCTGTATCGTGCTGAAATTTTGGGGCTTTCGCAAGCCTGCCGGGATCGCCGTGATGCTCTTCTCCGCCTTTGAGGTAGTGATCCACGTTACGATCGGCATTCAGGATATGCAAATTTTCGGGGAGTACGGAATGAACACGCTCTATTCCCCGGGGCTCGTAACGTCCCTTTTCGGATTTTTGCCCGTATGTGTGGGGCTTGCGTATGAGTTGGTCCTGAAAAAAGGAAATCGTGCGAGCGTAAAGCAATGGGTCATGGCGGTCGTCGCAATGTTCGGATTTTGCTTTTTGCTCATCAATCTGCCCGAGGATCTGCTCGGCAAGGAAAACAGCCCTTACGAATTTACCGACAGAGGATATTACGAGC
>CAZONA010000117.1:0-3182 GCA_964581025.1 uncultured Lachnospiraceae bacterium
TTTCTGTGCCGGGTGTGATTTAGGCGTGGCTTAAGAGCACGGCCATGAGGGCGGCGGCGAGGGCGGCGACGATGCCCTTGATCGTCCAGTCCACCGCCGTGTTCCAGCGGTGTCCCGATGTGCCGCCCAGCCCCCGAATATCCGCGTGCATCTCGTCCACGCGTCGCGTCAGCTCCTGCACGTTGGTGTTCGTCACCGCCACCGCCTTCGTCAGCTCCCGCAAATCCCGAAGCTCTCCCTCCAGGTCCTTCAGCCGGTGCTCCGATGTGCGCTCGCGCGCCTCCAGCTCCGCCAGCTTCGCTTCAATATCCGTCTCCTCACCCCCGTTCCAGGACGATCTGCACGCCGTCCGCCGCCGTGCCGGGCGTCCCGGCTGTCGCGCCGTCCGCGCACCACGTCTGCCAAGCCTCCGCGCCCTGCGCCGTCACACGGTACCGCACCGTCATCCCCTCCGCGGTGCACTGCAGGGCGTCGATCGGCTTGCCGCGGTTCCCGGCATACCCCTTGCCGCTCGTCACCCACGGCAACCAGCGATCCCCCTCGATCTGGTGAACACGGTACCGCACCGTGCCCTCCTCCGGCTGAAGCCGGATCGCCGTGATCGCCTGACCGTAAATCCCGGCGTAGCCCGACGCGGTGTCGTCGCAACGGCTGACCCACGGCAGCCAGCGCTTGCCCACGCAGGCGCGGTATTTCAGCGTCGGGGCGCTCCGGGGCAACGATGCGTTCAGGTACGGGGTCGGGTCAACACGGCTGCCGTTCCGCCGTACCTCAAAGTGCAGGTGGGTGCCGTAGCTGTTTCCGGTATTCCCCATCGTCCCGACGGTCTGACCCTGCGTCACCGTCTGACCCACGGCAACGCTCACCGTTTGGAGGTGCGCGTACAGCGTCTCGTAGCCGTCGCCGTGGGCGATTTTGACGTAATTGCCGTAGCTCGCCGTGCCGGTCGCGCCGCGGTGGTTGCGTTGCCCCGTGACGCAGGCGGTGACCGTGCCTGCCGTGTGAGCGATCACCGGCTCACCCATGAGATGCTCGCGCCCCAGATCCACGCCGCGGTGCGTCGTCTTGTACCCCTGCGTGATACGGTTACTCCCCTTTTTCAGCACTCTACTCGCCAACTGTCTCCGCCTCCTGCTGTCTCTTTTCCGCCTCGACGTCGGTGATCTCGTGCCAGCGGTCGGGCGTGTCGCCGCTGCCCAAATACACCGTCTTGCCGTACGCTTCGCCGTCGGTGAGCGTCATGCCCTCCGCGGCGGTCAATTTCACGCGCGTGATGATTTCCTGTATCATGTGTTTACCCCCTTCATGCCAATGCGATCGTCCAGTTAGGCTTCGACGCGACCAGCGCCGTCCATTCGTCCTCGCTCATTGCCGCGTCCACGGCGGCTTGCGACAGCGACAGCCTGGCATCGGTCGACGTATCGGACAAGCAGCCGAGAATATTCTCGATCGACGCCCTCGACAGGCCGACTGCCGAGGACAGGCTGAGCGTGGTGCCGATGACGCCCGAAAACCGAAGCTCCTTCAGGGCGGGAACGTTTGAAAACGGATTGGTGAACGTGGTCGTGCCGTCGTCCTTTAGCTTGACCAGCTCGACGCTCTCCAGCAGCCGGCTGTACGCGAACGTATTGACCAGCTTGGTCGTGCTTGTCAAATCGATTGTCGGGAGCCGCGAAAAACCCGACGAGTAAAAAATACTGTCGCTCAAATTGCTTTGAATCCCCGAAAAGTCAAGCGTAACGCCTGCCGCGTCAAGCAAAGCACCGAGGTCGCCCCTGATGCGGCTTTGGTTGAACATACCGGTGGCGTTGGTCGGCCTCATGCTGTACTTCGGCTTGAACGTATCCGCGCTCCACGCGTAGGCGAACGCCTGTGTGTAGCCGGTGCGGTTGCCACCGTTCTGAAACGCGTCCCAGAAGGCGTCGTACGCCGCCTGAGCGCCGGTGTGCTCGCCCGTCTCCGTGCCGGAGGCGTACACGGCATCGAGTGCCTGCGGCAGGGCGCCCAGTGTGGGCACCGGGGGCACGCCGTACTGCTCCAGTCGGGTATTGGCGTTATGCCACGCGGCATGAACCGCCGACCGGGCGGCAAGCAATGTCTGCTTCAGTCCCATGCGCTCACACCCCCATTTTCTGCAGCAGCAGGGTCAGGGCGTCCGCCACCGTCTTGATATTGCCGCCGCTGTACGTGAACGGAATACACTCCGCGATCATCGAGGAGGCGTCCGCCTTGGTCACCCACAGTCCGGCGAGGCTGTCCTCCACCGTCCCACCGTTCTGATCGGTGTGCACCTGCTCGGCGGTGACGGTGCTCGTGTGCAGGCCGGCCAGCTCGGTGCTGACCGACAGCAGGGCGTCCTCCAGCGTTTCGCTGGTGCCCCACCAGTAGCCGCCGTTGGCGCAGGCGATATGCTCAGTGGAATGGCTGTGGGTGCGGTCGCTTTTCCCCTCCAGCGCTGTGGTGACGGTGCGGTTGGCGACGGGGTGATCGCTGTGGGCGTCCAGCGCGGTATCCACCGTGACGCAGGGAAGGTCGATGCCGCCATCGGTGCCGGTGAGGGTCACCAGCTCCGCGGCGATGCCGGAGAGCGATTCCACCGACGCCTGCACCGCGCGGCAATCGTCGGCGGCGTGCTCCGCCTCGGTGGCGGCGGCACGGGCGTTCTGCACGGCGGTATCCCCCTCCGCAGACACCCGACGCAACGTCTCCTGTGCCGCAGTGTCGGTGGTGAGCGCCGCCTCCGCGATGCGCGAGGCGTGCTCCAGTGTGGCTTCGGCGCGGGCAATCAGCTCCTGCCAGCGCAGGGAGGCGGTCAGGGGCGCTGTGCCCTCGTCGCGGTAGGCGAACTGCAGCAGCACCGGCGGGTAATACTGGCGCGCTGTCTCGGTGCCGTCCGCTTCGGTCTGGCGCACCAGACGCACCGCCGCCAGTCCGGCCGCCGTCCACGATCGCGGCAGGTCAAATACCAGCTCGCCCGACTGCAGGGGCAGGCGCTCCGTGATGTCGTAGGTGCCGTCGCCGGTGACGACCTCCAGCCGGTAGGTGTACTCCTCCGGCGCCTCCAGCTCCAGCGCGAACCGCAGGCGCGCCGCCGCTTCGTCCCCCTCCGTGCCGCACGCAAGCGGCCCCTGCGGACTGATCTCCGTTTCCCTTACCGTTAGCTCGTGGGTGTAGCAGGGTAA
>CAZONA010000118.1:0-3166 GCA_964581025.1 uncultured Lachnospiraceae bacterium
TTTAAATTAACTATAATTGTCCAAAATTTCTTCTTGCTGTTCTTCCATATCTGGAACGCTTGCGGTCTCCTTAATAATTCCCTCAATAACACGAAATTCATAGCTTTTTGACTTATATGCTTTCCATCCTGTAGCTTGATCAAGTACTCTTATAACTACGCCCTCTTTAATATGAGTTAAGCCAATAGGATCATGTAAGTCTTCTAAATATTTATTAATTCGTTCCATTAAATCTTCAGGGGTAGTAAAAGTAAAAGTGTCTATATAAGGAACGTGCAATAGTCCATGTTCGTCACACCAGTTAGTAATTTCTTCAGGTGTCCATTCTTTTTCTCCATTATTAGAGGTAATACGATAAATGTAAAACTTACTTTCTCCCGGCTTGCATCCATAATTAAAAATAGACTGTTTACCAAATTCTTTTACAAAGGCTTCATCATTAACTTTTGTATTATCGCCTATTGGCATAATAGTATCAGTCTCGTTTGGCCCATAATACCCAACAACTTCTCCAAAAACTTCCATTCCGCTCTCGACAAAAGACTCAATCTTCTTGTGGTGAGGCATACGGAAAGCATCATTGCCGTAGTATCCCTCCGAGTTCTCAGTCACTACGCAGCGACGAGTCCCGCAAACATATACCTCTTTAGTTTTCTTCTTCATGTGGAACAGACGTCGCCAGAAACCATTGGGCAGCTCGGCATAAGTTTTCATAGAACGCTGAGAAGTACCATGCATCTTCAGGCTCATATTCAGCTTATCGCCAGGATGGAACTTATCCAGATTATATGCAAGCTGCTCGGTGTCTTTGTGCATATCGAACTCAGGATAAACAATGCCCTCAGCCTTACGTCCCTTATAAGAGGTTTTCTTGGTAGAGGCAGATACATTGCGACGCTTAGGGATATACTTGGAACAAAACACCTTGCCATTGATAGTATTTACTTTTTCGCCGCTAAGCCACTTTTGGTCGCCAAAAGCATCATAAATCTTATCAAGAGCAATTACAACACCAGAACTCTGATTGCCACGCAGTTTAATAGCACGGATGTGGGCATTGTCTTCAATATAACCACCCTGCGGGGTTCCGTCTTCGTTCTTGCGGAAGAGGTTAAAAGTGTTGCCAAACCAGCGTTCAATCTTTCCATCGGTAGGTAGATAGAGCACAAGCTCTCCTTCCCGCATATCAGGACCAACAATAACCCCCTCGCCAAAGCACTCTGCAAGATACAGACGATCAGAATTAGGGTCTTTATGAACATTGCACAGATGAGTAACCAAACCAAAATATGCCATTATGTATCCTCCTTTTCCTCTTTTACAGGTTAATTAGTTCCATCTTACTAATGCTACGCTGGACAAGTTCGTCAATGCTCTCAACGCCTTCTTCTTCACAGTAAGCGTTAAGAGACCACCCGTATCCTTCCCAGTTATCCACGCCTCCATAGTCCAAGGCGGATAAACGATGCCAACCTTCCAGAAGGTCACGATATTCGCTTAATGTAATCATTACACAGTCCATTACTTCACTCCTTTATAAGAAATCACGACTACATTGTCCAACTTAGTGGCGATAGTGGAAGAACCAGTATGTACCGCCACAATCTTGTTCTGTCGATCTACACCAAGAACTTTGCCCTCTCGACCGTCGTTCATCCGAACGGTAGCGCCATCGCACACATAAGGTCTCATAGTCTTTCTCCTTTTACATAGTAATTTCGATGCCTTTTGCTTTCAGAATGTCAATACACTCTTGGAGGTAAGCATCATTATGTTCCGCAAAAATCATTACCCCCTGCTGCCCCATCTCATGGAGTTTTTCATAGCTGCCATTCGTCCAATTTTCTTCTTCGCCAATTGCGGCGCCCCGCCAATTAGGCTTTCTCCATACAGGGTCAGGGTGATATCCTCTTGCTTCCATTTCGTCCATAATCAAGTAATGGTATGCCACAAGATAGTCTGGGTTGTAGGTAAAAGCATAATCTACTACTGAATGTTTCTTACCCCAACCTTTACCCCTTAAAGCCGCACATTCTCGATGCTGACCCAAGAGACGCTGTCTATCAAGCTTGGGGATTAGTTGCTGATGCCATAGCCTCATTGTTTACTACACCTTTCTTTTCAAAGAGTTCTGGAGCGATACGAGGAGAATATTCACGAGTTTCAATAATTCTATTGTGATTTTTATGAGTGTTCAAAAGGTCAATAATAGAAGCCTGCGAGATAGCTGTCATGTAGCCAATTCTATCTTTAGCTTCTCGTCTCTTGAGGCGACAATTCTTGAGCATACGACTAAACTTAATAAACAGAATGTTGTTAGGTTCCATGAACTCGAACTTGTGCAGCAAATCTTCTTGCAGCTTATCTTGCTCACTATGAACATTCTGATAATACTGCACAATTGCGGGGATCTTTGCGGCTACCTCTCCGAACGTTTCAACGGCCTGCCGCAGTTCCTCATATGCTGCTTCTGCTTCTTCTTTTGTTAAGGTAGGAACTGTCTTAGTGATATCAATATATTCGAGTTTATTGTCTTTATACTGCTGCGAATAACGCTTACACGCTTGCTGTTGAGCTTGAGCAAGAGAAGAAAATTTATCAGCACTCTTAACAGTTTCAACCCATTTATTCTGTCCCATATACTTATTTTGCTCTACCCAAAAAACCACAAACATTCATAAAACCCTCTTTCTTAACTTTCTATATATATTATATAATAAAAATTAAGAAATTTCAAAAGAAGGTATTATTCCCACTCATTCTCATTATAGAGGATAAAAAACTCTGTGTGACTACCTACATCAATCTTTTTCTCATGCCGATTTGTAGGGTTAATCCAATGGCGACTATAATACGACACGAAGTCATGTTCTTTCAGAAAAGTCGAAATCATTGCATAGGCTTCCTCACTAGTTTCGGGACGCCCAATTTCTCGACGAGTCTCTCGACAAATATTCTCAAAATACAGAATCATTAAACTTCACCTTTCTCTCAACAATAGCAGAATACATGATATTATACTGTACGGTATTTAACAAATCCTGCGCAGCCTCGTCTACCCGATCTTCAGTCTGGCTGCAAAATGTGTCAGCGATGCGAGTTACATTAGCGATTGCGGCGTCGGCAGTAGTGCGAGCATCTTCAAGATTAAAGAGTCCTCGTTTCA